>QCND01000001.1 GCA_003213355.1 Prochlorococcus sp. AG-424-E20
TAAAGGCGTTCAGTTATTACTAGATGCAGTAGTTAATTATCTTCCTGCTCCTGTTGATGTGCCGCCTATTCAAGGTTTGCTCCCTAATGGAAAAGAAGCTGTAAGACCTTCAGATGATGGTGCTCCCTTTAGCGCACTTGCATTCAAGGTCATGTCTGATCCATACGGAAAATTGACGTTTGTTCGTATGTATTCTGGTGTTCTTGAAAAAGGAAGTTATGTCCTCAATTCAACCAAGGATGCAAAAGAGAGAATTTCTAGGTTGATAATTTTGAAAGCTGATGACCGAGAGGAAGTCGATGAATTAAGAGCTGGTGATCTTGGTGCTGTGCTTGGTCTAAAAAACACAACCACGGGAGATACGCTATGCGCTTCAGAAGAAGCAATTGTTCTTGAAACGCTTTATATTCCTGAGCCAGTTATTTCAGTTGCGGTAGAACCCAAGACTAAAAGTGATATGGAAAAGTTAGGGAAAGCGTTGACATCTCTTTCTGAGGAGGATCCAACATTCAGAGTCAGTACTGATCAAGAGACAAATCAAACTGTAATCGCAGGTATGGGTGAATTGCACCTAGAGATTCTGGTTGATCGTATGTTGAGAGAATTTAAGGTAGAGGCAAATATTGGAGCACCTCAAGTTTCTTATAGGGAAACGATTAGAGCCAGCTCTTCAGGTGAAGGTAAGTTTGCAAGACAAACAGGTGGTAAAGGTCAGTACGGTCATGTTGTCATTGAAGTTGAGCCAGGTGAACCAGGAACTGGTTTTGAGTTTGTCAATAAAATTGTTGGTGGGTCTGTTCCAAAAGAATATATAAAGCCTGCTGAATCAGGAATGAAAGAAACATGTGAGTCTGGTGTAATTGCTGGCTATCCTTTAATTGATGTAAAAGTTACATTGGTTGATGGGTCTTATCATGATGTTGACTCATCAGAGATGGCTTTCAAAATTGCAGGCTCAATGGCTTTTAAAGATGGAATCAAGAAGTGCAATCCTGTCCTTCTAGAACCTATGATGAAAGTTGAGGTAGAAGTGCCTGAGGACTTCCTAGGATCTATAATTGGAGATCTGTCCTCTAGACGAGGTCAGGTTGAAGGTCAATCCATCGAAGATGGACAATCCAAAGTCCAGTCAAAAGTGCCATTAGCTGAAATGTTTGGCTATGCCACTCAACTCCGATCAATGACTCAAGGTCGGGGTATTTTCTCAATGGAGTTCAGTACCTACGAGGAAGTTCCTCGTAATGTTGCTGAGGCAATTATCTCCAAGAATCAGGGCAATTCCTGATCTCTAAAAATTTACTAACCAACCCCCGATTCTTTAAAAAAAATGGCTCGCGAGAAGTTTGAGAGGAACAAACCTCATGTCAACATAGGTACTATTGGCCACGTTGACCATGGCAAAACAACCCTTACGGCAGCAATTACTAAGGTTTTAGCAAAGAAAGGTCAAGCCGAAGCGCAAGATTACGCTGAAATAGATGGAGCTCCAGAAGAGCGTGAACGCGGCATAACAATCAACACTGCTCACGTTGAATATGAAACTGATGGCAGGCATTACGCTCACGTTGATTGCCCAGGTCACGCTGATTATGTAAAAAACATGATCACAGGTGCTGCTCAGATGGACGGTGCGATTCTTGTTGTAGCAGCTACCGATGGAGCAATGGCACAAACAAAAGAACATATTCTTTTGGCGAAGCAGGTTGGAGTACCTGCATTGGTTGTTGCACTTAACAAATGTGACATGGTCGATGATGAAGAAATGATAGAACTTGTAGAAATGGAGATTCGTGAACTTCTCACAAGTTATGACTTCCCTGGTGATGACATCCCTGTCGTTCAAGTTTCGGGGTTAAAAGCTATCGAAGGAGAAGCAGATTGGGAGACAAAAATAGATGACTTGATGACAGCTGTTGATGCATCAATTCCAGAACCAGAACGTGAAATTGATAAGCCTTTCTTAATGGCTATCGAAGACGTTTTCTCAATTACTGGCCGTGGAACAGTTGCAACTGGACGAATTGAAAGAGGAAAAGTAACAGTCGGAGAGGAGGTTGAAATTGTAGGAATTAGAGATACAAGACTAACCACTGTTACCGGTGTCGAGATGTTTAGAAAGCTTCTTGATGAAGGTATGGCTGGTGACAACGTTGGACTTCTTTTACGGGGTATACAGAAGGAAGATATTGAAAGGGGAATGGTTCTTGTTAAAAAAGGATCCATCACACCTCATACCAAATTCGAGGGTGAGGTATATGTATTGAAGAAAGAAGAGGGTGGCCGCCATACACCTTTCTTTGCTGGTTATCGTCCTCAGTTTTATATTCGTACTACGGATGTAACAGGTCAAATTACTGCATTCACATCTGATGATGGCAGTAATGTTGAAATGGTCATGCCTGGCGACAGAATAAAGATGACAGGAGAATTGATATCCCCTGTTGCTATAGAACAAGGAATGCGATTCGCTATTCGCGAAGGTGGACGTACAATTGGAGCAGGAGTAGTTTCTAAAATTATTGAATAATGCTTTAGAGGATGACTTGTAATTTATTCAGGTCATCCTCTAAATTAATTAAACAAATGAACTCACTAGTTCATCCTTAAAAGAACTTCGAGAACTTAATTAGCTTGGTTATCCCATTATGTCAACTGCAATTGCACAGCAAAAAATACGCATTCGCCTAAAGGCTTTTGATAGAAGAATGCTTGATTTATCCTGCGATAAAATAATTGAGACTGCAGACACAACAGCTGCTTCAGCGATAGGTCCCATTCCTCTTCCTACAAAAAGAAAAATATATTGTGTTCTTCGTTCACCTCATGTTGATAAAGATTCAAGAGAGCATTTTGAGACAAGAACACATAGAAGACTTATTGATATTTACAGCCCTTCAGCAAAGACTATAGACGCTTTAATGAAGTTGGATCTACCTAGTGGAGTTGATATAGAAGTTAAGCTCTAGATCTTTTTCTCTCAAACCAGAGTTTGATTATCTAGGATATGTTTAATTAGGAATACCCATTTGAGCGAACTTTCAGTTAGGGAGCTACCACTTTTCCCATTGCCTGAGGTTGTGCTTTTTCCTCAGGAGTATTTGCCACTTCATATTTTTGAGACTCGTTACAGAGTTATGCTTCAATCTGCTTTGAAATCGGATAGCCGTTTTGGAGTTGTTAGATGGGATCCAATTGAAAAAAAAATGGCAGATGTTGGTTGTTGTGCTGAGATTATTAAGCATCAAACTTCACAAGATGGTAGAAGTAATATTGTGACTATTGGACAGCAAAGATTTCGAATTCTTGAAATTATTAGTGAAACACCTTTTATTAACGCATTAGTGAGTTGGGTCGATGATGAACAAATCTTAGACGAAACCAAACTATTGGAACTAAAGGATTCAGTATCAATTGCTCTAAAGGATGTAGTTTCACTTACCTCAAAATTAACTGAATCTGAGAAGGAACTGCCTGATTCTTTGCCTGATATTCCCAGAGAATTGTCTTTTTGGATAGCTGCTCATCTTGGCGGTCCAGTAGCAAGTGAACAGCAAAATCTATTAGAATTAACAAATACCTTTCATCGTTTGGAAAGAGAATATGAACTTCTAGATCACACAAGAAGGCAACTAGCTGCCAGAACTGCTTTAAAAGATACTTTCTCAAATGCCGATCAAGCCAACAATTAATTATGCAATGGATATTAATTTTTATACTTAGTGCTTTCTTTTTCATCACTGTAACTAACCAGTGGTTTAGAAAAAGTCGTAAATATGAGTCTGTTAATAGCGTTGCATCCTCTTATGATTCATGGACTAATGATCGTTTATTAGAAAATCTATGGGGAGAACATATTCATCTTGGTTTTTACGAAAAACCGAGAATAAAAAAAGACTTTAGAGAGGCTAAGGTTGATTTTGTTCATGAATTAGTTCGCTGGAGCGGTTTAAATCAATTACCAAAAGGCTCAAGAGTGTTAGACGTAGGTTGTGGAATAGGCGGAAGTTCAAGAATATTATCTGATTATTATGGATTTGATGTCGTTGGTATTTCAATAAGTCCAGAACAAGTTAAAAGAGCGCATGAATTAACAGCTAATAGGGATTTTTGTCGTTTTGAGGTAATGAATGCACTTGACTTAAAATTTGAAAAAGGTAGTTTTGACGGGGTTTGGAGTGTTGAAGCTGGGCCTCATATCTTAGATAAACAAACTTTTGCAGATGAGATGCTCAGAGTGCTTAGGCCAGGTGGAGTTTTGGCAGTTGCAGATTGGAATCAAAGAGATTCAACTAAGCATCCTTTAAATTTTTTTGAAAAGTTCATTATGAATCAATTACTCACCCAATGGACCCATCCTGAATTTTCAAGTATTGAAGGATTTAAAAACAACTTATTAAACAGCCCTTTCTGTGGAAGCCCTGTAGAGTCTTCCAATTGGACTAAATACACAATTCAGTCTTGGAATGAATCTATATATGAAGGGTTTAGAAGACCTTCATCCATCTTGAAATTAGGCATTAGATCGTTTCTAAAGGCCTTTAGAGAAATCCCAATAATATTGATGATGAGATGGTCTTTTTCAAGTGGTTTGATGAAATTTGGAGTATTCAAATCAAGAGGATAATTTAATCAACTTCTGATCCGAAATAGCATCCAAAATTAATTATTTGATTGCAAAGAGGTGATAACTCTTTAGTAATATTTTCAAAGTATTTTTTATTATTATTGTTTAAATCAAGATCTATGAAAAAGACATATTCGCCAAGTTCTCTTTTAGAAGGACGTGATTCAATTCTACTCATATTCAAGCCAAGATTTGCGATGCAATTTAATGCTTTTAGTAATGCACCCGGACTATTGGACTTAAGAGAAAAAGCCATACTTGCCCTGTCCCCATCTACTTTAATGTTGTTCTTGCTGAGAAGAACGAATCTAGTGCAATTCCCTTCAATATCATTTATGGGATAAGCAAGAATATTCAGTTCCTCGCTTGCATCTTTGGATCCTATCGCTGCTCTGAATGAGCTTCCTCTTACCATCCTGATCGCTTCTGCCGTTGAATTAGTAGGTAGATGAACTGCATTTGGAATATTGTCGTTTAACCATTGGCTGCATTGAGCTATTGCCTGTGGATGTGAAAGGACCTCTGAAATCTTAGATATTGATCCGCTACTCATTAATGAGTGTTTAATAGGGAGTACAAGGGCTCTATGAATAAATAGATTTTCATGTCTCCATAGAGAATCTAATGTTGTGGTGACCCCACCTTCTACTGAATTTTCAATTGGTACTACGGCTGCTTCACAAAGATTGTTTGCAAGATTATCCACCACAGATCTTAACCCTTTGCATGGGGAGAAAACTGGAGAGTCAAGCTCTTCGAGCTCTGCTAGCGCTTTCGCAGCCTTCTCAGCGTATGTTCCTTTAGGCCCTAAGTAGGCCACTAGAGTTGACATTAGATAAAAAAAAAGGGGTAAAAACCGATAAGATCAAACTGAGCAAGTTTTTGATAATGTCTCTTGCCTTTACAGCACGACAAAAAATTGATCTAGTTGTTCAAAATAATCAGGAGAAACTACCTGATTATCTCCTACAACAGGAAAGAGTTGTAGGAGCAATGCTTGATTCTAAAAAATTGACTCCTTTAGGGCCAGGGAGCTTTAAATACGAAGTCACAAGTTTTAAGGTTTTTCAGCTTCAAATAAATCCAGTCGTATCAATCGGGGTGGAAAATTCTGAGAAAAAAATAAGAATGTATGTCACTGAAAGCCACTTAGATGGTTTGGGATTAGTTGATGATTTCGATTTAACCTTAGATGCAGTTTTGGAGGCAAAACCATCAGGTCTTGAAGGCGAAGCTCTTTTGGGTGTAACAGTAAGTCAGCCTCAGCTATTGAGATTAATTCCTCCCAAAATGCTTGAGAAAACAGGGGAATCAATATTGAATGGTATTTTGTTAGGGATTAAGGCAAGGGTTCAGAAGCAGTTAATTGTTGACTTTAATAATTGGTGTAAAGAAAATTAGTTACAAAATAAATATCAATTTATTTCTAACCGTGAGATAAAACTTTTTCGGTGGAGTTTTGTTGCACCTTCTTTGATTAAGTTTTTTCTATGGATCTCAGTTCCATAACCCTTGTTTTTTTCTAGTTCAAAACAATTGTATTTGCGAGCTAGTCGTTTAATTAAGTCATCCCTAGTTTCTTTCGCTAATACACTTGCAGCAGCAATTGAAGCGAAATGACTTTCACCTCGAGCTTGTGTCTTTTGTCTCCCTAGCCACAAGCGAATGGGTAAAATTCCGTCTACAAGAATTAAATCTGGTGGAGATGAAAATTTTTCTAATGCTCTTAGCATAGCTCTCTCAGTAGCATCTCGGATGCCGAAAACGTCTATTTCTCTTGCTGACGCTTGGCCAATTGACCAAGCTATTGAGTTTGTTTTTATCAAAGGAACTAAGTTATGTCTTTGCCGATGACTCAATTTTTTACTGTCTTTCAAACCTTGATTTAAGAGCTTTATTTCATTCTCTTTGCTTAAAATAACCGCTGCCGCGAAAACAGGACCAAATAAACAACCTTTTCCCACTTCATCAACTCCAGCGATAAGAAGTTTTTTATCTTCCATATTTAAGAAGAGGCTGAAGACCTTCTTCTTTTTCGTCTTGGATCCTCATTAACTTCTTCTGACTCGGTGGAAGTTAATTCATTTGTTTCTTGATCTAAATCTACATTGAGATTTGCTTCTTCATTATTCTCTTTTTCGTCAGAAGTTGTTGGTTTTTGTTGACTATTATTTTTAAGACGAATGATATCCTTATTGTTGTTTTCATGTTTAATATTAGAATCATCAACTATTTTTTGTTGATTATCCTCAGGTATTTTATTTTTTTCTTCTTCTTTAGTAGATTCATCATTGCCAGGCCTGATTATATTCACCTTATAGTTTTCCGATATTGGAGGTGTCTCTAAAAGTAAAATAGGATCTAATCCCATAAAACTATAAACAATCTCTTCGTTCTGATTCATATTTATATTTATTATTGTTGTTTCTTTTCTTTTATTATTATCCTTTGGAGTATCTTCTGTGACTGTATCCGAGGAGATGGCTTTTGAGTTGTCTATAGATGATTTGCGTTCTTCATTAATTAAGTTTGTTTCTATATCTCTTGCTTTATTTAGACGCTTTTTTTTGTTATTACTTTCTTGCAAAGATTGTATATCTTCTCCTGTGATTAAAGTTGAATTGATTACACCAGCTTCAGATGGGTTTGTTGGATTTATATCTTGAATAGTAATGATTGGAAGAGAACCTGACCCTTGTGAATTAGGGGAAGTCTTTCCAAATAATTCATATATATTTTGACCTTGTCTTTTTCTAGTTAGCTCAACAAGTCCAAGTTCTGTAAGTGAAGCTATTTGTGGTCGAGCCGAGTCTCCATTAATAGCAGATGTGAAATGTTCTAACAATTGAAGTTGATCTCTTTTTGTATCCATATCAATAAAATCAATAATAATAACCCCGCCAATATTCCTTAATTTTAATTGTCTTGCAATCTCAATAGCGGCTTCGCAATTAGTCCATAATACTGTTTCTCTGGAATTTGCAGATCGTGTAAATGAGCCTGAGTTGACATCAATAACTGTCAAAGCTTCTGTTGGTTCTATTATTATATATCCACCCGAAGGTAGATCCACTCTAGGTTTCAATGCATCATTAATTGAAGATATGACTTTGTATTTTTCCAATATATTCTCTGAATCGCTATGTAATTCTATTGTGAATTCATTACTATCTTTGCTAAGGAAGTTTTTAACCCGACCAATTGCTTCAGTATTATCTACAACAATCTGAGTAATACTTTGACCTGTATGATCTCTAAGAATTCTGTGAATAAAGTCTTCGTCTCTATTTAAAAGAATTGGCGGAGTGCAACTCTCTGATGCTTGTTGAATAAGCTCCCATTGTTTAAGAAGATTTTCAATATCATCAATTAAGAATTCTTCACAAATATCTTCCGCTTCTGTTCTTATTAAAAGTCCAGTACTGGGAGGCTTAACTAATACTCCTAATGCTCTAAGTCGATTTCTTTCATTTTCAGTGCTTATTCTTCTCGAAATATTTACACCTTGTCCATGAGGTTGGAATACTAGATATCTACCAGGAAGAGCTATGTTTCCAGTTAATCTAGGTCCTTTGGTCCCAGTGGGCTCTTTCATTACCTGAACCAAAACCTTTTGCCTTGGTTCGAGTAACTCTGTTATTCCTGCAGTTGCTTTTTTTAATCTAAGCGGACCTAAATCATTTACATGAATAAAGCCATTTTTTTCACTTTCACCAATATTGACAAAAGCTGCATCTATCCCCGGAAGAACATTTTCAACGGTTCCTAAGAAAATATCTCCGATTTGGTAGCTACCTTGAGCGACAATTAATTCATCTATTCTCTCATCAGTGAGCAGAGCGGCAATTCGCAAATGCTCAGCAATGACAATTTGCTGGGGCATAAACAATGTTGAGCGTTTTAAGCTATGAGAAATTGATTAGCAGAAAAACTGCAAATAGAACTGTTGGAATTTTTAACGTCTAATAAACTTAAAGAGATTTTTGAATACTGTTCGGAATGGGAATTAAATATGATCCGGTTGAAATCGCTGGGATTGCCAACGTTTAATCTAGGTGTCCCTTTAAGAAAAAATGACGTTAATTTAGAACATTAAGGCGCGAAAAACCTTTTCTCAGTTCTTTACCCATATTAACACAGGATTACTTTTGGTTGATTATTTTTTATTAGGTAATCCTAGTAAAAAATTAGTTCTTAATTATGGAATCATCAATGTTGAAGATTTAAAGGGGTTTAGGGATTATCCTTAAAAATAAATGTTGACGATTTTTAAGTGGTACAGGTTAATACTGATTACCTGAAATTAAAAGCAGGCTATCTTTTCCCAGAGATTTCTCGGAGAATTAAAGAATTTAGCTCCAAGAATCCTAATACTGATTTGATCCGCCTAGGAATCGGTGATGTAACTGAGCCTCTACCTTTGGCTTGTCGTGAAGCAATGAAAGCGGCTATTGAGGAAATGGGAACAGAAGATGGCTTTAGGGGCTATGGCCCAGAGCAGGGGTATAAATGGCTTCGCGAGATTATCTCTGAAAATGATTATATATCTCGTGGCTGTGAGATTTCAGCTGAAGAAATTTTTGTTTCAGATGGCTCTAAATGCGATAGTAGTAATATTTTAGATATTCTTGGCAAAGAAAATAAAATAGCCGTAACGGATCCTGTTTATCCTGTATACGTTGACACCAATGTGATGACAGGTAGGACTGGAGAAGCTAACTCAGTAGGAGAATATAAAGGTTTAAGTTACATCCCACTTAATTCAGAGAATGGATTTGAGGCATCCATTCCAAAAGATAAATTTGATTTAATTTACCTTTGTTTTCCTAATAATCCTACTGGAGCAGTAGCAACTAAAGAACAATTGGTTTCTTGGGTAAAATATGCAAAAGAAAATAATTCTTTGATTCTTTTTGATGCTGCATACGAGGCTTTCATTAAAGATGAATCGATTCCTCATTCGATTTTTGAAATTGAGGGATCTAGAGATTGTGCAATTGAGTTTCGCTCTTTTTCTAAAAATGCAGGCTTCACAGGAACAAGATGTGCCTTTACGGTTATTCCCAAGTCTTTAAAAGGTAAAGCAGGTTTGGAAACAGTTGATTTGTGGTCCTTATGGAATAGGCGACAAAGTACGAAATTCAACGGTGTAAGCTATGTTGTTCAGAGAGGCGCTGAAGCTGTTTACTCAAAAGAGGGGAAAACACAAATCAAAAAATTAGTGAGTTTTTATATGGATAATGCTGAAATAATTAAAGCAAATTTGACTGCTGCAGGATTTGAAGTTTTTGGCGCGATAAATGCCCCTTATGCATGGATAAAAACACCCAAAAATATGAGCTCATGGGACTTCTTCGATTTCTTGCTTGAAAAAGCAAATGTTGTTGGTACACCTGGCAGTGGATTTGGGGCTGCGGGAGAAGGCTATTTTAGATTGTCTGCCTTCAACAGTAGAGAAAATGTTGAAAAAGCTATGCAAAGGATAGTAAAACTTAAATGAGTAATATCATGGTAAGTTCCTTGTTAAAAAGTACTATTCATCTAGACAGTTTAATTATGGTTGATTCTGCAAATCAAACTGATGGAGATACTGCTGTTATCGATCGGGAAGTTCAGCGAGTGAGGAAAATATCTCCTAAATATAAGGTTTTACTGCATAATGATCCAGTCAATACGATGGATTATGTGGTAGCTATATTAAGACAAGTGGTCCCACAATTAAGTGAACAGGATGCTTTGAATATTATGTTAGAAACGCATAATAATGGTGTTGGACTTGTTATTACTTGTGACTTAGAACCTGCTGAATTTTACTCTGAATCTTTAAAGGCAAAAGGGTTGACAAGTACAATTGAATTAGAAAGCTGAAATCATCAATTAAAAGTTTATGGAAGAGATGGTTGCATCAAAGGATGCAGTGGATACCTACAATAACTCTGTTTTTATTTTTATATCCAGCAGGATGGATTGTCAGTCGTTTTTTTTACCTTTTTGATCGAGATATTAGTTCCAATAGTTTAAGTATTATAGGTACTATAGTATCATTCATATTATTTTTAGTTGTTCTGCCAAGTTGGGGAGCTATTAGATGGAAAACTAATAATTTATGGTTATCAATAGGTTTTGATGTAAAGAATAAATTTGAAGCATTAAAAATATTTTTTAGTGGATTTATATTTTCAATTTTTTTAATATTTATTCTGTTTATGTTTTGTGTTATATGCGGCTGGATTGATAGACTTGACTATATAAAATTTATTGACTTATTAAACGCAATATTATTGATAGTTGGCATTGTTTTTGCTGAGGAGATAGTTTTTCGAGTTTGGTTAATGGAGGAAATGTCGATTTTATTTG
Organism: Prochlorococcus sp. AG-424-E20; assembly: GCA_003213355.1. Lineage (GTDB taxonomy): Bacteria > Cyanobacteriota > Cyanobacteriia > PCC-6307 > Cyanobiaceae > Prochlorococcus_B. The sequence continues at coordinate 10,982 of QCND01000001.1, forward strand.
GTGTAAGAAGAGGAATTATTTTGCAATCCACAATTTTTAGTCTTGCCCATTTTAGGTCTGATATTGGTTTATTAGCTTTAATTCCTTTCTTGACTGGCTTATTTCTTTTTGGATTAGTTTTAACTTTAAGAAGAACGATTGATAGAGGTTCGGTATGGGGTTGTATAGGTTTGCATGGTGGATTGGTTGGTATTTGGTATCTATTTGATTCGGGAATGGTTGTTTTTTCAATTGATACTCCATATTTTTTATTGGGACCAAGCAGAAACATGGTGAATCCAATAGGGAGCGTTATTGGAATAACAATTTTATTAGTTACGTTGTTTTTTCAACGAAGGCTTTTTGCAAGAACGGGACGATTTTTAGCCTCTACAGTTAAAGCTTCGTTTAAGGACGAAATTCCATAATCTCTTTCTAATAAGTTCATGACTGTTCTACCGAAATCATTTGGATTTGTATCAAAGGCCTCTAAGCAAATCCTTCCAAACTCCTTTCCCATCGGCTCTGGATTCCAGAGGAGTTTTCTGGCAGTCCAAGGCATTAAACTCATAGGATTATATCCAGGTTTTAATAAACCTTTTTTCAGGCCATACTCTTCTAATGACGTATGAGGTTGAAGTCCAATAAAAAATATAGAAGGCTCAACAATATCAGCTCCAAAAATTTTCTCTAATTCTCTATGGTAAGAAACTGTCTGTCTTATTGTTTCTGGACGCTCGTCTATAACATTGAATGAGTAATTCACCGAGACCTGGGCCTTAAAACCTGCTTTTGCTAGAAGTTCGCAATTTTTCAGTACTGTTTTTAAGTTATACCCCATTCTCATTTTTCTGACTAGTTCTTGGGATCCAGAAGTTATACCAATTTCGAAATAACTCATACCTGTTCTAACCATTAATTCAGCTAATTCTTCATCTAAATTGTCAGCTCGTATGTATGCAGCCCAATGGATATCATGTAATCCTTCATCATAGATAGCTTGAAGAATGTCTTTTGCATTTTGAATGTGCCCTCTGGACGGTATGAATTGAGCATCTGTAAACCAAAAGCCACGAACACCCAGGTTATAAAGTTGTTTGATTTCTTTAATTACCTCACTGACAGGATTAATTCTTACTTTTTTTCCTTCAATAACAGTGTAAATACAATAACAACAGTTGTGAGGGCAACCTCTTTTAGTTTGGACTCCAATATAAAAGTCCCCTCCATCTAAATACCATTTAAATTCAGGCCAGATAGATTGAATATAGGAATAATCACATGCTGTTTTGATTATATTATTTGGTTTCTCATGGATGAGTTTTTCTCTAGGAGACTCACCAACCACAAAGCATCTTTCATCGATAATTGATTCATCTCTTATTAATTTTTCTAATAATAATTCTCCTTCCCCTAGTGATATAATAGTGCCTTTAGGAAGTGACTTTTTTAATTGATTATAAAAAACACTAACTGCACCTCCTCCTAGAATAACATTAGCATTTTGTTTATATCTCTTTGCATATTTCAAACCCTTTTTAACTAATCTTTGGTTCCTCCATATTTCTCCATAATGACTTTTTAGTAGTTGAAAACCACCTAAAGCACCTCGAATTTTTTTTAGGGGATTTTTAGCATAAAAAACTTCAAATGAATTTTGTAGTGGATTTCCTCCTCTCCCATCTACAGGGGCATAAATTTGTATATCTCTCCATGAAAAAACTAATAGTGTAGGTTTAAAACTTTTTATGTTATTTATTAGTATTCTTTCTACATCTACAATGGGTAATGAAGCTAAATCTAGAATTAATTGTTGAATCTCCGGAAAGCATTTATGAACATGATCAGCTAAATAAATTGGTCCAATTGGGAAAATTGGATTACAAGGCAGTCTGACGTACAAGATCTTAACCTCTGATTTAGATCCAATCAGTTTTAATTCAGAAGTCAAATTAGCTTTCATCAGGACATCTATTGATAACAAAAATAATCATTTAGAGATAAACACTAACAATATGTTGACCTTTTTGATTGAAAATTAGATTAATAGTTAAAAGGAAGAAAATTCAATTCTATTCAAAATCTTTTCAAAACTTAGGTGTAGAGGCCTTTCTCATTATTTTTGAAGGGATGAATCTAATAATTTAATTCAAAGGCAAAGTTTTTTGAGAGGCTTTTTAAATTGATATTGACCAATTCGTTTAAAAAACAAAAAATAGATCAGACTGCAGATATAGATTTAATGCTTGGATCATGAATACTCCGATGACTCTGATCATATACATTCTCAGTGGAGCGGCGCTAGGAAGTTTGATGCTGCTAAGCGGCATTCCTGCAGCTCCTCTTCTAGGCTCGATTTTGGCAGCAGGATGCTTAAGCATAAGTGGTCAATTCGAACCTGCTCAATGGCCTATAGGTACAAAAACTTTGCTTGGTATTGGTGTCGGGACTGTTATTGGCACTGGTATTAATAGAGATACTCTTACAGAGTTACAAACTCTTTGGAAGCCAGCCATTTTGATCACGATTACTTTAATTTTAACTGGTCTAGTTGTTGGATTTTTAGTGGTTCGTCTATTTGGAATTGATCCTTTAATAGCTTTACTAGGATCAGCTCCTGGAGGAACACTAGGTATGAGCCTAGTTGGTGCAGAACTTGGAGTAGGAGCTGCAGTGGCAGCAATTCATGCATTTAGATTAATAGCGGTTTTATTGATTACTCCCGCTGTTGTTAAGTATTTAGCTCCTATCGTTAAAGCTAATTAAAACTAAAGTGTTCAAGAGAAATATGATTATTTAAGTAAAGCTTAGTAAATTCAGAAAATTTTCCAAACTGAGTTTGCGGGTATTAAGGGCGCTTTGTATTTATCTATTGGCTCTTTTGTCATTATGCGCCAATCGGGAACACGACATTGCACATAAGATGGGTTTTGAATAAGAACACCAGGATTCTCATCTTTTTTGTAGGAAAAACCACCCTTCCAAACTCCTTTTTCTTTCAGTGAACCTTTAAACCAAACCCAACAATTTTCTCTTTCCATTTGATGAAATTAATAAAAAACTTGAAATTTGAGCTTTGAAATCTTTTTGATTTGTTTATCTTCTTCTGCTTCTTCGCCTTTGTTGTAGTTTGCGTTTATATTTTTCGACAGGTGTTTCATGATGACGCAGACGCTTTAACTCTCCAAAGATGCCGGCTTTGGAAACTTGACGTTTAAAACGGCGAAGTGCTGATTCAATGCCTTCGTTTTCTCCAACAGTTACTTGAGTCAAAAAAATAAAAAAATGGTATGGATATTTTACAGGACGATAAAGCAAATTTTTGTTTTGACCTTTTTTGGGATAAAAAGATCTATTATATCCCCTGAATTATCCAAATAGCTTTCGTCAAGTTTTGCTTTTTAGCCAAATTCTTGAGGTTTTTCCCTTTTCGGACCATTCATTATTACTTCATAGGTCCGTTATCCAATGACTATTTACATCGGGAATCTCTCGTTTGATGCAGAGGTTGAAGATATTGTTGGTGTGTTTAGCAGTTATGGTGAAGTCACCAATTGTAAGCTGCCATTAGAAAGGGAAACTGGGAGAAAAAGAGGTTTTGCTTTTGTAGATATGGGCGACGACGCCCAAGAACAAAAAGCAATCGACGATCTTCAAGATGTGGAATGGATGGGTAGGGCTATTAGGGTTACAAAAGCTAGACCTAAAAACAATTAATTAATTTTTGATTTCAGTCTATTAGGGATTAAAGCATTTCCTTAAATTAGTGCTCTAATGATTAGCAGTTAAGAGCGATGCTTTTTTAATGCTTTACTCAACAATCCCTTTCTCTACAATCACATTTGGTGGATTTAATCCTTTAGCTGCAATTGCTGGTTTAGTGATCTTTTTTCAGATCTCTCAAATTTATTATTATGGGTTACCTGCGAATGAACCATCAGTTGAGCATACTGAAACAGGTTCTTATAAGTATCTTCAAAAACAATTTATTGGTGTTCAAGTAATTACTGCTCTTATTGCTGCTTCAGTAATGCTTGCAGGTCCTGATAAGATATTTTTCCCTTTTAAATATTTTTAAGCTCTAAATAAATAAAATTGGCTTTATTTAAAAAAGCAGCTCATTGAGCTGCTTTTTTAATGTATTAAAAAATAACTTGAATTAAAAACTAATTTTTAAAATAATTTTACATAGTTAATATTTTTTGAATTATTTCGTTTTGGAATCACCACTGTGTTCGTCATGAACATCAATCCATGAATTAGATGTTTTAAATAGTATAGTCTTTTTTTTTATTATGGAATCAAATCAAAATAATGCTGATAATTTACAAGAAATAGTTCATAGTAATGAGAAGGTTTTGTCAACTGAAAACCTTAATTATTTGTATCCAAATGGACATCGCATTACTCATCAAATGAGATGGTTCAAAGGTAGTCGCGATAGGTGTTTAAGATCTGATATCGCGGCATAAATAAAGAAAATAAAAATTAATTATTTATCTATAAAAATAAATGAGAAAAACAAAAAAAAATCATTACTCTAGTCCCGATCCTTATGAAGATATGATTAGATTAAAGAAACTTGATCCTTATGAGGGATTAATTAAATCAAACGAGTTTCTAAAAGAAAAACATAAATCAAATTAATAAAATTAGTTTTTCTTGTTAATTTAATTTTGAAGTTAATTCGTGTAATTATCCAATAAAAAGCCTCCTATTTTATTAGGAGGCTTTTATTGGATAAAACGTTACGATTTAGAAGCTGAAATAGGTCTCAGCTACTACACCAGTGTCGTCATCGCCAGTACTTGTATCTTCAACAGTGAAGAATCCAGCTGTTACTGAGACATAGTCATTAAGTCCGTAACTGTAAGAAACTTCAAATCCTGTTGAATCTTCAGAATCACTGCCATCAATATCAGTTGAATTGTAAGCAGCACTCAATGTTCCAGGGCCAACTTCGTAGTCAACACCAACGAACAAATCAGTTGCATCCGCACCTGTCTCTGGATCTGTTGTGTCATAAGCAACGCTTATTGTTGCAGGAACTGACTCAGGGCTGTAATAGATACCGCCACCAAATGTGTCGTATCCACTTGTTCCAGCTTCACCGTCATTAGTAGCGATTACAAGTCCGCCACCAAAACCGTCGCCGTCATAACCAAGAGTGAATGTAGAAACATCATCTCCATCATCAGCGCCGATTCCTACTGTTGAATCAGAGCCTCCAACAGAAACGAAGCTAACAGAAGCAACTACGCCGTTGTCTCCAGAGTAAGCAACACCAACTCCAGGACCAGTTTCACTACCGGCTAATGAGTAAGGCATGCTGCCTAGTCTGAAAGCATCTGAGTAAGCAGAAGTTGTTGCAGCAACAACATCATCCTGATCAAGTAACGGTCCAGCAGTTACTGAAAGATCCCCAAGAGGGAAGGAGTAGTACAAAGAATGCAATGTAATAGCACCAGTACCGCCGACTGAGCTGTCCATGCTTGCTAATGGACCACTAGCATTACCAGTTTCCATACCCATGTAGAGCATATCTTCACCAGTAAAACTGGAAGTTACGTCTAGTCCATATCCATATTGCATATAGAGTTCTTCTTCCGTATCAGTTGTTCCTCCATCGGCAACAGAACCGATAGTAAAAACAGCACCACCAGAGAGAGATGTGGTTGATGAAAATGCAGTATCTGCATTAACTGCAACTGGAGCCATTAGGCCCAATGCAGCAGGAGCTACCAGCAAACGCTGAAAAAACTTCATTGTGTCCTCACACAAATTAAGAGCAATCTATTTTTATAAATAGTAATTAGATTCGGCGTATTAGTTGTTACATTGCTAGGAATTGTTTTGTATTTTCAGATACATTCTGGAGTTATTCTCAGTTATTATTTTGATTGAATTGCACTTGGTTAAATATTTTTTGATTAAGGATAAACATGATAGATTTTCAACTATCTGATTTGACATTGAGTTGCCATGATTTTAATAGCTATTCATTGTCTATAGAACTAGCCTCTGCTCCTAATGCAGATGCAAGCCATCCTGCTACCAAGGGAGAAACATTGGATAATTTATTAAGGAAAATTCTTTCTTCGAGGGTAACTAATTGATTGGTTTCTAGTCGATTTAGTATATTTCTTACTCTTATTCTTGTTGCTGTGGAGATCATGAATTTTTACAGTTTTTTATAACTAATTGGTCTTGAAAGGAGTGTTCTATTTGGACATATTAAGAAAAAGTTTATATTTCTCCCTATATCTTTTGTATAAAAAATTACAAATACTTTTTTATTTGTTTGTTTTAATTTCAACAAATAATTGTAGGTTATGGTCGATTTCTCTTACAGAAACATCACTTCTAGCATGGTCATACTTAAATGCATAGGGCCGGATAGATTTTTTCTAGAACGAGCTATTTTCCCTCAAGAAGTATTCTCATCTATGGCACCAGATGGCTCGCAGTTGGAAATTTGGGGCATAGAGTCATATGGACCAAATTTAGAACAACGTCTTCGAATAACGGCTTCTGATAAGGAAGATTCACTTGTAGCCTAAGGATTGATAAATTCAATATCAATTAAAGCAATAGATATCTTTGCGCAAGTGGTAGTGATTCAGCTGGTTCGCAAGTAAGAAGCTCTCCGTTTGCAAAAACTTCATATGTTTGTGGGTCTACTTCGATTTTGGGTCTTGCATCATTTAGTTTCATTGATTGTTTAGATATTTTCCTTGTGTCTTTCACGGGAGCATAAGAGCGTTCCAATTTTAGTTGTTCAGGGACACCAGCGACTATTGCACTCTCGCTTAAGAAAGTCAGGCATGTAGGATTTATCGCCTTTCCAAAAGAAGAAAACATTGGACGACCATGGACCGGTTGTGGAGTAGGAATGGAGGCATTTGCATCTCCCATTTGAGCCCATGCGATACATCCTCCTTTGACTACTAAGTCAGGTTTAATTCCAAAAAAGCCAGGATTCCAAAGTACTAAGTCTGCTAGTTTGCCAACTTCTACCGAACCAACATGGCTACTGATTCCATGAGCTATCGCTGGATTAATAGTTACCTTTGAGATATATCTTTTTAGACGATGATTATCATTCATTTGATTATCCTCTGGTAAGGCCCCTCTTTGAACTTTCATTTTATGAGCAGTTTGAAAAGTCCGGCTAATAACCTCACCAACTCTACCCATAGCCTGGGAGTCACTAGCAATAATAGAAAAGGCTCCTAAATCGTGGAGTATGTCTTCAGCGGCAATAGTTTCACGACGTATTCTTGACTCAGCAAATGCAACATCCTCTGGAATTTTGGGATCCAAATGATGACAAACCATCAACATGTCTAAATGCTCTTCAAGAGTATTTAGAGTGAAAGGCCTAGTTGGATTTGTACTGCTGGGAATCACATTTGATTCTCCACAAATTTTGATAATGTCGGGAGCGTGACCACCTCCAGCTCCTTCTGTATGGAAGGTATGAATTGTTCTCCCTCTTATTGCCTTAATTGTATCTTCAACAAAACCAGCTTCATTTAGGGTATCTGTATGAATACAAACTTGTACGTCTAGTTGATCTGCAACACTTAGGCAGGAATCAATACAGGCCGGTGTTGTTCCCCAGTCTTCATGCAGTTTTAACCCACAAGCACCTGCTCTTACTTGTTCTTCTAATGCTGCTTTGTTAGTTGCATTGCCTTTTCCAAAGAATCCCAAATTAACAGGAAATCCCTCTGCAGATTGCAGCATTCTTGAGATGTGAAATGCTCCAGGTGTACATGTCGTTGCATTAGTACCTGTTGCTGGGCCTGTCCCTCCTCCGAGCATTGTGGTAACCCCACTAGCTAAAGCAGTTTCTATTTGTTGCGGACAGATAAAGTGAATGTGACTATCAATAGCTCCTGCAGTAATAATGCTTCCTTCTCCTGCGATTGCTTCTGTACTGGCGCCTACAATAATGTTGACACCTTCTTGAGTATCCGGATTTCCAGCTTTTCCAATACCTGAGATTTTTCCGTCTTTGATGCCAATATCAGCTTTAACAATTCCCCACCAATCCAAAATTAGCGCATTTGTGATAACTGTATCTACTACTCCATTGTCTCTACTTTGTTGTGATTGTCCCATCCCATCACGAATAACTTTTCCCCCACCAAATTTAACTTCGTCTCCATAGTGAGTATGATCCTGTTCAACTTCGAGTATTAAGTCCGTATCTGCAAGTCTAATGCGATCCCCTTTCGTCGGACCATAAGTCTCTGCATAGGCTTGGCGAGAAATTTTGAAAGGCATTTTATTGTTGAAGTGAATTGTTTATAAGTCCGTTGAACCCAAAAATTTTACGGTCTCCAGCATAAGGAACAAGATTAACTTCTCTTTGGTCACCTGGCTCAAATCTGATAGCAGTACCGGCTGGGATGTCTAACCTTTTCCCGAGAGATTTTTTGCGATCAAATTCTAGACCTTTATTGGACTCAAAGAAATGATAATGAGAGCCAATTTGTATAGGTCGATCAGAGGTGTTAGCGACTTTTAGAGTTGTGGTTTCTCTTCCTTTGTTTAGTTCAATAAAACCATCTTCGGGAATAAGTTCTCCAGGAATTAAATAGGACATAATTGTAGTTAGCTAATTGGATTGTGAAGTGTTACCAGCTTCGTTCCATCTGGAAAAACAGCTTCTATTTGAACTTCATGGATGAGCTCTGGCACGCCTTCCATGACTTGTTCTTTTGTTAACCATGTGGTTCCCTCGTTCATTAAGGTTGAGACACTCTTCCCATCTCTGGCACCTTCAAGTACTTGAAAGCTAAGCCAAGCGACGGCTTCAGGATGATTTAATTTCAAACCTCTATTTAATCTTCGCTCTGCCAAAAGAGCAGCAGTGACTACCAGTAATTTGTCTTTTTCTTGAGGGCTTAAGTACATTTTTTAATAATTAGAACCTAATTTTACTAGCAAAAAAATGCTTAAAAGTTCATAATGGACATTTTATGTCTCTTGATGGATTTTCTTGCATCGGCCAAATTCTCATGTATTCAGGCATGCTTAATTTTCTTAAAACTCTAGTAAGACTCCAAATTCTATAAAACCAAAATCGAGCTGATTGTGTTGATGATCCAGTGTATCTTGCTGATATGCCATTTTCAAGAAGACTACAAGTCATAAATCCCTCAAGTCCAGCTCTTTGTTGTCGGCATTCGACTAGCAAATCAGACAAATCTTTTTGCATTATTTTTTTAGGTGTTATCCAAGTTAAAGATCCAAATACTGGTTTCTGTTCTAAGCCATGAATGGATTTTAGAGCTTCTCCAGATAGTTCTAAGCGATCACTAAATTCATACTGTTTTCCTTGATTATTATCCCTAAAGATTTCCAAAGATGATCTCCATACTCCACTACCAAGTTGTTCCTCTGCAGCAGTTCGTCCCAAACGAACCAAATCAACACATAAAAAGCTTGATGAAGGATCAAGATTAACAGTCATATTTTGTTCAAAAAGACCTCCCTGATAAACAATTAATTCTTGAGGCATCCACTCAAAGTCAGAATTTTGTTTAATTTGAAAAAAACATTTTTGATTTGCCCAGCTCCCTTGCGGATTTAATTTTGATCTGCCTCTACTTCCATAAACTTTTTGAGCTGCTACTGAAGAACATATAGCAATGCTATCTTCTTCGGCGTTTACATTTATTGTTAGTTGATCACCTCCAACAATTCCTCCCGCACTATGGAGAATTGGTATTTCACATCTCCCATCTTTTTTATCATTGAATACTCTCATTACTTTTAATGGAGCAGTACATTTCGCTTGATGAATTGTTTTAACAATATCTTTATTGTTAGAACTTGAGCTTTTGAAAAGCCTTAGATCACAAGTTCCATGCCATTGAGATTTCATTGAATAGCTTTATCGTTTTTGCTCATTTAGTTTTGAGAAAATAATAAATATCTGATCTGGTAGACATAACCTATAAAATTTAGACCTACAAAGAATTTAAGCTTGTCTCAGGAATTAATCTATCTCACCGAGAGAATTAGTGCTCAAGTGATAAAAAATAACCTTTTACTTCCCTTGTCTGCAAAAGAGAGAACTCAGCTTCGAGGTAAACGATCAACTTTAGAGGGAATTGATGTCATTTTAAATTTGCCTCGAGGAGGAGGTCGTTTGATTCCTGGAGAGGTGTTGAAAAGTGAGAATTCAAAAGTTTTTGTAAGCATAGTGGCCGCTCACGAAGATGTAATAAGAATTAGCTCAGAAAATAGATTGAAATTGTTAAAAGCTGCTTATCATTTAGGTAATAGACATGTTGAGATTGAGTTGCACGATAAAGAGTTATATTTACTCAATGATGTAGTAATGAGAAAAATGTTAGAAGGCCATGGTTTTGAAATAAAAAGTTTCCAAAGACCTTTTTCTCCTGAGATAGGCGCTTATGAGTAGGGATTTGATTGATTCTATTTATGAAACTTGAGTTTTTACAATTAATCAGCCCATCATTACCAGTTGGTGCTTTTAGTTACTCTGAAGGATTGGAGTGGCTTGTTCAAAATCAAAAAGTATATGACGAGACAACACTTTTTAATTGGATTGAAAGTGAACTCTCTCGAGGCCAGATAACAATTGAGGCAAGCTCAATTGCTCACATTATGAGAGATTTAGAGCATTGGAATGATCATAAAGATGTTCAACATAAATTAATTATTGAAGAGTGGAATTCTTGGCTTGGTTCATTAAGAGATTCGCCTGATGTCCGATCTCAACAAATACAAATGGGTGAATCTCTATTACAGCTTCTCATTGATCTAGATCATCCTCTTCCTGGTAATGAAAAAAAATTTATTTGGCCGATAGCTTGGGCTTGGGCAGGAGTTTGCTGGGATATACCCCAAATTGATTTAGTGGAAGGATTTTTATATAGTTGGGTGGCTAATCAATTGAGTGCAGCGTTAAGACTATTGTCATTAGGACCAACAAAAGCTCAACAGCTTCAAATGAAATCCCTAAGACTTATAAAGTCTCAAGCAAGTTACTTATTGCAGCAGAATCCTAAAGAAATTTGGGTTGGTGATGTGGGCGCGATTATGGCACAACAATCGCATATTGAACTTTATTCAAGATTATTTCGAAGCTAATGGAAAGTAAATTAAGAGTTGGCATAGCCGGTCCAGTAGGATCTGGGAAAACGGCTATAATTCAGAGACTATGTGAAAATCTTAAAGATCGATTAGAGATTGCAGTAGTAACAAATGATATTTATACGCAAGAAGATGCAAAATTTTTAACGAATTCCAAGGCTTTAGCACCTGAACGTATCAAAGGAGTTGAAACTGGAGGTTGCCCACATACAGCGATAAGGGAAGATTGCTCAATTAATCGTATTGCGGTTGAAGAGCTGGAGCATAAATTTACAACTTTAGATTTAGTATTTGTTGAAAGTGGTGGCGATAATTTAGCTGCGAGTTTTAGCCCTGAGTTAGTAGATGTATGTATATACATAATTGATGTTGCAGCGGGAGATAAGATCCCTAGGAAAGGAGGGCCAGGAATAACACGTTCTGATTTATTAGTGATCAATAAGATTGACCTTGCTGAAATGGTTGGAGCAAACCTGAAAATAATGGAGAGAGATACTCTGCTTATGAGGAAAAATCTTCCCTGGTGCTTTACCAATACCAAAACAGGGGAGGGGATAAAAATAATTGAAGGGTTTTTGTGTAATCAGATACCCTCTGGGCAGGAGATGGTATAAACCAATACGGAAAAGTATCTTCGTTTACTGAAATAGTTAAAACAGTCTTATTTGCTACAAAGAGAGGGGTGTTCAGTTGGATACTTTTCCTAAACCCCAAGGTGGGCAAACAACTAATTTAGTTAGTAATTCATGAAGCTTTCAAAGCGCATTTTTGCAGGTTTAGCTACTGCCTCTTTAGCCGTAACTGTTACTGCTTGTGGTGGATCAGATTCCTCTGGCAACTTTGACGACACCGTAACTGTTGGAATTCTCCATTCTCTTTCAGGGACAATGGCAATCTCGGAATCAACTCTTGTTGATACAGAGAAAATGGCTATTGAGGAAATCAATGCAGCTGGCGGTGTAACAGTCGACGGTAAAAGTTATAAAATTGAATACATCGTTGAAGATGGTGCTTCAGATTGGCCTACCTTTGCAGAGAAATCTAAGAAGTTAATCGATCAGGATGGAGTACCAGTAGTCTTTGGCGGCTGGACTTCTGCAAGTCGAAAGGCAATGCTTCCAGTTTATGAATCAAAAGATGCATTCCTTTATTACCCAATTCAATATGAAGCACAAGAGTGCTCCAACAACATTTTCTATACAGGAGCGACTCCGAATCAGCAGTCTGAGCCTGCCACTGATTTCATGTATAAGCGCTCTCCAGCTGCTGGAGGAGATTTCTTCTTAGTTGGTTCTGATTATGTTTTCCCAAGAACTTCTAACACAATTACTAAAGCTCAAGTGAAACAACTTGGCGGAAAAGTTGTTGGAGAAGATTATCTTCCTTTAGGTAATACTGAGGTAGCACCTATTATCTCGAAGATAAAAGTTGCTCTTCCTGATGGTGGAATCATAGTTAACACTTTGAATGGTGACCAAAACGTTGCTTTCTTCAAACAAATCCAAGACGCAGGAATCACTCCTTCTAATGGTTATTACGTAATGAACTACTCCATTGCGGAAGAAGAGATTAGTACGATTGGACCTGAGTTCCTTGAGGGCCACTATGGTGCTTGGAATTACATGATGTCTATTGATACGCCAGCTTCTAAGAAATTTGCTAAGAGCTTTAAGAAGAGATGGGGTAGTGATCGTGTTGTGGCTGATCCTCAAGAATCTGCCTATAACATGGTTTATCTTTGGAAGCAGGCAGTTGAAGATGCAGGTACATTTGATGACAATGCGGTTAGAGAAGCATTGGTTGGTCAGACATTCGATGCTCCTCAGGGTCCAGTAGAAGTTATGGCAAATCATCACCTATCTCAAACAGTGAGAATCGGTGAAATCAATGCAGAGGGTGGATTTACAATCCTTGAAGAAACTGGAGTAGTTGAGCCACAAGCATGGAACCAAAAACATCCAAGTTCAAAAGGTTACGCTTGTGATTGGACTGATCCTAAGAAAGGTGAAAAATATAGGATGTGATTCACTTTCTGACTTATAAATAGATTCTAATAAGGAGCCTTCGGGCTCCTTATTTCTTTAAAAAACAACCAAGCTAGTGCAACTTTTACTTGAAAGCCTCTTTAATGGCGTTGCTATTGGCTCAGTTTTGCTTGTCGCAGCACTGGGACTGGCAATTGTCTTCGGTTTAATGGGTGTCATTAATCTTGCTCATGGCGAATTGATGATGCTTGGCGCTTATTCCACATACATAATTCAATTAATTTTTAAACAAGTTTCTTTTTTAAAACCTTTTTATGACTCGTATGTCATAGTTGCAATTGGGATTGCTTTTTTAGTTAGTGGAACAGTTGGGATTTTTTTAGAACGAACAGTTATTAGACGTCTCTATGGAAGTCCTCTTGAAACACTTTTAGCTACATGGGGAGTTAGCCTAATCCTTCAACAATTTGTTAGAAGTGTTCCTCTCGCTTATGCAAGTGGTTTGGTTGTAGCACTTTTCTTTGGATTATTATCACCATTATTTATTTCTGATGACTTACTTTCTGGTCCAAAAGGTAAATTAATAAGGGCATGTACTTGGGGATTTTCTGCCTTACTAGGTGTCGCAACAGGAGGTATTTTATCTTCTTTAGTAAGTAAACTAAGTCGTGCAAGTGCAAGGAATGTTGATGTTACTGCCCCTTCTTGGATGAGAGGTGGTATAGATTTTGTTGGAATTACTTTCCCTAAAACACGTTTATTAATAATCCTTATCACTGTAATATCTGTTTTAGTAGTGATTTTCTTTCTCGATAAAACAGCGTGGGGAATGAGAATTAGAGCAGTAACTCAAAATAGACCTATGAGTGATTGTTTAGGTATATCAACAGAAACAGTAGATATTATTACTTTTGGAATTGGCTCTGGTCTTGCTGGAGTTGCTGGAGTTGCTGTTTCACTTCTAGGGTCAGTAGGACCAAATGTTGGCGGAAATTATATTGTGGGATGTTTTATGGTTGTCGTTCTTGGTGGAGTAGGCAATTTGCTAGGCACAATTCTTGCTTCTTTCTCTATAGGAATTATGACTGATTTAATTGGAGCAGGGAGACTCCTTACCATTTGGCCAGATATGCCTTCACCTCTAGCATCAATAATAGATTTTTTTGCGACAACAAGTATGGCTAGAGTAATGATATTTGCACTAATAGTCATATTCTTACAATTCCGACCAACTGGGATGTTCCCTCAAAAAGGAAGAATGGTGGAGTCTTAATTTATGAGCATTTTTTCTACAAAAAAAAGTTGGATTCACTTAACTCTTTGGGTGCTAATCATTGCATTAATTATTGCTGCTCCTACATTACTTCCTGTTTTTAGATTAAATCTCTTAGGTAGATATCTATCTCTTGCAATAGTGGCTCTAGGAGTTGATTTGATTTGGGGATTTACAGGAATGTTGAGCTTAGGGCAAGGAATTTTCTTTGCTCTTGGTGGATATTGCGCTGCAATGTTCCTCCAATTGAATAGTTCAGGAGAATTTCCAAATGGTATCCCCGAGTTTTTTGGTTTATATGGAGTCGAAAAACTTCCATTTTTCTGGGAGCCTTTTAAAAGTTCAATCTTTACTCTTATTTCTATTTGGTTGCTACCAGCAATAATTGCTGGCCTTCTAGGTTATTTAGTTTTTAGAAATAGAATTAAAGGTGTTTATTTTTCGATCCTTACACAAGCGGCTCTTTTAGTTTTTTTCAATTTCTTTAATGGTCAACAGAAATTGATTAATGGAACAAATGGTTTAAAAACAGACGTGACTCAACTTTTTGGACAAATGGTAGGTTCTGAAATAATGCAAAGATGGTTCTTTTGGATATCAGCTGTTTTAGTGATACTTGCATGGTTTTTTGCGAAGTGGATTGTTCGAGATAGATTTGGAAATATCCTTATTGGAATTAGAGATGATGAAGCTCGAGTTCGTTTCACTGGATATAATCCAGTAATTTTTAAAACAATAATTTTCTCAATAGCAGGAGGCTTAGCTGGCATTTCAGGGGCTTTGTACACAGTTCAATCTGGAATAGTCTCTCCTCAATTCATGACTGTCCCGTTCTCTATCGAAATGGTTGTTTGGGTTGCCGTTGGGGGCAGAGGAACTTTACTAGGCGCAATTCTTGGAGCTGTTTTTATCAATTATGCAAAAAGTTTAGTGAGTGAAGCATTACCAGCAAGCTGGATGTTTATTCAAGGTGGATTATTTATCCTTGTTGTAACAGCTCTCCCAGAAGGGGTACTTGGATGGATCCGAAAGGGAGGTCTAAAGAAATTACTCTTTTTAATTGGAATTAATAAAAAACTGGAGACATATCCAAGTCTTGAAATTAATGAACAAGGTGAGGTGAAATCATGAGTTCTCCATTGCTAGAGCTAAAAAAAATCTCAGTTAGCTTTGAAGGATTTCTTGCTCTTAGAGATCTTGATCTGGTTTTGAATAAAGGCGATCTTAGAGCCGTTATTGGTCCCAATGGTGCAGGTAAAACTACATTTTTAGATGTAATTACTGGCAAAGTATTACCGACAAAAGGTGATGTGATTTTTAAAGAAAAATCGTTGCTTGGTCAAAAGGAGTTTCGTATAGCGCGTAAAGGGATTGGAAGAAAATTTCAAAGTCCTAGGATATTTGAAAATCTATCTGTACAAGAAAATCTAGCGCTATCAGTTAGCAGGCCTAAAACCCCTTTTTCATTATTGATTGATAATTTAAAGGTTAAGCATTTAGATCAAATTCAACATTTGATGAGTATTGTCAACCTCCAATCAAAAGCCAATATCAGGGCGGGAGCTCTCTCTCATGGCCAAAAACAATGGCTTGAGATCGCTATGCTAGTTGGACAAGACCCTGACCTGTTACTTGTTGATGAACCTGTGGCTGGCTTGACTGATGAAGAAACAGATTTAACTGCTGATCTTCTTAAATCTCTAGCGGGTGATCATACTGTTTTAGTTATTGATCATGATATGGAATTTATTCGTAGACTTGATTGCCCTGTGAGTGTTTTACACCAAGGACACGTATTGAAGGAAGGTTCTATGAGCGAAATACAAAAAGATCCTTTAGTGATAGAGGTTTATCTAGGACAATCTGAGGAGGAAGAATAATGACTATGTTAAAGATAAAAGGCTTGAATACCTACTACGGCGAGAGTCATATTCTTCGAGATGTTGATATGAATATCAATCAAGGTGAGATGATTTGTCTTATAGGTCGAAATGGAGTAGGTAAAACAACTTTGCTTAAATCCTTAATAGGTTTATTAACTCCACGGCGTGGAGAGATTATTTTTAATGGAGATTTAGTAAATAGAAAGCCACCTCATCAAAGAGCTCGTTCAGGAATTGGATATGTTCCTCAAGGACGAGAAATAATACCTTATCTAACTGTCGAGGAAAATCTTCAACTTGGATTAGAAGCTTTGCCTGGAGGTTTAGCAAAACATAAAAAGATTGATGAACTTGTATATGAACTATTCCCTGTCTTAAAACAATTTCTAGAGCGTAAAGGAGGTGACTTAAGCGGTGGACAACAGCAACAACTTGCCATTGCGCGAGCACTACTGGGAAAACCAAAGTTGCTTTTACTTGATGAACCAACTGAAGGAATACAACCGAATATCGTTCAAGATATTGAGTCAGCAGTCAAAAGGATTATTAGTGAGACTGGTGTTGGAGTTTTATTAGTAGAACAACATCTGCATTTTGTGAGGCAAGCTGATCGTTATTATGCAATGCAACGTGGAGGAATAGTGGCAAATGGCCCAACTAGTGAATTAAGTAAAGCGGTGGTAGAGAAATTTCTTAGTGTTTAAGTCTATTTTGTTTGAGTAAAAGCAGTTTCTTTCTCTATTTTGTCTTGGCAAGTAGAGCAAAGAATATGACCCTTCTTTTTCCAAAAAGTCTTTGTTGACCTTTCGATATTTTGTCCACAGCCAAGGCATTTAAAGAGAGGACTCATTTATTACTCAATCTTTTTTTATAGTTATTTATCATACTATTTTTATTCTGTCTTAACAGATACAATATTTTTTGGGCCGTAGACTTTGATTTTTAAAGATAATACTAATTTATTTAATTAACATTAAAAAGAATTTCTTGATACTTGCTCTATTTATTTAGTTTGTTATAAGTGGATCAAGAGATGCTATTGCATGTCTTTCGAAAGATTAAGCAAAACTGAGATAGTCAATGGCAGAATTGCAATGTCAGGTGTATTAGTTATTTTATTACTTGAAATAGTATCTAAGTTAAGTATTGCTTAGATACTATATATATGAAATTGATTTGGTTTTAATAAAACCTACTTAAATTAAGCTACTTTTAAAAATAGAGAATCTTTTATTCTTTTGATTTCTCCATCTTTCCATAACCAGATAATAGGCTCTGTAGATTTTGCTTGTTGTAGATCAATTCTGTTTTCAATACTTATAGGATTAAATTCTGTATTCGATTCAAATTGTTTGTCTCTAATTGCCTGATTGATAACAATACTTCCATCTTTTCCAGATATTGATCTATGAAATGTACCGATAGGTATTTGAAGTGCACCCATGAATCTATGGAGATAAATTATGTGATGGGGTTCATCCCAAAGAGGATTTAATAGTGTGAAGGTTCTATCTCCCTCAAGTACAAGATTATTATCTGTTTGATGATGGTGTACATAATATTGCTCAAAGCCATTTAAATCAGGAGGTGAAGTTGCTCCTCCTTTATGAATAACGACATCACTACCATTTGAACCTTCAACACTGGCATCTAAAAAAGTTACTTCAGGAGTCTCTCGGAAAATATTAACCGGTACAAAATTGAGTTTCATCAAAAATTTTATTTGTTTCAAACATTACTGGAATAAATATATCTAACTGTATTAATTAATTCACTTTTAGCGAATTAATTATCTTTTGGACAAGAAGAAGAGTATTTGATTTTACTAAAAGGCATCAAATATGATTTGTTCTAGTTAGCTCACAAAGTAATTATTGATGCATAAGATTATGAAAAATATTAATAAGTTAGATCAAATAAAATATTATTAAAGTCATGGCTAAATCAACTATTAAAAATAAAAAACTTTTGGTTGATGAAATGATTAAAACCTTTAAATCTATCCCCGCAACAGCGATAACTTTTTCGAATATAAAAAAAAATTAAACTCATAACTTACGATATATGTTTGAGATACTTCGCTAGCGGATTATTTTTATTATCACATGGCCTTTTGGTTTTAGATCATCTAGGAGTAGGAGCAGCTCTTCATGGAATTGGTGAGGTCTTTTTTGCCCCATGGGCTATTAAGCAGAAAGCATGGGACTTGGTTTTTATGGCTTTTGTATTTGGCACATTTGATCTTTGGGGAACTTTGAAACTAGGATTTAATTAGTAAATTAATTAGATATACTTGTTTGTTCTTTAAGATTGGGGAGAGAGGTCAAAACCCTTCCCAGTAGTGGTGACCTCCCTACAGAAAACTTTGGAACGGGTTTTCTGATAAAATAGTTATAGGAATTTAGTTGAATAATTTAAGACTTAATTGATACAAAATCAAAAATCTATGAACAATTTGTATATCTTATGAATTTATTTAATCAATTCTTTATTAGATAGTATTTTGTTTCGTTTGACTTTTTTCAACTCGTGCATACCTTCTATTTGTTGGTAAACAGACTGTAGTTGATCGCAAACATGTTCAGTATTTTCTACTTTGTTTAATCTGAGTAGCATTTTCTCTATTTGCTCTTTGCATTCTAAGAAAATATGACAATCTATTGTTCCTGGCTCGTATTGCATGTTAATAACTAAAGACTATATAAATAAAGGAATCAAATAATTAAATCTGTATATTTTGATTCAAATAATCAAATCTATTTGGCTGTTTATTTTTAAAAAATTATAAATTAATGATATATAATTAAAAATTCTAATATGTGTTAGAAATTAAGTTTTTTGGACTTTATTTATTAACCCATCTCTGCTTTCATTGCTTCATGGATTCTTTTACTCATGATTTCATGACCACAATATTGCAAGTACACTTCTTGTGACCCTTTAGCGGATTTGTTTTGAGTGTACTTAAGTCCTCTGTAAGTTAGCTCAGCCATTGGAATGATTTTCAATGTTCAAGTCCCCGTTCCATGGCTTGAATCTAACTGCGACTCAAATTGAGCTGAACGTCGTTTGATGATACACAATACATTCCCAATCTGTTGAAGTTTTTCAAAAATTATTATCAATCTAGATCTGAACTCGTGATTCATTAAAGAATTAGTGCCAATCAGATTGAATATTCCTAATAAGAGGTCTTATTAAATGAATGAAATTCGTAATTAACTATCTAGCTAGTCTAGAAATATATGAATCTCTTGAACCGGCATTGATCCATCCGGTTGCGATCGTTTTTGGATGAGTCTTGTTAACTCGACCTCTATGAATATGTGTAAGACCAGCGGGAAAAATAACTAGTTTTCCTCGTTCCGCTGTCTCATGATATTCCTGCCAGTGAAATTCTGTTCCTCCTGAATCGACATCATTGCAATACAGAATCCAAGCTAAGACTCTGTGAACTGGTTCGGTCGCTTCTTCGCTAATAGTCCAATCACAGTGCCATTTTTTAAACCCCTCCCCAGGAGCATAACGTTGTAGATTGAAAATGGGATTAACAAAGAGAGATTGTTCAGGAGCGCATTCGGTAAAAAGTGGGCGTTCTTCAAGGTATTTTTGCAGACCAGCATTGACTCCTCTTATTATTACTTCAGACAAAGCAAATGATTCTGGATCAGTTCGATCTATTGCTACAAGGCTTATATCTGTAGAAATTTTTGCAGGATCTGAATCATTATTTGCCCCATTACTAAAGGCGATTCCATTGCGATGCAAGTCTGTACGACGATCAAAAAATGACATCACGCCATCTGCAACAGATTCAAAACCTTTATTTCTATAACTAGCAATCAAATTCATAGAATTTTTTTAAGGTTTTTTGATCTCTGGAAACTCTAAATCGCTTGAAAGTACCATTTTAATGAAAATCTCACAGGGATTTTTCCCCTCTCTTGGGTGGCTAGTTTTATGTTTAATTTAGATGAAATTGTTTTAATTAAAAGGCTAAAAATCAAGCTACCGCTTTGTCTTTAAGAGACCTTAAGTATCTCTTTCTTTGACCGCTACCTTCTACTTCAAAACGCCATGAAGGTTTTTTGTTGTCGGTTTTTTTTAAGTTAACGCCAGAATTGCTAGTGCTTAACTTCTTCTTAATCTGTGTATTCATGGGACTATTAAAGCACATTCTCTAATTCTTTATGGTTCGGTGGTCACTTTTTCTTCTCGTAAATAGATAATAAAAAAGAGGTCCACTTGAACCCCTCTTTGAAATTTAAAAAAATTTTGACCTTAACTTATGCAATTCCTCGGTTCTTATAAGGGTCATCTTTGAAAGGCTGCGCCTCAAAACTTGGAGGTGAGTTCTCTTTATAAGGATGAAATAGAGCATTTCCCATTGAAATGAGTAATTCTTGAAGCCAAAGAATTGTTTTTTCCATTGAGTCCTCTCGCGGGATATAACCATATATAAGTTATGTGGAATATTTATACATCAGTAAAAACTCCTCTTGTTGAATTTTTAATTTTCTAAGAAATAGCAATCGAGCAGCTCTCGAGTATCTATTGGAAATAAGAAATTTTGACCTTATCCGAATCCTTGAGCTGCTGTTTTTGTCCGAACCTTAAACTCCCAAACCGTAATTCCTCCATTTGCATTTATTGCAGCCAAGGCATTGTCATCAGGATGCCAAGCGATTTGGCTTACAAGGTCACCTGCAAATGCACCACCAACTGGATCACCCTGACCATCTTTTTGGAGAAACCAAGAAAAAACTGAACCATCGCGCGCGCCAGAAGCTAAAAGCATCCCGCTATGTGAGAAAGAAAGGCATGAAATGGGTTCCGTATGAAGCATTAACTCTCCTGGCACAGTGCCCTCAGGACCATCGCCTTGAAAACTCCAAACCGTCACTCGATCACTACCCCCGGTAGCAAGGACTGTGCCGGTTTGATCAAAAGCTAGATGGCTTGGTTTGCCTGGGTAGCCTGTCATCTCTGAATCTTGATCAGTAGAACGACGCCAGAAATGAACAGAATTATCCTGACTGCCGCATGCCACTATGTCTCCATCTGGACTAAGCACCATAGATACCAGTGAGCCTCGCCACTCCAACTTTTGATTGATCTTATCGCCTACTACATCATAAAAAGTTACTTGGCCGTAGCATGCTGTGGCTAATTCATTGGAATTAGACCAAGAAATCGCGCTGACAGTGCTGGGATGCTCCTCTGATCGCCAATGTTCTTGACCATTTTCATCAAAAACATAGACGTATTTAGTAAAAACTACTGCTAAAAATTTTCCGTCTGGGGACCACTTGATGTGTTCAACCCATCCTTTCCCTAGTTCCAACTTTTTAGTTGACTTACCCTCTTTGCTTTCCCATATACACACATGTCCATCCTGGCCAGCAGTTGCAAAAGTATTTCCATCTGGATGAATAGACATTGCTAGTAAGCCACCTTTATGTATATCTTTTGATTGCCAAATAAGCTTTCCAGATTTCCCCTCAAATGCGTAAAGCCCTCCAGCAACATCACCTACTAAAAAGGTTTTACCTTGTAATGCCCAGCCGCAGACAATCGCATAGTCGTCAACTTGAGCAGACCAACCTTCATGAAGCATTCCTTTTGGACTAAATGCTTCTATACCAGACATTTGTCAAACTCTCTACTCATTTCTGCTTCATCAAGATTTCTACCGATAAAGACGAGTTGGTTACGGCGAGGTTCATTGCCCCATTCTTTATCAGGTTGTGCTGTGAAGAGCATGTGTACTCCTTGAAAAACTATTCTCTTAGATTCACCCGCATAACTAATGAAACCTTTAGTGCGAAATATATCCACACCTTTCTCGGACAAAAGTCGACTTAGCCATCTATTGAGTTTCTCCGGATCTACATCACCCTCTCGCTCAATAGCGAATGAACCTACTTCGTCATCGTGTTCGTGTTCAGCTACCCAAACCCTCTCAGCTATTGGAGAAATTGTAGAGATGCTCTGATCATTATTTATCTCGTCCTTAGAAGGAGTATTTACTTTCTTTAACTTCATATTAAATTCTTCGGCTGTATGTTGCGTGAATAGACCTATATCCCTTGCCTTATTAACATCTATGAAGAAGGACTTAGTCCCTTCGGATTGAAGTTGAAGGCTCACATGCTTGCCGACTGGAACCAAATCCCCTGGATTCATAAGTTGTTCTTGCTCTGCGTAGAGTCTCACGCATGACTCAGCACCTGTGTTAAGAGCTGTCTCGTCGTTACCTTGGTCTAATAACTGGACGAGAGACATTGTGGGGTCTGGACCTTCTTCGAGCGTAAGTTCATAGCGACCTTTTTCAAGTGAAAAAACACCTGTCCACTCAAATGGATATTCTGGTTCCAGAAAAGTTGGACGACGCTGAAGTACTTGATCTAGATCAAAAGCACTTAGATTTAGCACAGTATCAATTGAGACGTCTGCTTGCTTACTGCGTATGACACGAGCCATGCGATTCATATCGCGTAGCCGTGACTCTAAGTTGTCGAGTGATTCATCTGAAACTAGATCAGTTTTATTTAGGATAAGGACGTCAGCAAAGGCAACTTGCTCCGAACTCTCATCACTTCGACCAAGTTGTTGCTCTATATGGGCTGCATCAACAAGTGTGACTATGCCATCAAGTGCAAACTCCTCACGGATTTCATCGTCCATAAAGAAAGTCTGAGCAACAGGACCAGGATCAGCAAGGCCAGTAGTTTCAACTAATACATAGTCAAATTTGTCTCGTCTCTTCATGAGGTTTCCAAGTACACGAATAAGATCACCCCGAACGGTGCAGCAGATGCAACCATTCGACATCTCGAAGACCTCTTCATCAGCATTGATGACTAATCCCTGATCAATGCCAACTTCACCATATTCATTCTCAATAACAGCTATTTTTTTACCGTGCTCTTCGCTAAGGATTCGATTGAGTAGGGTTGTTTTGCCTGATCCTAGAAAACCAGTCAGTATTGTAACCGGTACTTTTTGTGTGTTGCTCATTTTCTTTTATTAACGATGCGAACAATGAGTGCTATCAAGAGAAATATCAGTTAGCCAATTCTTTTGGATACCCAACAATTCAAGTGATTTTCATTCAAAGTCATCAAGCTCATGATAATTGTAAGGAACTTTTAGTCTTACTGTAAGCTTGCTATTCTCTTTTTTCAGCGAATGATTTGAAAATTGAAGTTCTTTTAGATTGTCATCAAAATCAGTTGCGACTGTAAGTTTTAATATCTTATCTTTATCCCATGGTGGTTTATCCATGAAACTTGCCTGGTCTTCCCAGTGTTGTTTGTAAACTTTATATCCTTTAGTTGGAAACATTTTTTTAAAGTCAACATTTTTAAATGTTGACGGGATTGTATTTGTAAAAGTTACGGATTAATTAAAGAATTCCATTTCCCCTCAAGTGCATCGCCCTCTTGCTCATCACATTCTCCACCAAGTGAATTAACAATTGTGCAGGTGTTATGTACAGCAACTGAAATAGTATTCCCTGTTGGCATTAGACCGTCAACATAGATTTGATTTGATGCGATAGGAGTTGAAGTTTGTCTACTGAGGTTTCTCAATAGCTTTGAAGGAGGCTTTTGCTCAGCGAATAAAACTTTCACGTTTTCTTCTTTAAGCTCAGCTAATACAGTTGAAATAGTTTGAGGCCTAAGGCTGGATGAATCACCAAGAAAATCTAGTAGGCTCATGCTCTTCAATCCAAATGCATCTCCATAATATTCCATGGCTTTGTGCTTAGAAACTATCGTCTTTTGATCAGAAGGAATAGTAGCTATTTGTTCTTGAGTCCATTGATCTAGATCTTCCAAAATGGCATTTACAGATTGAGTTCTTTCTTTTAAAACTTTTTTAGTTTCTCTATCAAAGAATGAAATCTTCTTGTTGATATTCTTAGAAATTATATTTCCCATCTTGATGATGTTATGTGGATCATGCCAGATATGAGGATCTAAGCCTCCATGGTCATGGTGATGATGATCTCCTTCATCTGGTACTTGGGCAATCGGTTCAACATCGTCGCCTGAAACATCTTTAAAGAAATGTTCATCGGCTTCAAACTCAAACGGCATATGCTCAGTAAAGAAAGCGTATTTACCAGATTTTTTTATTTCTACAGTAAATGTTGTGATGTCTTTCTTTTCATTAAATGTAAGAAGGTAGGCTTTGTCCTGCGCAATAAGTTTGTCATTATTGCTCTTAACTTCTGAATTTTTGGATCCTAATAATTCTTTAGCAAGCTCTTCTGATGCTTCAATATCACCAGACTTAAGAATAACCATTTTCATCGCAGGATCAGCATAGTCTCCATCAACTTTGGCGAAAGACCATTTGTAGACTCCTGCGGAAAGATCAAAAACACCAGCCCATTCAAAAGCTCCCTCTCCATGGGCATCGCCATGATCATCGTGGTCGTCATGATCATCATGCTTAGCAGCTGAATGATCGCCATGATCATCGTGGTCGTCATGATCATCGTGGTCGTCATGATCGTCTATTTCTATTGCACTTACACCAACGACAACAGTTAAGGGATTATCTAACCATTTTTTAATTGCAGGGGTCATCTCTGAACCAAGAGTAAATACTTGATTCGCACTTTTTAGTGTTTGAGCTTGCCTTGGAGTGATCTTGACATCATGAACATCTTGCTTTCTGTCAATTAAGCAGGTTACGGGCGTAGAGGGTGGTGCAATCGCAGATACAACATCGCAAACCAATGGCTCTACAGCAACAATTGATTTTGTATTTGCTTGCGCTGTCTGATTGATTCCAGAAAATAAAAATGCTCCAGCAACAAGAGAACTTTTGAGAACTGTTTTATTGATTATGGGTTTAACCTTTTTCGACTGATTTGAAAAATTCAACATTAAAAATATAAAGCGTATCTAAAACGATAATCATTTTCATTTGGTCTTGGCAAGTATATTATGTTTCTTGTCAGCAAATCCTCTAATTGATGCCTAGCTTGATTGCTGAAAATTTGACATATTCTTATTCAAGTAAAATTAAACCTGCTTTAAGCAAGGTTTCTCTAAAGCTTGTGCAAGGTACTTTGACTGCTCTTGTTGGTCCGAATGGTGCTGGTAAGTCCACATTATTAAGCTTGCTGCAAGGGAGTAGTAAACCGGATCAAGGGGAAATTACTGTTGATGGGAAACCATTGCGAAATAATCGATCTCAAGTGGCTTTAATGCCTCAGCGGGGGAAGCTGAATTGGAATTTTCCAATTACTGTTGAAGGATTTGTTTCTTTAGGTCGTGTCAATCATTCGAAATCGACTTGTTGTGAATTAGAAGCGGCTCTTCAACGTGTTGGAATATCTCATTTAGCAAAAAGGCGACTTGATGCTTTATCAGGTGGACAGCAACAAAGAGCATTACTCGCAAAAACCTTGATGAATCCTGCCAAAATATTTCTACTTGATGAACCGTGTTCTGCATTTGACCCTCCTGCAAAAGAAGATTTCCTATTAATCATTCGTCAGTTAGCTGATTCGGGATTGACGGTGTTCGTTAGTAGTCACGATTGGGGGACGTCCTTAAATGCTTATGACAAGGTTGTCGTTCTAGATAAGATTATTTTGGCTTCTGGCAATCCTGAAGAGGTGCAGGAAAAACTTAGTTCAATTAATTATTTGAGATGGAAAATATAGTTCTGATTTATCTTTATGCATTTCCATCAAGCATTCAATTCTTGGGAACAATTTTGACAGAGGCCAAAGTATTCAAGAGTATGAAACAACAGCTCAAATTGTTTAGAGGCTTTTTGGGGTATGTGCATTGTTTTGACGGGGCATCCCTGCAATTGAGTGGTTTCTCCGCAGCTTACGCAAGTTAAATGATGAATATCTCTTTCAACTGGGGCATAAAGGACCTCGCCGTTCGGGAGGTGCCTCGAGCGTATCAAGCCTTGCTTTACTAACGCTTGCAAGTTCCTGTATACAGTCGTTAGACCCATTGCCTTTTCACCATTATGAAGTTTTCTATGCAGTTCTTGTCCACTCAACTCATCAGTACATTTTTTGAGTTCATTAAGAAGCTGTTGCTGTCTCTTCGTGATGTCAGGCTTGCTTGTATTCATTAGCAAGATCTTTATTTGATCTCTTTACTGAACATACTGAATCATTTGCTTAATGTCTTTTATCAATACAAATTGGTGGATAATTCCTCTTCTGATAACTTCCTTTTCAGGAGTGCTTTGCCCTGCCATGGGGACTGTATTGATAACTCATAAAAGGCTTCTTCAAGTCAATTTAATTTCACACTGTGTTTTGCCAGGACTTGCCTTGGCTTTGGCGCTTGGGATTGACCCATCTATTGGAGGTGTATTAAGCGGATTAGTGGGAGCTATTGCAGCAGAAAGTTTGACAAATAAGAAAAATCAAAATTATGAAGCTGTAATGAATACAATTCTTGCTGGTTCAATGGGACTTGGTGTTTTGCTTATACCTTTACTTGGAATTAGGATTGATTTAGAGGCTGTTTTGTTTGGAGATTTATTAACTGCAAATTTGAGCGATTTATTAAGAACTTTGATTGCGTTCTCGGCATTCATTTGCCTAATGCTTTTTGGGTACGACAAGCTTGTTCATATTGGTTTAGACCCAGAAGGAGCTGCTGCAAGTGGCGTTAATGTATCTTTTTTGAATTTAGCTCTGGGATTTACCACTGCACTTGTCATTGTGAGCTCAATGTCAGCAGTCGGGGTTATCCTTGTGATTGCTTTACTCTCAACTCCAACTTTGTTGGGTTTACAGAAAGCTAGCTCTCTGTGGGTTGCGATGGTTCGATCTTCCATATTTGGATTAGTTGTATCGATCATTGGTTTTTCGCTTGCTATGTTTATGAATTTGCCTCCAGGCCCACTTATTAGTGTTCTTTGTGTAATTTCATTGATCTTGCTTCCAAGGAGTAGTTAGAATTGAACTCAAAATCTCTTTAATTTTATTGGCTATATTTAATGAGACTCTAAGAAGATAGGATTAGATCAAGAAATCTGAAAATAACAACGATTTGATTTTAGTTTGAATAAAATTGAGCCAAGTGATTTCTAATTCGTCCTTTTATTGATTGAATCATGAAGAGAACGCAACTTAATGTAAGTATTGATCCAAAACTCTTAGAAAAGATTAAAGAGAGTGCCAGGATCTCTGGTAAATCATTGGTTGGTTTTGTCTCTGATTGTTTTGTTAATCAAATAGAGAACCTTCCTGTTGAATCGATAGATTCTAGATTGGAAACAATTGAACAAAGGCTTCAATTAATTGAAAATAATCTTCAATTGCCAGCACTTAAAGCTCAAAGAACTCAACCTTTTACATCTAAAGAAGTAGAAAATTTTAATGAATTTATAAAGGCTGTTTTTAGAAAAGAATTAAAAAGAAAGGGATATAGATCAATGAAAGAGGCATGGAATGATTTTATAAACCATATAAATTGTTTTGAACAATGGGATGAGACATGTTCTTTTAGACTTAAAGAGTCTCTTTTTATTGAACATGCTGATCCTTTAACAAGCGAAGAAATTAATCACCTCAAAGAAGGAGACGTATGTCCTCAACCAATTCGAACAGGGATAATTAATTGGATCAACAATTCTGATAGAGGAGAATGTTGTTGTTCCGATAAAGAGTTCCCTTCACAGCAGCAAATTTGCGAAAAGGGTTCAATGTTAGTTGAAGATATATATTCTTAGACCAATTAAGATCACTTTTCGAAAGTTAATTAAATCCTAATTTGTGACAAAACAGAGGGATGAATTTTGTCTTTTTTAGATATATTGCCAAGAACTTTATACCACAACTTTAAATTCTTAATTACTTCAAGATTAGTTAGGGTTTATATGGATTGCACAAGGCATCCATAATTTACCCATCTTATGGACGCCATTGCATCCGATCTTTTTGGCTTCGATCTCTGCCTGAGCTTTAGTTGGATATGCATATATATTTTTTGAAGACGAAGAATTAGAACGATTGATTGACTCCTGAATAGCATTGTTTTCTGGACTCCATACCTTAAGACCCATGGTTGTTATTCCTGCAGAAAATATTCCCATTCCTACTATTGAGGCATTTAATACTCCCATGGCTACAGCGCCAATAGAAACGACGCCCATGGGAACAATCCCAATGCTTACAATCCCCATGGGAACAATTCCAATGGAAATGAATCCAAGTGGTGCTATGCCAAATGCAATTTTTTTTGGTTTGCTTCCACAATGAGAAGGACCTTCTGATGCTTCTTTCTTAGAAGTATGTGAAGTTGTCATTGCTTAAACTTTTTAGTGATGATGGTGATGTCCCTCATGTTTTTCTCCTTTTTCATGAGCATCATGACTTTTGCAAGGCATCCATTTGTCATCCATTTTATGAGCACCCTTGCAATTGAAATCTTTAGCAGCGTTTTCAGCTTCTTTTCTAGTATCAAAGAGGGCACGAGTACTGCTTGTTTCTGAGTTGCTTGAACAGCCCATTAGTGAGAATGACAGTGATATAACCAAAACAGAAACAATAGGCTTAAGGTTTTTCATCCTTTTTGGTCTTACTAGCTTTTCTAGTATTTAGATTAATTAGATTCTTATTGTTGTCACTGAGTTCCTTAGGATTGCTTCTAAATAATTAAAGAATGAAAGAAGCCTCTCTTCTCCTCAGTTCTTGCAATCATTAATATGTAGGCGCGTAATAACTCTTCTTCAACTTGTTAAAAAATGATCTTCTAATGTGTATTGATAGTCACATATTGAAGAGGCATATAACCAAGAGCGCTAGGAAAAACAAAGCCTAAAGTATATGAGGTAGTAAAACTAGAAGCACTAGTTAAAAATTTGAAAAATCTCAGTAAAGTTCTTCTATTCCCTGTTGCGATAGGTCTTCTTGCTCCAGCAGCTGTCGAGGCTGGAGGTGGCGATCATAAAGGTCATCATGATCACCATGTTGGTGACATGAATATGGGGGATTCATACCCTTCAACTATGTTCATGGGAAAAACGACTTTTGTTTTGGGTGGAGTAGAGGGCGTAAGTGATTCTGGAATGGGTGGAATGGGTGGAATGGGTGGAATGGGTGGAATGTCTACTTCTGAGGAAAAGGATGGGACAGTTTTTCATTACGATACAAAGCTGATGTTTATGACCAGTTTTACTGGCCAAGACATGCTTAAGACTGCTGTTCGCGTAGGTAATTTTGGCATGATGGAGCCCTTCGGGATGATGGGTGAGGCAAGATTAGATACTGCTTTTAGTAGTAATGATTCGTTAGAGCTTCACAAGGCTTATTACCAATTCCCTGTTGGAGGCGATATTCAAGTAACTTTTGGCCCCAAGCTTCGTCAAGATGATTTACTTGGTGTGTGGCCAAGTGCTTACCCAGGCGATGGAGTTTTATTTGTACTAAACCAGGCAGGAGCAAATGATACCTATTCCAAAAAGATGGGTGCTGGAGCTGGAATTACTTGGTCCAATGAAAAGTTAGTTGCTTCTGCACTTTTCGTTTCAGAAGACGCATCAAATTCTTCAATTGGCTTCTTAGCCGATGAAGGTAAAGACCACATAACAACTCAGTTGGCATGGGTTGATGAGAAATTTACTGTTGCAGCTGCATATACAAAGGCTGATAACGGGAAGACTGACAATTCTCCTGATATTAACGACTACTCTTCTTTTGGGGTTAGTGGTAGCTATCAACTTGGCGATGACTATAGCTTGAGTGCAGGGATGGGATGGAAAAATCCTGATAATGAGGATAGCCCTGATACTGCGATGAATAAGGTGGAAGATGGTAATACATGGTCTGTTGGATTCTTATGGAATGATGCGTTCATTGAGGGAAATAAGTTTGGTTTTGGCATTGGAACAGCCGAAACACATAGAGATGATAGTGGCTATGACGATCCTTTGGCTTGGGAGGCTTTTTATGATTTCAAAGTGAACGATAACGTTACAGTTACTCCAGCTGTCTTTGTTATCGAGAAAGATGGTAAAGAAGACGTTAATGGAGCTTTGGTGAAAACCACTTTCGAGTTCTGATGCTAATGTTTGCTTTTACTTTGATTAAGCTAATTGAGTAGACAATATAAAAGACATTATCTCTATAATAGAGATTTAATTTCTGAAGAGTGACAATAATGACTATTTATATTTAAAGATCTATTATCAAGATTCATAAGGGTTTAATTCAATTATGACTAAGGCTTCAAAGTATATTTTGATTATAGTTTTTGCTTTTCTTATTCATGTTTTTTCTCAACCAGTTGATGCATGTGTTGAAGGCTTGAAATGGGGAATGGATCTGTCGAATGTAGAGAATCATCTTGGTGTCTCTTTGATTCCTATCAAAGAAAAAACAAATCAGAATCTATTCGAAGTGAAAGATATTCAAATAAGTGGTTTACCTGTAGAGGCTCTGAGAGTTCGGATAGAAAAGGAGGCCGGATTAAGACAACTTGCTTATGAAATTGATAACGAAAACATGACGGAGGTTTTAGCAGGATTGCGCTATCGTTTTGGTTCTCCAGTTGGAACAAATGTTGATATGGAAGACGGATCGCCTGAGCAACAATGGATATGGCACACAGGGGAAGATTTGATCGTCGCAGTTAGGAGTAATCACAGGCCGTTTTTGCTTTCTTATCGACCTTCACTATTAGATCCCTCGTTTCTCTAGGAGAGATTTTTCAAAAGTTGAAGGGAATACCCTTTTTAGTTGAATTAGTAATTTTTACCGAAATTTGACTGCTGTTTAACAAGCTCGAAGAACTCCTGCTTCAAGCTTGCATCATGACGAAAATCACCCCTAACAATTGAATTGATCATGCTGGTTTCTGGCTCTTTTACTCCTCTCCATTTCATGCAATAATGTTGAGCTTTAACAAGAATTGCTAGGCCTTTAGGTTCACACAAACGTTCTATTTCATCGGCAAGAATCATTACGGCTTCTTCTTGAATATGTGGCCTAGAAAAAACCCAATCAGCTACTCTTGCAAATTTAGAAATTCCAATAACTTTTTCTCCTGGTTTTATTCCTATCCAGCAATCTCCAAGAATTGGGACAAGGTGATGAGAACATGCAGATCGAACAGTAATTGGACCAAGTGTATAAATCTCGTCTAAATTTCTATCATTAGGGAAATTGGTTACTTTAGGTTGAGGGTGGTATCTGCCTTTGAATACTTCATTGAGATACATTCTGGAAACTCGTTCTGCAGTCTCTTGAGTGTTGTGGTCATTATCAACATCAATCAACAAAGTTTTCAGCAAATCTCTAACTCTCGTTGCAACTTCTCTCTCAAGAGTTTCTAATTCTCCAGGTTGAATGAAATCAGAAATATTATCATTTGCATGAAATCTAGCTCCATTGGCTTGAATGCGTTCACGAATTATTTCTGAGACTAATTTGCAAGAAATTTGATCTTTTAAATTATCCTTAACATTCTCATTAGGAGCAGTAGAAGTCATAACCTTTGTTTGTAAGGGGAAAAACCGATGACATACATTTAGAGCGCTAAGACCCTAACATATCGAGATCACTTTCGTTATGAGAAGAATACCTAGGCGTTTTCCTTCGAATCATTAGTCACAATTATTTTCTAAGGGAAGATCTTTGTCATTTCAGGAGTGATTACAGTTTTGATAAAAGAAGAAATATTTGAATAAGTGTGCTTTATTTTGAGCAGCTTCTTTCAGTCAAATTTTCTCTAAAGCCATAAAAAAACTTTATGCCGATGAGTGGAATTGAACCACCGACCTACTGGTTACGAATCAGTTGCTCTACCCCTGAGCTACACCGGCACTAGAATAAATTTATCATCTTTAATTTAATTTTTTTTGAGTAACTCTAATAAGCCTGAATCCAATCTGGATCCTAATTTAAAGGCTAAATTATTGAAGGAGACTAAAAATCCTTACCGGGGCTTGAGAAGAGCTGTTTGGATCGCACTCTTTGGGTCAGCGGCCCTAGGTTTGTTTATTATGCTTACAAATATCATTGCGGGAGATACTGTATCTATCAATGATCTTGCAATCCAATCCTCAGCATTAGTAATTCTAGGATTTTTGTTATTTAAGGACAGGAGTAAAGAGGAAGCAAATTAGTTTTCAAGCTTTTATTGATTATATTTATTCAGGTATTAGCTCTGACTAATAAGCTTAGCTAATTAGTCAGCTTTCTCCTTTGAGTTACTAGCTTGAAGGCTTCGATTTGATCTCCTTCTTCCCAGTTTGCGAAGCGATCACAGCCTATTCCGCATTCGAAGCCTGTTGATACATCTTTAACGTCATCTTTGTTTCTTTTTAGTGAATCTAGATCGCCTTCAAAAACGATTTGCTTTCCTCTTTTGACTCTGGCCCTACAATTTCGTTGTATTTTTCCATTTGTTACATAGCAACCAGCAACGGCACTTTTGCCAATTGAGAATATTGCTCTAACCTCAGCAACTCCCAATGCTTCTTCTATCATTTCCGGTTCTAGAAGACCTTCCATCGCTAGTTGGATATCTTCTAATAGTTTATAAATAACCTCGTACTCTCTTACGTCAACTCCATTTGCATCAGCTGCTCGTTTAGCACCTGATGCCATTGAAGTGTTGAATCCAACGATGACTGCACCAGAGGCTGCTGCTAAATCAACATCAGTCTCAGTAATTTCACCTGGAGCTGATAGCAATACTCTTACTTGGACTTCGTCTTTAGGAAGTTGTTCTAGAGAACCAAGTATTGCTTCTAAACTTCCTTGCACATCAGCTTTCAGGATGATATTTAATTCCTTAAGTTCACCCTCACTTGCTTGACCAGACATTGACGAAAGTGATACTCGCCTAGAAGCCATTTGCTGTGCAAGTCTTGCTGCACGAGCATCTGTAGCACGTTCACCAACCACGGCTCTTGCGGCTTTTTCATCTGGATATACCTCGAACTCATCACCAGCTGTTGGTACTTCGCTAAATCCAAGCGCTTCTACTGGGCAAGATGGACCTGCTTCTTTAATTCTGGATCCATTTTCATCTACCATTGCTCTTACTTTTCCAAGCACTGGACCAGCTGCTACTACATCTCCCGACTTGAGAGTACCGTTTTGTACTAGTAATGTCGCAACAGGTCCTTTAGCTTTATCTAAGTGAGCTTCAATAACTGTACCTTTAGCTAACCTGTCTGGGTTTGCTTGTAAATCCTCGACCTCAGTTACTAGCAAAACCATCTCTAAAAGTTTATCGATGTTTTCGCCTTTAATGGCACTAACGGGAACCATTACTACGTCTCCTCCCCATTCTTCTGACAATAAATCCTGCTCTGATAACTCTTGTTTTACGCGATCGGGAGAAGATCCTTCTTTATCAATTTTGTTGATTGCTACGACAATAGGGACTTTTGCTGCTCTTGCATGGCTAATAGCTTCGAGGGTTTGAGGTCTAACGCCATCATCAGCCGCTACAACTAAAATCGCTACATCTGTAACCCTGGTGCCTCTAGCTCTCATCGCTGTAAAAGCTTCATGTCCAGGGGTGTCAAGAAAAGTTAGTTTCTTAGTTGATCCATCATGTTCAGTCTCAATTTGATAAGCACCAATATGTTGAGTAATGCCTCCAGCTTCACCTGCTGCAACCCTTGCTTTTCTAATAGCGTCTAGTAAAGATGTTTTCCCATGATCAACGTGCCCCATTACCGTAACGACGGGAGGTCTTCTTATTAAGTATTTTAAATCTCCCTCCTCAATCATTTCAACTGTCTTCTTCGCTGCTTCCTCAACATCATCTTGAAGAACAGGTACTCCGAATTCCTCGGCAACTGTTTCGATTGTCGCTAGATCAAGTGATTGAGTAACAGTTGCAGTAATTCCTTTGAAAAATAATGATTTAATGATTTCGGAACTCTCAACACTCAACATGTCAGCAAGCTCTTGAACTGTGAGATTGTCTTCTGGAACAACAATCATTTCCGGTCTTACAAGTTTTGCCTCCCTAGCGGCTCTTAATTCCATCGCACGTCTTCGTTGCCTTTGGCGAGTTGTTTCTTTTTTACGTTTTTTCAGAGCAGTTAAAGGCTTCCCATTGTTTCTCTTCCCCGATTTGGGCTTCGATGGTCGTGCCAAGCTTGCCGAGAGAACAACTGCTTGTTGCTCTCCAGCGAATCCACCTCTTTCTGCAGTTAGTGCATCATCATTTTCTCCAATGATGTGGACCTTTTGACGCTGTTTTTGGGGGGATTTATTTCTTAAAGCATCAAGCTTTGCACTGTCATCCCAATCAGGTCTTCCTGTCCTTCTTGGGGCTGCAGGAGTACCTCCAGGCCTATGAGCTGGCTTTTTAGGAGCTGCTGGAGTTGGCCTGTTTACCGGTGGCCTTGCTCCAGTTGAGTTTTCTCTTTTAGGTCTAGGGCTAGTTGAGGAATCAGTTTTTCTTTGTGGAGTATTTGGTCTGGCTTGTGGCTTTTGCAGTTGCATCAATTCACTAGGTGCAACCGGTTTTCTCATGCCAGACGGAACCCCTGGTCGATTATTAGAACGGTTTGGCCCACCCAAGGATCTGGTAGGAACTCCGGGTCTATTTTGCATCCCCCCTCGATTTGGAGGTCCATTACGAACTTGCGTTCCTGCTCGATTATTAGCTCCTGGACGGTTTTGCCCTTGAGTAGTTCGATTGGGTGCTCCCCCTCGATTGAGGCCTTGTCGATTTGGCGAACCAGGTCGACCTGACCCTCCCATTCTGTTATTAGGACTAGGTCGATTTGATAATCCTTGACGATTTGCTGAGGCTGGTGGTTTTGGTGCGCCAGGCCTTGATGGCATTAGGGGCTTTTTTCTTACTTCGTTCGTCTGAGGTTTATTGACAGGTTTTTCTCTTCGTATTGGGGCACCTACAAGTTCAAGAGTATTTCCTTTAGTTGGAGGCTGAGTCGTCCTCGATGGTGAATCCTGTTTATTTTGACTTTTGATTTTTTGGATATTACCTTGAGCAACTTTCTGAGGAGAAATATCACCTCGACTAATTCTTGTTTTTGCCTTTTGGTTATTAGGTTGTAAGTCTTTTTTATCTTGAATATTTATTTTTGGTCTGCTTGGTGGTGCTAATGGTCTCTTTGGTTCCTGAGGATTAATTTGCTGTGGTTGACCAATTGTTTTTTTTGGAAATTCAGATCTTTTTGGTTGGTTTATGGATTGGCCATCTTTTTTTTGTTCGGAATGTGGAATCGTCCGCTCGGATTTATTTAAGGGCTTGGAAATAGTTGGTTTTACTTCTTCTCTTGGCTTGGGAGGTAATGGTTTGTTTGGTTTAGAGGGTGCGGTTATTTGCTGTTGTGCAGGAAATTTATTTTTTAAAGCTTTTTGGTTATTAGCTTGAGAAGATTCTTGGCTTTTAATTAAAGTTTGATTTGGTTTTAAAGGAGTATTTAACTTTGCTTGTGAAAGCTCTGATTGATCGGGGGTTGTTTTCTGTGGTTCGGTCTTCTGAACCTTTTGAGTTTTGACAGGACTTTTTTTTACGGAGAGAATTTGTTTGTCTAATGTCTTGCTGGATTTACCGGTCGTTTTTATAGTATTGCTTTTTTTTAGAAAATCTTTGATTTGATTTGCCTCAAGACTGCTTATCGAGCTGCTGTGGCTCTTTGCTGCTATTGCAAGTTTTCGGGCTGCGTCTAGCACATCTTTATTGTCAAGGCTTAAATCCTTGGACAATTCATAAATTCTGATTTTGCCGCTGCTGGTCATTAATGTTGTGCTTGAACTTTAGATTTGGTTTTTGAGTTGACTGAGTTCACTTGATGAACATCATGCCTCAGTATCTGAATCAATGCAGGTATTAAGTTGTTTTTGGAGCATAGTGAAAACGCTTGAGTGAATATCACATCTCAAAGCCTTTTGTAATCTTTTACGCTTCAAAGCTTCTTCAAAACATGACTCAGTTGGACAGAGATAGGCTGATCTTCCCATCCCGCCTGAGAAAATTACTCCATTCTGAAAATCTCTAGTAACTTTTAAAAAATACTTGCGATCAAGAACTTTTTTGCAAGCTACACACCTACGCAGAATGGGGTTTTGACTCACCGGGTTCCTTCCTCTTCTGTAATTATTTTATCTTCAGCAGTAACCGTTTCTTCGTTTGTTTCCTCAATATCACTTTCTTCAGTTTCCGTTTCATCAGTATCGATATTTGAATCAATTTCAGAAGAATCAAAATCAGATTCAGATTCTCTTTCATTGATATCTATGTCTGACAATTGCTCATTTTGAAAGTCTTCTTCGTCTTCTGGTAAGGGGTAAAGCTCTCTTAGGC
Organism: Prochlorococcus sp. AG-424-E20; assembly: GCA_003213355.1. GTDB lineage: Bacteria > Cyanobacteriota > Cyanobacteriia > PCC-6307 > Cyanobiaceae > Prochlorococcus_B. Next base: position 47,538 of record QCND01000001.1, read on the forward strand.
GTGCATCTTCCTCAGCTCTAGCAGTCTGTTCTGCCTCTAATCTCTTCTCAGCTTCTCTCTGTAAAGATTCTTCTTCTTCTCTTTGAGAAATTAATTCGGCAACCTCCGAATCCTCAGTAGCTTGATCATATTCTTGTGAATTTTTGATATCTATTTTCCATCCTGTAAGCCTTGCAGCAAGTCTTACATTTTGCCCTTCTCTACCGATTGCGAGGCTAAGTTGATCTGGAGGAACTAAGACATGAGCATGCTGGCCTTCTGGATCCACAAGTCTAACTACTTCAACTCTTGCAGGACTTAATGAATTGCAGATGTATTGAACAGGGTCTGAAGACCAACGAATTACATCTATTTTTTCTCCACGAAGTTCATTTACTACTTGTTGAATTCGAGCCCCTCTAGCACCAATACATGCTCCAACGGGGTCTACCTCTCTTTCAATACTGTCAACAGCTACTTTTGTTCTGGGACCTACTGCTCTTGAAGGTGGATTTGCTTCACGAGCAACAGCAACTATACGTACTGAACCTTCTTGAATTTCAGGAACTTCATTCTCAAATAAATAGACAACCAATCCAGCGTTTGACCTGCTAACAAAAAGTTGAGGTCCTCTTCTAGGAATTTCACTAACTTCTTTGAGAAATACTTTAAATGTTGCGTTTGCTCGATAATTATCATTTGGCAATTGATCTCGTCTTGGAAGCTCTGCTTCTACTTCTGGTCTACCTAAGCCAGAGCTTACTGCCATAATTACTGACTGCCTTTCAAATCTAATCACCCTTGCAGTTAGAACTGGATCTTCTAGATCAGCAAATTCCTCTTGAATCATTCTTCTTTGCTGATCTCTCAATTTTTGAGCTAAAACTTGCTTTGTTGTAGCTGCAGCCATTCTTCCAAAGTCTTCTTTCTCTGGAGTCACATCTAATACAACTGTGTCGCCAACTTGAGCGTCGTCAGCAACTTGCATAACCTCTGCTATTGCTATTTGATGATCATCACTCTCAACTTCCTCAACTATGATTTTACTCGCTAAAACTCTATACCCCTCCTCTTCTAGATCTAAGCCAACATCAAAGTTACTAAAATAATCTTCTTCAAAAGGATCTTCGCTGATACCTAAATAAAGAGTTCTTCGATATCGTTCATAACCTTTTAAAAGTGCTTCTCTCAAAGCAGCTTCGACGACTTGTGATGGAAGCTTTTTTTCCTCACTAATGTCTTCAATTAAGTTATTTAAGCCTGGGAGTAGAACAAGAGCCATCGATGATGGGATATAGAGATGAGAATGATTGGGTTAGATAATTACTATCTAGATTTTAACCAGAGGGTGTTGTGAGTCGGACTTGCGTAACGTCTTCGACCGGTATTCGCTGAGTTTTCCCCTTTTGATTTATATGGAGTTCATTATCTGTCCTTTTTAGAAGCAAACCATTTGTTTGTTGTTCAATTTTTTTTAAATCCTGATAACTAACTTCAACAGGAAAACCTTTGAAAGTTTGAAAATCTTCTTCCTTTGTTAAAAAATCACCAATTCCCTCGCTGCTGATTTCTAGATTGAAAGGTTGATCAAGTATTGAAGAACCTTGGATAGCTTCATCAATATATTGACTAAGGATAGAACAGTCATCAATAGTGACTTTCTTATCAGGATTTTTGTGTCGGATATTTACCTGAATTGATAAAGGGTTTAGATGAGTAAACATCTTAAAATCCGTTACATCAAAGCCATAATTAGTGGCTGACTTTGCTGTAAGAACCCTCAATTCTGAAACGGTTTGATTAGACAAAAGGCAGTGTCGAAGTCGAGCAGGATGCCCGAGCGGTTTAAGTTTTGACCCGCCCCTATTCAAAGAGGTACCGTCAGGCAACTAAATATTACTAGATAAAGGTTTCGGTTACCTCTAAAATCAAGTTCTCGTTATTTTGGATTGTTCTACTTTATTGTTTTCAGAAGTCTAGACTAGTTATGAAGAGCCTTAGAAAGTTAGAAATTATGCGGCGATTCATTAGTATATTTTCCCTTTTCTCAATCCTTTTTTGTTTTTTGTTTGAGCCAATATCTGTATCCGCGTTAGCAGATTTTCAAGAAAGCGAATCACACAGTTTTGTTGCCAATGTAGCTAGCAAAGTTTCACCTTCGGTCGTAAGGATTGATATTGAAAGAGAGTTTCAAACAGATGAATTTGAATCTGATTTGTTAGATCCCTTACTAAAAGATCTTTTAGGGGATTTGGGAACTTTTCCCAAAAAAGAGAGAGGGCAAGGCTCTGGGGTCATAATCGATAGCTCTGGATTAGTTCTCACCAATGCTCATGTGGTGGAAAGAGTTGATCGTGTGATAGTTACTCTTCAAAATGGAAATCAAGTGGATGGAACAGTTGTTGGAACTGATCAGGTTACTGACTTAGCTTTGGTGAAAATTAAAGAATTTCCTGATTTAGAAAGTGCAAAATTGGGTGATTCAGAAGATATCCAAGTTGGGGACTGGGCAATTGCTCTTGGAACACCTTATGGCCTTGAAAGCACTGTCACGCTGGGTATAGTCAGCAGTCTTCATAGAGACATTAATTCTCTTGGCTTTTCTGATAAGAGATTGGATTTAATTCAAACTGACGCAGCAATAAATCCTGGGAATTCCGGAGGACCATTGATAAATGCAAATGGAGAAGTTATAGGAATTAATACTTTGGTCAGATCAGGTCCAGGGGCTGGACTTGGATTCGCAATCCCAATAAATCTTGCTTCAAAAGTTACCAATCAACTGCTCACTAACGGTGAGGTTATTCATCCTTACCTGGGTGCTCAGTTGGTTTTATTGAATGAAAGAATAGCTAAAGAACATAATCAAGATCCAAATGCATTGATTTTTTTGCCTGAAAGGTCAGGAGCCCTAGTTCAATCAGTTATACCTCAAAGTCCAGCAGAGGAAGGAGGTTTAAGACGGGGTGATCTTGTAATTAATGCAGGGGGTAATGCAATTAATGATCCTAGGTCTTTACTCATGCAAGTTGAAAATGCTCAAATAGGAAAGCCATTTGAATTGGAAGTGGTTCGAAATAATAAAGAGATTAATCTTTCTATTAAGCCAGCTGCTTTACCAGGAATTAGCTAGAAATCTTGCTACTCTCTCTCGAAAAGGTATGACTAAATGGATCTCCAAAACCAGATGAAAAAAGCAGTTGCTCAAGCTGCTGTAGATCAAATTCAAAACGGTATGATTCTAGGCCTTGGCTCTGGTTCTACAGCAGCTTTGATGATTGAAGCTCTTGCTATAAAAATAAAATCAGGAGAAATTAAAGATGTTGTTGGAGTGACTACATCTTTTCAGGGTGAAGTTCTTGCTTCTGAATTAGGCATACCACTTAAATCTCTTTCATCTGTTTCAGAAATTGATCTTGCAATTGATGGTGCTGATGAAGTTGATCCCAAATTTCAATTAATCAAAGGAGGAGGAGCTTGTCATGTGCAGGAAAAACTTGTTGCTGCTTTAGCTAAAAAATTTATAGTTGTTGTTGACTCAACTAAACTTGTTGAAAAATTGAACCTTGATTTCAAATTACCTGTAGAGGTTCTTCCTTCTGCTTGGAAACAAGTACAAAAAACATTAATAAATCTTGGAGGAGAAGGGAATCTAAGGATGGCTCAGAAAAAGGCTGGACCTATAGTTACTGATCAGGGAAACTTGATACTGGATTTAACCTTTAGGAACGGTATTGATCAACCTGAACTATTGGAAAGTCAAATTAATAATATTCCAGGTGTCCTTGAAAATGGACTTTTTGTAAACCTTACTGATGAAGTATTGGTTGGGAAAGTAGAAAGTGATGTTGTGGGTGTTGAATCACTTAAAAAGATTTAGATTCTCTAATTCGTATTGATTCTGCATGACTATGTAGTCCCTCGCTATTGGCTAACTGTACAACTGCATTTTTATTTTCATTAAATGCTTCTTTTGAAAAATCTATAAGTGAGGTATTTTTCATAAAAGTTTCAACCCCAAGAGCGCCAGCAAATCTTGCAGTTCCAGAAGTGGGAAGAGTGTGATTAGGCCCGCCAAGATAATCTCCAATAGCCTCTGGGCTCCATGGGCCCATAAATATTGCCCCAGCATTGTTTATGCTTTCTGATAATTTTTTTGGGTCCTCTACAAGTAATTCAAGATGTTCTGGGGCAAAAGTATCGCTTAATTGCGCACAAGTTTCTAAATCATCACAAAGGACTATTAAACCCCAGTTGGAAATTGATTCTTGACATATTTTTAATCTTGGATGATTAATTAATTGACGGTTAATTTCTGCGGGTAACTTTTCAGCTAATTTTGTATTTGTAGTGATTAGTATCGCTGAGGCTAAAGGATCATGTTCTGACTGAGCTAACATATCAGATGCAACATGTTCTAATTTTGCTGATTGATCAGCGATTATTAAGATCTCGCTTGGACCAGCCAAAGAATCAATTCCTACCTTTCCATAAACTTTTTTCTTTGCCAACGTTACATAAATATTTCCTGGTCCAGTAATTACATCTACTTTTGGAATTGATTCAGTTCCACTAGCAAGTGCGCAAATAGCTTGAGCGCCTCCAAGACGAAAGATTTTGTTGATACCTGTAATATGTGCTGCAGCTAAAACGGTTTGGTTTATCTCTCCTTGAGAGTTAGCAGGAGAAACCATAATAATTTGATTAACTCCTGCAACATAAGCAGGAATAGCATTCATTAACACGGTGCTGGGATAGGCGGCTCTTCCGCCAGGAACATAAATGCCTGCTTTTTCAACAGGGCTCCATCTTCTTCCAAGTGTTTCACCATTGGGTCCTGTATAAGTAATATTTTTTGGTACCTGAAGACTATGAAATTTTTCAATTCTTTTTTTTGCCAATAAAAGTGCATCTTGAAGTTCCCTAGGAGTCTCTTCCCACGCTTTCAGTATTAAATCTGATGAAACTTGAAATTTTTCCGTTAGAAATCCATCAAAGCGAGAAGTGTATTCTGTAAGTGCCTCATCCCCTCTTTCCCTTACGTTTTTAAGAATATCGTCAACTACCTTTATAGCTTCATCTTGAACGGTTCCAGATGTTCTCTCAGTAATTTTCCTTAGCTCAAACTGTGCCTGATCAATGCTATTAGCTGTTTTTATGGTCAATTTTTTTGAAGAGGTTTCTTGAACCTCGTCTTTATTAATTATTTGCTTCATGAACTTTTGGCTATTGGTTCAATTTGATTATCTTATGCCTTAATTTTGATTTATGTAGATCTTCTTCATGGTCTTGAGGTAGTGTGGATTAACATAAGACTAAAACACTAAGCCTCTGTGGCAAATACCAACTCAGCTAAAAAGCGAATTCAAATTGCGGAACGCAACCGCCTTGAAAACAAAAATTACAAATCTACAGTACGCACTTTAATGAAGCGATGCTTTGTAGCTTGTGGAATATTTGAAAAAGAACCTGGTGATGAATCCAAAGCAGATCTTCAAAAAACATTTAATTTAGCCTTTAGCAAAATTGATAAAGCCGTTAAAAAAGGTGTTTTGCACAAAAATACAGGAGCTAATCAGAAATCTCGACTTAGCGTTGCGCTTAAGAAGGTTTTGAAAGAAGTTGTTTGAGAATAAATAATCTAATATTGAAAGAGAATTTCATTTTTCTATCTTGAGCGATTCGAAAAGTTCGATAATTGATAGTCACTGCCATATCGTATTCTCTAACTTTAATGAGGATAGAGAAAAAGTTGCAGAAAGGTGGAGATCACAAGGAGTTAAAGCTTTATTGCATGCTTGCGTAGAACCATCTGAAATTCCTGCTATTAAATCAATGGCTGATCAATTTCAGGAGTTGAGATATTCAGTAGGAGTTCATCCATTGGACGCCCATCATTGGGGACCTGAAACTTTAAGTGTTTTAAAAAATGCAGCTCTTGATGACAGTCGAGTTGTTGCTATTGGAGAATTAGGACTAGATCTTTTCAAAGCAGAGAACTTGAGTGAGCAGCTTTCAATTTTAATGCCGCAATTAAACTTGGCTTTTGAATTGAAGTTACCGGTCATTGTTCATTGCAGAGATGCCGCAAAAGAAATGTTAGAAGTTTTTGCTAAGCTTTCCAAAGCTGGTTGCTGTCCAAAAGGGGTTATGCATTGCTGGAGTGGCAATGTCAAAGAGATGAAAGAGTTTCTTGATCTTGGCTTTTACATAAGCTTCAGTGGAAATGTAACTTTCAAAAACGCTATTGATATCCATGAATGTGCTAAAAAAGTTCCTCAAAGTAGATTTTTAGTTGAAACCGATAGCCCTTTCTTGTCACCTGTCCCTCATAGAGGCAAAAGGAATGAACCTTCTTTCGTAAAGCACGTGGTAGATAAAATTTCAGAGATTAGAGGCGAAAGCTTTTCTGAAATTGCTGAAAAAAGCACTCAAAATGCAAGGGAATTGTTTGCGTTGCCTTAAATATTATTCTTTTATCTAGTTTATTATCTGATTAGAGTGTACAGTTAACTATTGTCTTGACTATGCGTGGTATCTGCGCTTAAACCTTTAAGGTTCTACCTTTTGAGTCAGTTTGTTCGTTGATTAAGTAAAATCAATTTCAAAACTCAATCTTCTAGGAGATTGTTTTTTGTTTTTTCTTACTAAAGATCATTTTTCGACCTAAAGGACAAGACATAAACACCTTCCTCTACATATAAACCCAGGTTCTCGAATGAGCAGAAGCGCGATTCAGGTGGCCAAAGCAGCTACATATCTGCCTGATCTGGTTGAGGTGCAAAGATCAAGTTTTAAGTGGTTTCTGGATAAAGGCTTGATAGAAGAATTAGACAATTTTTCTCCCATTACAGACTATACAGGTAAGCTTGAACTACATTTTATAGGAGCAGAATATAAACTTAAGCGTCCGAGGCATGATGTAGAAGAAGCAAAAAGAAGAGATGCAACTTTTGCTTCTCAAATGTATGTCACTTGTCGTTTAGTAAATAAAGAAACCGGAGAAATTAAAGAACAAGAAGTTTTTATAGGTGAACTGCCTTTGATGACTGAACGTGGAACTTTTATCATTAATGGTGCTGAGAGAGTAATAGTTAATCAAATCGTTCGAAGTCCAGGAGTTTATTTCAAAGATGAGCAAGATAAAAATGGTAGAAGAACTTACAATGCAAGCGTTATTCCTAATCGTGGAGCATGGTTAAAGTTTGAAACTGATAAAAACGATTTACTGCATGTTCGTGTAGATAAAACACGAAAAATAAATGCTCATGTCTTAATGAGGGCAATGGGCTTATCAGATAATGATGTCATAGATAAATTACGACATCCTGAGTTTTATAAAAAGTCAATAGATGCAGCAAATGAAGAAGGTATAAGTTCAGAAGACCAAGCATTGTTAGAGCTTTATAAAAAGTTGAGACCAGGCGAGCCACCTTCAGTAAGTGGTGGTCAACAGTTACTCCAAACAAGATTTTTTGATCCAAAACGATATGATTTAGGTAGAGTTGGTAGATATAAAATAAATAAGAAATTACGACTGACTATTCCTGACAATTTAAGAACACTTACGAACGAAGATGTTCTTTCTACTTTAGATTATTTAATCAATTTAGAATTAGATGTTGGTGGAGCAACTTTGGATGATATTGATCATTTAGGTAATAGGAGAGTTAGGTCAGTCGGTGAACTTCTACAAAATCAAGTTCGAGTTGGTTTAAATAGACTTGAAAGGATAATCAAAGAGAGGATGACCGTTGGAGAAACAGATTCACTTACTCCCGCACAATTGGTAAATCCAAAACCTTTAGTAGCAGCAATAAAAGAATTTTTTGGTTCAAGTCAATTAAGTCAATTTATGGATCAAACCAATCCATTAGCTGAATTAACGCATAAAAGACGTATCTCTGCTTTGGGACCAGGGGGGTTAACTCGTGAAAGAGCTGGCTTTGCCGTTCGGGATATTCATCCATCTCACTATGGAAGACTTTGTCCGATTGAAACACCTGAAGGACCAAATGCGGGTCTGATTAATTCGTTAGCAACTCACGCACGAGTAAATGAATACGGTTTTATTGAGACACCATTTTGGAAGGTGGAGCATGGTCGATTAATTAAGGAAGGTGATCCTATTTATCTTTCTGCAGATCTAGAAGATGAATGTAGGGTTGCACCTGGTGATGTGGCTACAAACGAAGAGGGGAAAATAATAGCAGAACTTGTTCCAGTTAGGTATCGACAAGATTTTGAAACGGTATCTCCAGAACAAGTTGATTATGTCCAACTTTCACCTGTTCAGGTTATTTCTGTAGCTGCATCCTTGATTCCATTTTTGGAACACGATGATGCTAACCGAGCTTTGATGGGTTCCAATATGCAAAGACAAGCAGTTCCTCTTTTGCGTCCAGAAAGGCCTTTAGTTGGGACTGGTTTAGAGACTCAAGTTGCTAGAGATTCTGGTATGGTTCCAATTTCAAAAGTAAATGGAACAGTGACTTATGTTGACGCGAATGCAATTGTAGTTACTGATGACGAGGGAAATGATCACACTCATTACTTGCAAAAATATCAGAGATCTAATCAAGACACTTGTTTAAACCATAGGCCCATAGTTTTCAATGGTGATCCAGTAATTGTGGGGCAAGTTTTAGCTGATGGTTCCGCATGTGAGGGAGGGGAAATAGCTCTTGGTCAAAATGTATTAATTGCATACATGCCATGGGAAGGTTACAACTATGAAGATGCAATTCTTGTTAGTGAAAGGTTAGTAAAAGATGATCTATATACTTCTGTCCATATAGAAAAATATGAAATAGAAGCTCGTCAAACCAAGCTAGGTCCAGAAGAAATAACAAGAGAAATCCCAAATGTTTCAGAAGAAAATCTTGGGAATTTGGATGAAATGGGAATAATACGAATAGGAGCTTTCGTGGAGAGTGGTGACATACTTGTTGGAAAAGTAACCCCTAAAGGAGAGTCAGACCAGCCGCCTGAGGAAAAGCTTCTAAGAGCTATTTTTGGAGAAAAAGCTAGAGATGTAAGAGATAACTCTCTCCGAGTTCCCTCAACTGAAAGAGGACGAGTAGTTGATGTAAGAATCTATACAAGAGAGCAGGGTGATGAGTTACCACCTGGTGCAAATATGGTTGTAAGAGTCTATGTGGCGCAGCGCAGGAAAATTCAAGTTGGCGATAAAATGGCTGGAAGGCATGGCAACAAGGGGATTATCAGCAGAATACTGCCAAGAGAGGATATGCCTTATCTTCCTGATGGCACACCTGTAGACATATGCCTCAATCCACTGGGTGTCC
>QCND01000002.1 GCA_003213355.1 Prochlorococcus sp. AG-424-E20
GCTGGAACTATTAGATGAGATTGAGTCTGAATTAGAATTATCAACTTTTGCAGTCAATTGGCCTATAGGAAGTGGTGAGCTTTTTAGAGGAGTTGTTGAGCGTGCAACCAAAGAAGTTGTTTTATTTTCTAGAGCGGAAAGAGGGAAGCAATCTAATGAAATAAGGTTGAAAATCAATGATCCGGAACTTAAAAACTTAGTAGAGGAAGAGCTATTGACAAAAGCGCTTGAAGAGATTGAGATCCTAGATGAGGCTGGTTGTGATTTAAATCAAGAATTAATTTTATCTGGCGAATTAACTCCAGTGTTTTTTGGATCTGCAATGACCAACTTCGGGGTTAAGCCATTTTTAGATAATTTTCTTGAGTTATCTCAGGGACCTGTAGCTCGAAATAGCTTTGATGGGCCAATAGTGCCTACAAGAGAATCTTTTAGTGGATTTGTATTTAAATTACAAGCAAATATGGATCCAAAACATAGGGATAGAGTTGCCTTCGTGCGTGTATGTAGTGGGAGGTTTAAAAAAGATATGACAGTTCAACATGCTAGGACAGGTAAACAAATCAGACTCTCAAGACCTCAAAAGATTTTCGGTCAAGATAGGGCTGTTGTTGATGATGCTTATCCTGGTGATGTTATTGGTTTGAATAATCCGGGGATGTTTTCTATTGGAGATACTTTATTTATAGGACCGAGAGTCGAATTCGAGGGGATTCCATGTTTTAGCCCAGAGATATTTAGTTGGTTAAGAAATCCAAATCCTTCAGCTTTTAAAAACTTTAGGAAAGGAGTCAATGAATTAAGAGAGGAGGGAGCAGTCCAAATCCTTTACGATAAAGATCAAAGCAAAAGAGATCCAATTCTGGCCGCGGTTGGTCAGCTTCAGCTTGAAGTGGTACAGCATCGACTTGCTAGTGAATATGGTGTGGAAACTAGGCTTGAACCAATGGGTTATCAAGTCGCCAGATGGGTAAAAGGGGGATGGCCTGTTTTAGAAGAGGTTGGAAGAATTTTTAATTGCAAAACGGTTCAAGATGCTTGGCTTAGACCAGTACTGCTTTTTAAAAATGAATGGAATCTTAATCAGTTAAAGGAAGATCATCCTGAATTGGAATTAAACTCAGTTGCTCCTGTTGTTAGTGGTGTTGATCCTGTTTCTCTCTAAAGTAGATTAAAATCTAATATTAAAGAGAGTTCATAAATCTTTTTCGAAAAATCTATGGATCTTGGTAGCAATTCACAATCAAATTCAAACTCACAAGATCCATATTTGATACTTGGAATAAATGAGGCTGCAAGTTTTGATGCTATTCAAGAAGCAAGAGATAAAAAATTAAAAGAGGTTGGTGATGACCAAATTACTAAAGCAAAAATAGAAGCTGCTTATGATGCATTACTGATGGTAAGTCTTAAGTCAAGACAACTTGGTAATGCAAGTAACGAGGCAATAAATGCGTCAAAGAAAGAAAATGAAGCTAAGAAAGTTGGTGATATGGGACCTGGTTCGCTTCTCACTAGGTTGCAAAATTTAAATCTTCCTAAATACGAGGCTTCAACATCTAACTTTTTACCAAGTTTAGAGTTGCCCTCTGGACAAGAATTAAATATACGGATATCTCTTGGAATATTGGCTTTTTTACTAGTTTTAATTGTGCCTTCTGAAAGTGTTGAATTAATACTTTCATTTTCAACAATAGGCTTATTCATTAGTCAGTCTCGTAGAGGTAGGCCTTTCTTTTCTTCTATCATCTGGTGCATTCTTCTGCTTAGCATTGGACTTTTATCTGGTGCATTACTTTTGGGCGGTGCCCAATCATTTATTGATAACTCTGGATCATTATCTTCAGACAAATTTGAGGCAATACCAGCAGTATTTTTGCTTTGGTTAGGAGTGATTTTCCTTGATTAATCGTTTAATCGATTAAAGATATCAGTTCGTCCTCTTTAACATGATAAACATTTTTGCAGAATTGACATGTTAGTTCTGCTTTCCCATCCTCCTTTATCATTTTCTGAAGTTCATCTTTCCCCAAAATCTTTAATGCTGATAGGCTTCTTTCTCTTGAACATCTACATTTAAAACGAACTTCCTGAGATGTATTAATAATATCTGAAGGTGATTGATCAAGATCAGGAAAAATCTCTTCAATAAGAGAAATAAGGTTATTCCCTTTTTTGTTTAATAACTCACTAAAAGAGTTAATCTCTTTACATCGATCTTCAAGTAGGTCTATCAATGAATGGTCTCGTTCTGCTTTAGGTAGTATTTGTGCTAAAAGGCCTCCGCTACAAACTATCCCATCCTGATTAATTCTTTCTCCAACAAATACAGCTGAGGGCGTTTGTTCGGAATGTAATAAATAGGAAGCTATGTCTTCACCTATCCCTCCATTAATTAATTCAACTGTGCTGTTGTGTGGCTCACCTTTCCCGTCATCTCTAATAACGTGAAGATAGCCAATACCTGTAGCTTTTTTAAAATCAAATGTATAGTGATTGCTTTTATTTTTAATTAGGTCTAATTCAAGACTTGGATCACCTACGTAACCTCTCACACTTCCATCTCTACCCGCATCAATAGTTAATCCTTTTAGGGGGCCATTCGAGCTTATCCTCAAAGTCACCCTTCCATGATTTACCTTCATTGAACTTGCTAGCAAGAGGCTTGCACTCATTGCCCTACCTACAATTGCAGAAGTTAAATAAGAAAGAGAATGTCTCTCTTTTGCTTCTTTTGTGGATTCAGTTGTTGATACTGCGATTAGTCTGATCCCCCCTTTGGCAGCAGTAGCTCTAACTAGTGAATCTGTCATTGATTAGTTGAATTGTTTATTCAGGGATAAGTTGACCATTATGCAACTCGTAATTGTCGGTATTCATATTTTTAAAAAGTTCGGGTTCATGAGTCACTATTAGAATAGTTTGTTTGTCTTTAATCTTTGCGAGTAATTCTATAATTCCGTTTCTCACTGACCAATCTAAACCTGCTGTTGGCTCGTCCAATAAAAGTACTTTTGGACTCCTTAACAGTTGAACAGCAATAGCTAGTCGTCGTTGTTGTCCTCCACTAAGAGATTCTGGCGACTTCTTTAAATCTAAGTTGATTAACCCCACTTTTGTAAGAGTGGAAATTTGTTCTTCAGTCGTTAACCTCTTGTGCCCAAGACGTAATTCTTGTGTTACGGATAATCCAAGAAAATATCTTTCTGGAAATTGAAAAACTAATCCACATAACCACCTGCGCTGCCGTGCATTTAGAGTTTTGTTAAACCAACTTATCTCTCCTTTCTGATATCCCGATAGACCGCTAATGATTTCTATTAATGTGGTTTTTCCACTTCCACTGGGTCCTCTAACTATTGTGATTTTCCCTGTCTTGGTTTTTAAAGACAAATCTCTAAGGATTGGTTTCTCTGCTGTCGAGGGATGGTAATAAATATTTTTTAAACTAAGCATTCTTTTTTATTGAGGCTTTGATCAAATAAATAATGATTTTTCTATTTCCTTTAATCAATTTACATTAGATTATGTTTGATATCTTTAGTTTTTCTTTTTCAAGATCTATTGTTTATGGAAGTTAGATTTCGTGAAGTTGATCCTTTCAATTGTTGGATATGGCTTAGATATTCAGGTGTTCCAAGTAAAGGAGAAAAAGATTACATTGATGGTATTTTTGATTCTTGGTATGTGCTAGGCCGACTTGGGGGATTTAATTCTGAAAATTTACAAACGCATGAAATGGGTGCTGATGTCAGTTGGATGAGCTATGAAAATGACGATACTGCTTCTAGCATGCCATCGTTAATGCATAATCTTGGAGAATTTGAATTTAATGAGTGTTGGGCTCGATGCTGGGTCGATTTAGGCACTTCTGACCTCATCGCAATTGATATTTTGATAAATGTACTAAAACAAATGGATGTTGATGTTATGAAAATAGAGGAACTAATTATTGGAGGAGTCAATGAAGATTGGCCAGTAGAGGAACATCCAGATGCAATTTTTTCTTCAAAAGATTAATTTTCTATGGCTGAGAAAAGAAGATTATTTATAAATCCAAATCGATTAAGTGATGAAATCGATTCAAATGGAGAGTTGATTTTGACCTCTAATGAATCACATTATTTATCTAGGGTTATGAGGATGAGATCTGAAGATCTTTTAGAGGTTATTGATGGAAAAGGTCATCTTTGGAACGCAAAAATTGTTGAAAAAAAAACTATAAAACTTACCAATGGTTTTGGTAAACCTCTTCAAGTGGTTTCAAGAGAGAGACCATTAATAGGAATTGCTGTAGTTATTCCTAAAAAGGGGTTTGAAAACTTTTTGCAAATGAGTTGTGAGATAGGAGTTGACATTATTCAACCATTGATTTCAAAACGATCAGTAGTTAAAGAATGCAATAAAGAAAAAATTATTAGATATCAAAAAATTATTCATGAAGCCGTTGAGCAATCTGAAAGACTCTGGAGTCCAGAACTACTTAAGACCTTGACATTTCCCAATTGGTTAAATGATTTACCCTCCGAAGCTCAAATAGGATTTGCTGCAACACGCATTCAAAACTTGCAAGATTGTGTGAATTGGTTAAAAGAAACACCACATAAAGTCGATCAGGTTTGGGTGGTAGTTGGCCCAGAGGGAGGTTGGAATAAAGATGAAGAGGCATTAGCTTTTGACTCTGGCTTGTCTGGGGTATCTCTGGGAGAAACTATTTTGAGGACATCAACAGCTGCCGTAAGTGCCTGTCAGCTAATGACTTCATGGAGAAGACTTAAATTATCCCTTTAAGATTAAATATTTTTGATCATAAAACCCTCTATTGTTTAGAAAAAGGTATCCTGATTGGGAACGATGGCTAACTTATCTTTTATTGGCGGTATTTGGATTAATGCTTTTTTGATTAATTTCTTGTTGATATTTTTGGGACATAGGCTTCCATTTTTAACTAAGAAAGGTTGGATTCATGCCGGAATACTTGGAACGCTTTTATTAGGATCTATTGGTTGGAATGGTTGGATATCAGTTTGTGTATATCTCTTGTTGGGAACTTTAGTTACAAAAATAGGATATAAAAATAAGGCTTCCCGAGGGATTGCCGAATCCAGAGGTGGTCAACGTGGCCCTGAAAATGTATGGGGGTCTGCAGCAACAGGTTGCTCACTCGCCTTATTAAGTTGTCTTTGGCCAAATTTTTTAAGTTTATTCATGGTAGGTTTTGCTTCTAGTTTCAGTGCGAAACTTTCCGATACTTTTTCAAGTGAAATTGGCAAGAGATTTGGTAAAAGAACTTATCTAATTACGACTTTAAAGCCAGTATCACCAGGAACAGAAGGGGCAGTAAGCATCGAAGGTTCAATAGCTGGGTTGTTAGGAAGTCTTATTATGACTATGTTTATGCTGAATCTATCGATCATTTCCGGACTGTCTGTTGCTTTTATAGTCTTCTTATCTGGCTATTTGGCAACTTTTTTGGAAAGTTATCTTGGAGCAGTAGTTCAAAATAAGATTGATTGGATGACTAATGAATTAGTTAACTCTATCCAGACATCTATAGCCGCTATTATTTCTATGTTTTTATATTTGAAGTTTGTTTGAAATTTTATTTTAAATCAGCCCAATTCTTTAGTGCTGGCCATGCAGTAATTTGTTCATAAATCCATTTATGACCCTTACTATTCAGATGTATTCCATCTGATGAGAGTAATTCTTTAAATGATAATAAGTTGATCATTTTCTCATGGATAGATAAAAACGGGACATTTAATTCTAAGCAAGTTTCTTCAATTTTATTTTCATATTTTGAACAAGCTTGATTTGAATACCAAAGACATTCTGCAAAAGGCATTGAATCTTCATTTACAGGTGTTAATCCAAGAAGCATTATATGTACTTCATTCTTAATTTCTTTCACTAATTGTTTTAAGCCAAATTTAAAAGCATCTTCGGAAAGTTGTGGTCTGCCATCTTTTCTTCCAATTTTAGCTGTATCATTTAAACCAATTGATAGCAAAATACCTTCAGGAACTTTTCTCCTTAATTCTCCCCTTGTTTCCCACTCATTCTTATATCTTATAGCAACTTTCTCTAATCCATCTCCTCTTACTCCAAGGGAATAAATGATAGGGGCATTATCTATGTTTAACCAGTTTTGTCTTAATCTTTCAGACCATCCGCCTCCTTCTAGATCTCCCCATCCGTAAACCCCACTATCTCCAATTATGATTAACTTTTTCTGATATTTATTCATAAGTCGATATGTTGAATAAAATAACTAACTAATGAAATTGTTGGTTGAATTCTTTAACCAATAATTTTGAGAAGTGTTAAATAAAAATTCTCCTGAAATTGTTAATAAAGAGAAAGTAGTAGTTATTATCATGACTTGTGCCCAATCGAATGAGCTTAGTGATTCCTGTAATTGCCACCCTAATCCTACTCCTCCGACTGCGCCTATAATTGCTGTTTCCTTTAGGATTACGTCACTTCTGTATGCTCCATAAGCTAAGTAACTATTACTTTGGGGGGCTAATATTCCGTAAAGCGTTGCTGATTGCTTGCTTGAACCATTGTTTTTAAGCGCTCGATAAATACTTTTTTCTTGATTTAGTATGTTATCTGTAAGTAACCTTCCCATGACGCCCATATGTGTAATTCCTAGTGATAATGCGGCTACAGATATATTAGGATTCGTAAAAAGAAGAATAAGTATAGTGGTCAATGGAGGAGGTATTAATCTAAAGAAGATCCAAATAAGATTTTGAACTTTTAGAGGGAATTTTCCTGGGAATAATACTAGTAAAAGTGGAGGTGTCCCTATTGCAATACCAGACGCGAAAACAGTTATTACAATTGTTGTAATGATTAGTTTCAACAGAGGTAAGGTGTTAAATCCATTTTTTATCTCTACGAATGAAGGTAAATTTAAATACGAAAAGCTTAATGGAGTAAATAACTCAAAATTTAGATTATAAAGCCAACTAATACCTAATGATAGTGATAGTGTAAATATTGAGATTGAAATTAAGAAAGAATTTTTCAAACTAATATTTTCAGAGAAATAACTTCTTAAAAATCTTATAAATTTCTCTAATAAAATCATTACTAACCAAAGCATCCACAAACAAGTCCACATTTCATTGAACTCAAAGGATTTTAAAGTTAAATATAGTTCTGTTCCTATACCTCCTAATCCAAATATTCCAAGTAATGTTACACCCCTAATTGCACATTCAAATCTGTAACTTCCATATGAAGATACTATAGGTATTAACTTTGGTAGCATAATAGTTATAAATGAGCTCATAATATTAGATCCAGTTTGCTTAATTTCTATCAGAGGTTGTATGTCAAAACTATCTAGTTGCTCTGAAATTACTCTTGCTGTTAAGGCTGAATAGGGAATGACTATAGACATAATTGCCACCCAAAGATTCAAACCTAAGATTTGAATGAATAGCAAGCCCCAAACTACTTCATGTATTGATCTTGGAATTGCTAATGAGTATTTTATGAATTTACCTAAATAAGAAAATTTAGGAATAAATTTCCAAAATAAATCTGTAGATAGTACACCTAAAATAATTCCAATAAGCATACTTAAAACCCAGCTAGTTATAGCAGTAGCAATTGTTATTTGAAGTCCTTCCCATGCGCTTTTAACTACTTCTTGATTGAATGATGGTTTTATTGCTGAGCTTATGAATAGAAATATGATATTTAGACCCCCAATATGAAATCCTTTGATGATTTCTATTAGAATGGGAATGTAGGCTATTGATGGGATTAATGTTAGTAAAGTTGATACTGGTTTTATTAATTTCATTATGAATTAAAATAGCCAATCAAACTCTGATTGATTAACATTATGAATTTCTCTATCTATTACAATCTCTCCATCTTTTAACCCAATAACTCTATTGAAATTATTTATTAAATTTATTTGGTGAAGACTTATAAGCA
This sequence comes from Prochlorococcus sp. AG-424-E20, assembly GCA_003213355.1. Classification (GTDB taxonomy): domain Bacteria; phylum Cyanobacteriota; class Cyanobacteriia; order PCC-6307; family Cyanobiaceae; genus Prochlorococcus_B. The sequence goes on from QCND01000002.1 coordinate 7,963, forward strand.
TGGTCTCAGGGATTTTAATTCTAAGATAATTTTTTTGATTAATAAATATTTTTAAGATATTTTTTGATAATAGAGGGTCTAGATTTGAGAAAGGTTCGTCTGCCAGAACAATCTCTGGTTCTTGTCTTAAAAGACGTGCAATTGCGATTCTTTTTTTTTGCCCACCAGAAAGTTTATTTATATAGGAATAAATAGTTTTTTTTGGGAGTGAGACTGCTGTTAGGCAGTCTTGGCATAAACCTTTATCTAAGACTCCTATAAGATTTTTTAAAGCCCATATGAAATTGTGTTTACCTAATGCACCGCAGTTTATATTCTGAGCGACATTTAGCTCTTCTATCAAAGATAAATCCTGCCATATAGTTCCTATTTTTGACGACTCAATATTTGAGATATTATTAATGTTAGAACCTTTCCATATTACATCCCCTTCGTTTGGGATTAGTGATCCATTCGCGATCGAGATTAATGTACTTTTGCCAGAGCCACTCTTACCAATAAGCGCTATCTTCTCACCTTGATTTATTGTTAAATTAATATCTTTTACTCTAATATTTTCTTTACTGCTATGGCTTATATTTTTTAATTCTAGTAACTTAGTCACTTAATCTTTCCAATTTTTCTACCTACTTTTTCTATTTTATTATAATTCTCGTTTTTTGATATTACAAATTTCTCTGCGCTAAATAATTCGAGAATCTGTTTTTGTTTTTTTGACTTTTCATTGAAACGTAAAAATACATTTGTAAGCTCTTTCGTAAAACCTTTTTTGAACTTTTTATCTAGGTTTCCTTGAGCAAGCCAATGATAATTATGATAAGAGGGAGTCTTCCAAATCACAAAGACTTTTGAGTGATCCACGCGTCCTCTCGCAAGATTTCTCTTCCATACTTCTTCGCTAAGAGCACCTGCCTCATATGAACCACTTTGCACAAGCATTAACGTTGCATCGTGGCTACCACTAAAGCCTGGGCTTAGACCTTTGAAATCTTTAAGTTGAACACCTGCTTTGTTTAAAAAATATTGTGGCATCAATCTTCCTGATGTTGAACTTTCAGAGCCAAAAGTAAAACGCTTGCCTTTTAGTGTTTTTAAGTCATTTATGTTATTTATTTTTTGGATTGAACTTTTCTTGTTTGCAATAAAAATACTATGGAATTTTTCATCAATATCTCTTTGTGCTATTACCTTGGATCCTTTGCTTTGAAGTCTTGCTTGTACACCCGTTAAAGCACCGAACCATACTAAATCTAAATTCCCGGTCCTAAAAGCTGTTACAGCTGCAGCATAATTAGTAACTGGTTTATATCGGACTTGAACATTGAGCTGCTCGCTTAATTCAGAGGATAAAATCTTATATAAACGATTCAGGTGCTCTGGGTTTTGATCTGGTATTGCCCCAATGCGAAGGATCTCTTCTGCTTTTAATGACCCAATCATAAATAAATTCAATATTGATAAACAAGCAAATGCTTTGTTTTTAATCTTTGTTAGTCGCATCTGGTTCGGAAATCTTTAAAAATAATTTAATAGCTTATCTAGCCTATCAATTCCATCATTGATCATTTCATTTGAAGCTGCATATGAGATTCTGATACATTTATCATCTCCGAAAGCAATCCCTGGAACTATTGCAAGACCAACTTTTTCTAGTGCCAATTTGCAGAAACTTATTGAATCTATCTCCTCTAGATTAATTTCTGGGAAAACATAGAAAGCTCCATTGGGAGGGACAAAAGAAATATGTTTTATTTTTTTTAGTCTGTCTGTTATTAATAACCTCCTTTTGTTGTAAATTTCTGCCATTTCATGAACGCAATCTTTTGAGCCTTGAAGTGCTGCAATAGCTCCTTTTTGAGCAAAACTACATACATTGCTTGTACTTTGACTTTGCAAAGCAATTGCTTTCTTTATTGCCTCTGCGTTTCCTGTTAAGTATCCAATCCTCCAACCGGTCATTGCCCACGCCTTGGCAAAACCGTTGACAGTGAAAATTCTATTTTTTAAGTCTGGTGAGATTTTCGCGAAACTATGATGAACTTGATTTGGAGAAATAAGAAATTCATAAATTTCATCACTCATTAATAAAATTCTTGGATGCCTTCTTAAAAAATCGGAAATATTTTTCATCTCTTTCTCAGTTAAAACACAGCCAGTTGGATTACTTGGAGAATTAATAATTAATAACCTAGTTTTTTCAGTTACGTTTTCTTCTAGAGAATTGATATCAATTTTAAAATTATCTTTAGTTGAAGATTTAATTTTAATTGGCTTTGCACCAGCTAAAAGAGTTATCTCTGGATAACTAAGCCAGTAGGGTGAAGGGATCAGGACTTCATCTCCAGGGTTTAAAACTACTTGAAATAAATTGTATATTGCTTGTTTCCCTCCATTAGTTACTAAAACATTGTCTATTTTTGTTGGAACTTTATTTATATAGGATTGTTTTTGCGCAATGGCTTCTCTTAAATCAGGATCTCCAGCTGCAGGCCCATAACGAGTTTTTCCATCTTTTAATGCTTTTAAAGTTGCATCGACAATAAATTCAGGGGTATCGAAGTCAGGTTCCCCTGCGCTTAAACTACAAATATTTTTACCTTCAGCCTTTAAAGCTTTAGCTTTTGCGCTGATCTCAAGAGTTAAAGAAGGTTTTATGGAGAGAGCTCTTAAAGATATCTGTGATTTGTCAGTCATCTTCGAAGTATAACTTCAAAATGTTTTTATTAGATTCACTTTTAAAGTGAATTCATCTATTTATAAACTTACTACTTAATCAGATACTTGCATGCCTTTGATGAAAATAAACTTTGTAATTGCTTCTAAAAACCCTAAAGAATTGTCAGGATTTTATGCCAAGATCAACTCTGACAAGGTGAATAAAGGTTTTAATGCAACTCATTATTTTATTTCATTAAGTAATCGATCCAAAATACATTTTTATAGACCTAATAAAAATCACGAATGGCAAAGGAAAGGAAACTCAACCTCATTGTGTTTTCAACGTGAGCCTTGCGAAGATCCATCAAAAATCATAGAGAGCTGGAAATCTGAGATATTGACAATAGGAGGTAGTGCAATGGGAATTCCAAATTTGGCAAAGTTTGGATGTGAGCAATGGATGCTTGACCCAGAAGGTAATCAATTTTTAATTTTGGTGCCCTATCTTTTAAAAGGATCAGATAAGGAAGCTTTAATGTGACCAAAAACAACTCTTCTGATAAAAACGTTTCTAAAGTTTCTTATTTAAACAACTCCATAAGCAAAATCGTTGTATCTAGGGGGAACCCTTTTGCTAAGTTAATGATTATTGGAGAAGCTCCAGGAGCAAAGGAGGAGGAGATAGGAGAGCCTTTTGTAGGAAGGTCTGGAAAATTACTTGATAAATTGCTTCAAAATGCTGGGATTGATATTAACCAGGATGTTTATTTTTGCAACGTGGTCAAATGTAGACCGCCCCAAAATAGACGCCCAACAAAGATTGAAATACATGAAAATCTTCCCTGGTTGTATCAACAAATAAAACTTGTAAACCCTAGAGTAATAGTTCTAGTTGGAGCAACAGCATTAGATGCCATTTTGAAAGTTAAGTCTCGTATTAGCATCCTCAGGGGTGAATGGATTGATTGGGAGGGCAAACTTGTAATGCCTGTCTTCCATCCATCTTATTTACTTAGGAATCCATCTAAAGAGGAAGGAAAACCAATGAGTCTGACTAAATCTGATTTTTTAAAAATTAAGGAAAAAATTGATTTTTTATAATAGCCCTTGAATATGTCATTCTTATTTATTAAAGAGGCTCAATTGTTAACCCATGATTGCGACCCTGGAAAAGAATATGGAAGGAAATAATCTCTCTCAGCGATATAGCACCAGAATTATTCGTAGAGATACTAGACCAGTAATGGTCGGTGATATTGGCATCGGTGGAGATAATCCAGTGCGTGTTCAATCAATGATTAATGAAGACACGATGGATATCGAGGGCTCAACGGCCGCAATAAGGAGATTACATGAAGTTGGATGTGAGATTGTCAGATTAACCGTTCCAACTCTTGCAAGTGCAAAAGCTGTGGGGGAAATAAAGAAACTTTTAGCTAGCACTTATCAACCAGTTCCTTTAGTAGCGGATGTTCACCATAATGGAATGAAAATAGCTTTAGAAGTAGCTAAGCATGTAGATAAAGTTCGTATCAACCCTGGATTATTCGTTTTTGAAAAACCTGATCCTAATAGAACTGAATTTACTAAAGATGAAATTGATGTAATTAAAGAGAAGATTATACAAAAATTCCAACCAATTGTTAATACTCTTAAAGAGCAAAATAAGGCCCTCAGAATAGGCGTTAACCATGGCTCTTTGTCTGAAAGAATGTTATTTGCTTATGGAGATACTCCATTTGGAATGGTTGAATCAGCTATGGAATTTATTCGAATATGTCATTCATTAGATTTTCATAATATTGTAATTTCGATGAAGGCTTCTCGAGCTCCCGTGATGCTTGCAGCTTATAGAATGATGGCTGACACTATGGATAAAGAGGGGTTTAATTATCCTCTGCATTTGGGTGTAACGGAAGCGGGAGATGGGGATTATGGAAGAATTAAAAGTACGGTAGGGATAGGAACATTATTATCAGAAGGTATTGGAGATACCATAAGAGTTTCTTTAACAGAGGCGCCTGAAAAGGAAATACCAGTTGCATATTCAATTTTACAAGCGGTTGGCTTGAGAAAAACTATGGTTGAATATATTAGTTGTCCTAGTTGTGGTAGAACATTATTTAATTTAGAGGAAGTTGTAGCAAGAGTTAGAGACGCTACTCAACATTTAACGGGTTTGGATATTGCTGTAATGGGTTGCATAGTTAATGGGCCTGGAGAGATGGCAGATGCTGATTATGGTTATGTAGGAAAAGGTGTTGGAACCATTGCTCTTTATAGGAATAGAGATGAAATCAAGAGGGTACCTGAGGATGAAGGTGTTCAGGCATTGGTTGACTTAATTAAAGAGGATGGAAAATGGGTAGATCCTTAAAAATAGAATATATCTTTTTATTGTTTTAGTATTAGAAAAATTATTTGATAATTATGTTGAAGAGATTTTTAAAAATATGTTTAGTTATAGCTATTTGCCCTTCACCTTCTTTCTCTTTCCAGGCTAATTCCTCTACTTTGATTACTAACAATCCAAAGGAGATTATTGATCAGGTATGGCAAATTATATATCGCGACTTTTTGGACTATTCAGGGAAATATAAGGCAGAAGATTGGATTAAATTAAGAAAGGAAATATTATCAACCAAATATTTTGATAATGACGAAGCATACATTGCAATTAAAGACATGTTGACAGAATTAGATGATCCTTATACCAGATTTCTAGACCCTAAAGAATTCAATGAAATGAGAATAGATACAACGGGTGAATTGATGGGAGTAGGTATTCAAATTTCTCTAGATGAAGTTACTAATCAAATTGTTGTTGTATCACCAATAGAGGGAACTCCGGCCTTTCTAGCAGGAATCAAACCAAAGGATATAATTGTATCTATAGATGGTAAGCCTGTCGAAGGCTTGAGTATAGATAGTACCGTTAAACTTATTCGAGGTAAAAAAGGAACGAAGGTTGATCTAGGTATTATTAGAGATGATGAGTTATTAAAAGTCTCGCTAATACGAGATAGAATTGAAATTAATGTAGTTGATAGTCGAATAAACAATACAGGTTCAGGTGCGAAGATTGGTTATCTAAGGTTAAAACAATTCAATGCAAAATCTCCGAAAGAAATGAGTCTATCGATTAATAAATTAGAAAAACAACAACCTTTTGGTTATGTATTAGACCTTAGAAGTAATCCTGGTGGTTTGCTTGAAGCAAGCATTGAAATAGCTAGACAATGGATAAATACTGGAATTATTGTTAGTACTAAAACTAAAGACGGTATTACTGATATTAGAAAGGCAAAAAGTAGAGCCTTAACTAACAGACCAGTTGTAGTTTTAATAGATGAAGGATCTGCGAGTGCTAGCGAGATTCTCTCTGGAGCAATTAAAGATAATAAAAGAGGAGTATTGGTTGGGAAAAAGACTTTTGGGAAAGGACTAGTTCAGTCTGTCAGATCTCTTTCTGATGGCTCAGGCTTAACAGTTACGGTAGCTAAATATTTAACACCAAGTGGTAAAGATATTAATAAAAATGGAATAGAGCCAGATATTAGAGCAGATCTTTTGTTAAATGATAAAAATAAATTAACAAATTCTGATCTAGGAACCTTAAAAGATAGTCAATATGTTGCAGCTGAAAATATTTTACTTAGAAAGTTTAGAGTTGAAGTTAATAAAAATTCTTATAACCCCTTGAAATCAAACTTGGGCTATGCCCTAAAAAAGTAGTTAAAACTTGTCAATTCTCCTATATCCATACCAGTCAGGAACAATTTTTTCGCTTCTTTCTTGAGCGTCTGGAATGAGATTTATTTCCCAGTTCTTTATTTTTATAGGATGCAAGTCGTCAACCTGTTCAAAATAATTTATACCTGAGTAGTCATCATTATGTTTGTTTTTTAAAGTTGTTTCCCAATTTTTTTTAGCTTTTTGCTTTGCCTCAATAGCTTTTTTTGCGACAACTAGTTTGAATTCATGCTCTTCATACATCTTTTTAGGATTGTACCCACCTAAATTAACAAACCAAAGTTTTGAGGCTTCTATTTTTGGACTAATTAAATTATCTTTATTCGGTTTGGAAATGACTATTTCGTATCCATCTACATATTTAATACACTTATAACTATCAATATGGAGCCCGCTTTTCTTCCCTAACCATTGTTTCCTAAGCTCAGGGAATGTATCCTCTATTGTTTTACCTAAAACCCATCTTACATCGTGTATTTCTATATTACTTTTTAAACTTCTTCCCCCTAAAACAACAATAAAAAGAGATAAATTCACACTTGAAATCAATTACTCATATCAAGCATTTTTTTCAATGGATTATAGGCCATTGATCTAATTTGTTCGTCCATTTGCAACTCTTGATTCATTTCTTTTAGGCAATTTAACACTTTTTCTAAGGTATTCATTCTCATGTATGGGCATTCATTGCAACTACAACCATCTAGTCCAGGCACTTCTATATATGTCTTTAAAGGGTCTTTTAATCTCATTTGATGAATTATTCCTGGCTCAGTTAGCACGATAAATTTATCTTTATTACTATTTTGAGAATAATTCAGCAATTTGCTTGTTGAGCCAATGAAATCTGCTAAATCTAAAAGATTCTCTTGACATTCAGGATGGGCAAGAACTACAGCGGTTGGATTTTTGATTTTTAATTTTATAAGCGATTCTTCATTAAAAGTTTCATGAACAAGACATCTGCCTGGCCACAAGGTTAGTTTTCTGCCACTTTGACGTTCAACCCATCTGCCAAGATTCTTATCTGGTGCAAATAAAATAGGTAAATCTTTGGGTAATTTGTTTACCAGATCAACTGCGTTACTACTAGTACAAATTAGGTCACTTTTTGCCTTGACCGCTGCACTGCAATTTATATAGCTAATGGCAAAATGATCAGGATGCTTGTCTAAGAATTTTTGGAAGTCATCAGGCTGGCAATCATCTGCGAGAGTGCATCCAGCATCAAAATCAGGAAGAAGAACAGTCTTATTTGGACTCAAGATCTTTGCTGTCTCAGCCATGAAATGAACGCCACAAAAAACAATGACGTCTGCATTTGTTTCAGAAGCTTTTCTGGATAATTCAAGTGAATCTCCAATAAAATCTGCAATATCCTGAATGGCAGGCTCTTGATAGTAATGAGCAAGAATTATAGCGTTTCTTTTTTTACGCAAAAAATTGATCTCATCAATGAGATTTTTGCTTTTATTTGAGACTGATATATCAGTCTTGTAATAGGAAACAGTAGTAATTAGTTTCCAAGTCAATGTGTTGGGGCAGTATAGAGGGTAATTTCCAAAAAAATCTGACAGATATCCGAATTGCTATCGCTGGGGATTTACATGGCTCATGGAGTCAGGATGATCTGGATCTGCTTTTGGAACTGAATCCTGATGGTGTTTTATTTGTTGGTGACTTGTCCGACGGTGATTTAAGAATTGTTCGGGGAATAAATAAAATTTCTATACCCACTTCAGTAATACTGGGAAATCATGATAGAGGTAGAGACGGATCTGGCAATGTTTTAAAAGCCCAGTTGGATTTGTTAGGCGAAAAGAATTGTTCATGGAATTTATCGAAATGGGGATTAAATGAACTTTCTGTCGTTGGAGCTAGACCTTGCAGTGGTGGGGGAGGGTTTTTCTTAACACCAGAAGTTAAGTCTGTATTTGGGGAGGTCAGCCTTGATGAGTCTGTCTTTAGGATTGTTTCTGCCGCCAAGTCTGCACCATTAGATTTTCCTCTATTACTACTTGCTCATTCGGGACCAGTTGGTCTTGGATCAGAAGCTTCTAGCCTTTGTGGCAGAGATTGGAAATTACCATCAATGGATTGGGGGGATAAAGATCTTGGTATAGCAATTGATCAAATTCGTAAATTTAGGGTTCCAGAGTTAGTCGTTTTTGGTCATACTCATCATCAATTAAGAATTGGGGGGAATCGAACTAGAAAAACTTTTGCTCAAGATCTATGGGGAACTTCATATTTAAATGCAGCCTGTGTTCCAAGAAGAGGTATTGATTCTGCAGGTGAGAATTTGTGTCATTTTTCTTGGGTTGAGTTTTCTAAGAACAAGCTCGTTCATGTATCCCACAGATGGTTTAGAAATGATGCATCAATTGCATATAAAGAGATATTGTTAAACCAAGAAAACTAGTCTTCACTGTGTGTTTTTTTCTTGATACCCAATTGACTTTAACTTGGCTTATTTAAATCAGGATCCTTAAATTTTCTTTCAGCAATCAAATATGCACCAATTGCAGCGCCTATAAATCCCAAAATATTTCTCATTAAAGGCAAAATGTCATTAGTTCTAGTTACCACAGGAGCAATGCCGAAAATGCCAAATAGCATTATCCAAAGAGGAGAAAGGAGCAAAAGCCATCCTATTGAAAATGATTCATTTTCTTTTCTGGGCGAAGCTGCGAAACCTGCAATAATGCCTCCCAACAAAGAGGTCAATAAAGTCCATTGCCATTGTTCCTGGGGTAAGCCGGGTACAACTTCACAGCCACCTCGGTCTAAGCAGGTCTCCACCGCTTGTATTGAAGCTAAGATTGCGCCATCCTCTCCATTGTCTCTTACATAAAATTGGTTGCCAAACCTAGTTTGTAATTCCACCCAAAATATTCTGGGCATGAGTGCAAAGTATGCATCTCCAACATTAAAACTTAATAAATTCCCTCCTCTTGGATCAGCAATTATAAGTAAACTTGTTTCATCAAGATCCCAATAGTCCTTGACTGCTAAACCAGGGGTCTTTTCATATTGAGACAAAACCCTTATTTTCCACCCTGCTTCTTGTTCGTAAGAATTTAGTGAGTTCTCCAAGTCTAATCTTTGTTTCTCACTAAGAGTTCTTGCTAGATCGATTATGGGTGTTTGTTCTTTTGGTAATAGCTCAGGATTATCGTAAGCAAATGCCCTCGCGCCCATTGAAAACATAATTACTAATCCTAGGCAAAAAATTATGGCTCTTTTAAATGATTTCTTCAGCATTTGCTTAATTTTCTCTAAAGCTATTCTCCATCATGATTGATCCGACCGCGAGATGTCCTCAATGGTTAATTAATCGCATCGTTAATAGCGGCGGTTCAATTAGTTTCTACAAATATATGGATTTAGTTTTAAACGACCCAGAAAATGGATTTTATTCAACTGGAAAATTAAATATTGGTAAGGATGGAGACTTTTGTACTTCACCGTCTTTGAGTAATGATTTTGCACGTTTATTGGCTATTCAAGTTGTTGATTGGCTTCTTGATCTGGAAAAATCAGGAATTGATTCTGAATTGTTTTCTATTGTTGAGATTGGGCCAGGAGAAGGGACTTTATCAAGAGATTTGATAGTGGCCGTTGCTGAAATTTCACCTGCTTTAATCAGTAAAATTGAGCTTATTCTCGTTGAATTAAATGTAGGAATGAGAAGACGACAAGAAAAAGTAGTTAATAGTTTGGATGGGGTTAATTATCGCTGGAGCAACATTGAGGATCTCATCTTAAGCCCAGTAACTGGAGTAGTTATTGCCAATGAAGTTTTAGATGCATTCCCCGTAGAGAGATTGGTTTTTAGCGATAATAAGGTTTTTAGGCAGGGAGTTTCTTTAAAAAAAACAAATAATGAATATTTTTTGGAATTTATTGATCTCAAACCTACTTCTGAGATTATTAAATTTTTGCAAGAATCTGATAGTCTTTTAAAGATTGAGTTTCCACCAAAGGATATCTGTGATAGATGGGTCACCGAATGGCATTGTGACCTGCCGAGTTGGTTTGGAAAATTGTCTAAGGTTTTAATCAATGGCTCATTATTAGTTGTCGACTATGCGATGGAATCGAAGCGCTACTACAACGCAATGAGAAAAGACGGTACTCTTTTTTCCTATAGAAATCATGTAGCAAGCCCTAATGTTTTAAAGGATGCTGGCCTGTGTGATTTAACAGCACATTTGTGTATCGAATCAACCATTAATTATGCTCTGTTTAACGGGTGGAAGTTTCTGGGTGAAACTAGGCAGGGACAAGCTCTGTTGGCATTAGGACTTTCAAATTTTCTTTATTCTCTTCAAAATACTTGTAATAATGATCTCTCAGCCGCATTAAATCGCAGAGAGTCATTATTAAGGCTTGTTGATCCAATGGGACTGGGTGACTTTAGGTGGTTGGCTTTTCAGAAGGATAATTGTGATGATTTGATTTTAGGAAATCGTTTTCTTGAAGAGCCAATTAGCTAATTTTGTGCAAGCATTCACGTATTTCTTTATTAGAAATATTATTAAATAATTTCACATCACCAATTTTCAAGGGCATAACGAAGCTCACCTTGCCATTTTTAACTTTCTTGTCTCCTTGAAGTGAGCTTAGAACACTTTCTATCTCAAGCTTGGGCCAATTAGTGGGTAAACCTGCTTTCTCTATTAATCGTTTCTGCCTTGTTGCGTCAACCTCTCTCCATAGTCCCATCTGAACCGCTAACTGACCAACTGCAACCATACCCATTGCTACTGCCTCACCATGAAGCCATTTCCCATAACCACAAAGATTTTCTATCACATGGCCAAAAGTATGACCATAATTTAAAAATGCTCTAACTCCACTTTCCTTCTCATCTTTTATAACAATTTCTGCTTTAGATTTTGCAGAACGCTTAATTATTTCTATTAGTAGTTGTTCTTTTATGTTTGAAAGATCAGAAATATTTCCTTGCCTTTCTAGAAGATCAAATAATGCTAAGTCTGATATAACTCCGTACTTTATTATTTCAGCCATACCTGCTTTGAACTCTCGTGATGGGAGAGTTGATAATGTTTTAGGGTCTATTAAGACCAATTTTGGTTGATGAAAAGCACCTATAAGATTTTTACCTTTCGAATGATTTATGCCTGTTTTACCCCCAATAGAAGCATCAACCATGGCAAGTAATGTTGTTGGGATTTGAACTACATTAATTCCACGTAACCATGTAGCAGCGGCAAAGCCAGTCATGTCTCCAATAACACCACCTCCAAGGGCAATCATTAATGATCCTCTCTCTAACCTCGCTTCATATGCCGCATTGTGGATTAAATCTATAGAAGATTGAATTTTTTGATCTTCTCCAGCTTTTATTATTAAAAGCTTTGGTTTGAATTTACTTTTAATCAGACTTTTAATTATGCAATCACTATAGTGCTTTGAGACTTCCTTGTTAGATACGACTAATACTTTTAGTCCTTTCCTAAAACCTATATTAAATAGCTCATCTCCTATGCTTTCAAGACTACTTTTTCCAATAACTATTTCATATGGGTTGTTAGTTAGAGAGACTTTAATATGGTGGTTGTCTTTATTCACAGTTGTGAGGGTATAAAATTTTTGATGGTTTATTATGTTAAATCATCAAAATATAGAAGTAATTATATTGTTGATGAACACATTTTATAAGCAAATGATATGTATTCATATACGTTCAGTATTTATTCTGGGATCACATGGTGGAATATTCTTTAAGTTGTGAATTAAGGATGTTTTTATTAAAATCATACTTCATCCATTATTTTATTTGATTGTTCGCGATTATCTTATTTGCTTGCTAGTGCAAAGCTCTAAAAATGAGGTCTTTAACTAAATGATTGGAGTCGTGGGTGGAGGACAGCTTGCAATGCTTTTGATTGAGGCTGGAAAGAAAAGAAATGTTGATGTCGTTGTTCAGACTGCATCTAAAAGTGATCCTGCAGCTAAAAAGACAAATCAACTCATTTTGCATGATCCTACGAATCCAGTGGGTACAAAACTTCTTGCAGAAAAGACCCGCTTGATTACTTTTGAGAATGAATGGGTTGATATCGCAAGTTTACTTTCTCTTGAAAATAAAGGAGTTTCTTTTGTCCCTAGCCTTCAATCAATTAGACCTTTAATTAATAAAATAACTCAAAGAGAGCTATTAAATACTCTTGATATTCCCTGCCCTGATTGGTTGGCTATACCATTAAAAAAATCATCAGAAATTGAGCTTCCTGCAGATTGGGGATTTCCTTTGATGGCAAAAGCTGCCAAAGGTGGATATGACGGAAAAGGAACTAAAATTATTAAAAATCTAAAGCAACTTCAAGAATTTCTATTAGTTGAGAGAGAAGAACAATGGATGTTAGAGAAATGGATCTCTTTTGATAAGGAATTATCCATTGTTTCTAGTAGGGATTCAAAAGGAATTGTCCGTAGCTTACCAATCGTAGAGACATATCAATCTAAACAAGTATGTGACTGGGTCCTTGCTCCAGCTGATATCAATCATGACGTTGATCTTATGGTTAGAAATATCGCAGCTTCGTTGCTTGCAGAGTTGGAATATGTTGGAGTTATTGCTATCGAATTTTTCTATGGACCTGAAGGATTACTTGTAAATGAAATAGCTCCAAGGACTCATAACTCAGGTCATTTTTCTATTGATGCTTGTAGCAGCAGTCAGTTTGATCAACAAATATGTATCACCTCTGGTATTAATGTACCCATGCCTGAAATGCTTGTTAATGGTGCTTTAATGGCAAATTTGCTTGGTTTGCAAAGTAACTATCTAACATCACTTACCAAAAGATTGGATGATTTGAGAGCTATTCCTGGATTGAAAGTGCATTGGTATGAAAAAGAGCAAGAAAAAAAGGGCAGGAAGCTCGGCCACGTTACATATCTCTTGAATAGTAAGGATGCTTTGTCTAGAAAAAAAGAAGCATTAGATGTTCTACAAACCATACGGTCAATTTGGCCGACATCTTGATAATATTTCTTTAGATTGTTTAAGTACTGCTTTGTTGGTACTGGCCTTCTCAAGTGCTCTGATCTGACTCTCTTTCGATATGGGGAAGCTGTCGTGAAAGTGACGTATACCAGCCTGTTCTGGAAACGAAGCTCCACTTTGTATCCCCCTCTGGTTCTTCCAGGTCGATGCTTCTTGGGCCTTACGGCAAAGCGGTACTTACTCTGAATGAGTGGGTTTAAATAACAATCATTTTTTGAAAATTTAAATTTTTAATCCTAGTTTTAGTTGTTCTCAGTTCTTTTATTGTTTCCTGTAAAAACATTAGAGATCAAGAGGTTAATCCTTTAGATTTCCGTACCTTTCTCAGTAGCTCGTGATCTTCTCTTGCTCTTTTATCTAGAATGGCTATGTCTTTTCTGGCTTTTTTATCAACTTTTTGAATATCTTCTCTTGCTCTTTGGTCAAGCAATGCAACATCTTTTCTTGCTCTCTGATCTATGTTTTCAAGGTCTGCTCTAGCTCGTTGATCAGCATTCTCTAAATCGATTTTTGCTCTTTCTACCATGCTTGTCATTGAGTCCACCATCATTGATAAAGCGGCAGGAACTTGTTTCCCAGAAGCTGAAAAAGAGGACTGCTCATTGAGACTAATACTAGTGTTTGCTTGATTCGAAGCCATAGGTTTAATTAAAATAGGCTTGCATTAGTTAGAAGCCATTTTCTTTATATTTCTATTATCTCCTTTTATTAGCCCAATAAATCAAAATCTCCTGAACAAAAACGAGATGTAATAGAGAGAAAATGCTTTTGCTTGTAAAGGGTATTAATATTTGATTTAATCTTTTTATAGACTTTGATGAAATCTAGTTTTTAGACCAATTTATTAACTTATCTAAAAAAACAAAATCATTAATATTACCCCTTTGGATAAAGTCTGGCTATCTTCTGCTTTTGAGTTTCTTTTTCTAGGTTTTTTCTTTTCCGATCCTTGTATGAATCATCATCTTCATTAAGATTAAAAAATACAAAATAGAACATAATACCTGTGAAACTAATGCCAATTAATAGCACCCAAAAACCAATTAAACCTGTAGGAGATAAGTAGTTAATGTCAAAAGAACTATTATTCATTTGTTTGCTTAAAAATTTTCAATTCTATATTATCCACAATAAATAGGAAACGTAGGAGAAGCTTCGTTATCCATGAATTTAATTTAAGGCTTTGAACAAAAAAGATTTATTTTCTTTTAATAAGAGTTTTTACGCATTAACACATAGTAAAAATTAATTAAGATAGTAGTTATTGTTTTTATGATGAAATGGAAGGAACTCATAACTATGCTATGAACCTTATTGTTCCACTAATGGGAATTGCTCCGTTGCTAATGCTCTTTGTATTGAAAGGAGAGAAAAAATCAAAGGCTGCAAAGAGTTGGACAAGATCAACTAACTAGATATAAAAAGAATAAGACTTCACTTTTATTTTATCTCATAATAAATTTATAAAAAAATTAATTACGAAAAACTGTTTATAGGTAAATTTATATGTTTATTAAAATTTAATTTGTAACCTAAATATATTTTATCTTTAAGTACTTATTGATTTTTAATATTTTTTGATTGTGAAACTTTTAATTGATCAGAAATCTTGAAAATAATAAGTAGATGAGTTAGTGATAGCTTTAAGATAGGTTTGTTCGGTTTTCACACACAGTATTGAATTCTTTTCGCTACTGTGTACAAATGTTTTTTTGAAAAAGAATTTAATCAACTCGATTAATTCTACACCTGTATTTACCGATGCATAAAACCGAAACGCAGCAATTCGCTAAATTTTTTCTTAAAGATCTAAAAATTAAAAACACTAATTACAATAAAGAAAAGCCTTATAATGATAAGGTGAACTTATCTTCGTCTAGTTGAGTAATCCTCCTTTATAGTTTTTTCTTTAGGGTCAATTGAGCATATTTATAAATTTTTTATATTAGAATTTTGATCTAATACAACATAAGATTCATGATTGCTATGAATATGTATTGAATACAAAAGTTTTCTCATTCAACTTAAAGAAGCTTAAATAAATATAATGAAATTCAAGGCATGCGAAATATAGCTTGTTTTAATTTAGGGATATGAATAAATCTTTTCAAAGAAAAACTTCTCTTAAGGGGAGTTCCCGTGGAGAGCTGTCTTCCTTTGATATGGAAAGGATTCTTTAACTTCTTACTATAAAGGATTTAACTAAATGTCTATCAGCATGTGACCAAAAGAATAACCTTTACAGATACTACTTTAATTTTTAAGACCATAGATAAGTGAATTTACCTAAAAAAGTTTTGTTAATTAATCAATGAATTTAATCATTTAATAGTATGTTTGAATACTACTAAAATTAAACATATGAAAACCGCACAAGATAGATATTTTGAATGTTTAGAAGTTTGTATTGAAGATGAGCAGGGAAAATCCTGTCGCCAAGTATGTGCGCCTATATTAAATGATGATCCTTCTGATCATCCTACAGTTCCAATAATTAAAAACCATTAATTATTGAAACGGAGCATTTGAAATCTAAATATTTAAGAGTCAATTTTCACTCAAGTAGTAATTATAAATTTGAATATTCAATTTTATAATTACTATTACTTTAGAAGTCAATGGCCACTTTAATAATTGGGAGTTCTTTAAAGTTAAGAAATTAGCTAGGATATCCGAAATTTTACATAATCATGGATACTCCTATCACGCACATTAATTTATTCAATGCAATGCTTGCTCTTTATGTGATTGGTTATCAAATATCTATATGCTCAGATTGGAGTTGGATCCCAATGAATAAAGAGGATTATCAACTTCCTTATCAAGATAAATGGAGTCGAACTACTTAGATACATTATTAATTTTCAACAATGTAGGTATAAATACAAAGTCAAAATATTTGTTAATCATGCTTAGTAAACATATATCAGATATTTGAATATTGAATATGTTCCAAAATTATTTAAATGTACTTATTATTCCATAAGTAGACTAAATAATTTTAAATTTTTAAATCTAGTTTTGGCAGTTAAAATTATATACTTTGAACGACATGAAATAAACCAAATGAATAACCACCAATAAGTATCCAGCCCAAAATTGCTGAAATTATTGTAGATCTTCTGTTGTGTCTTCTTATTGCATTTTCGATCATTTCATTCACATCTTCTCTGTTTATTAGATTTGTTGATTTTGGATTTGTTGAAGTCATTTGTTTTTATGAAGATTTGATGTTTGAGATTTAATAATCTCTTTTAAACAAATTCAATTTGAGATAGAAAGTGCTTATGAAGTAGTGGATATCTATCTTTGTAGTTATCCTTGATCGAAGCTATAAATGAATCGCTGAAGGACAAAAGACCAATCCATGTGTAAACAATTGTTAACACTATAGTGGATTTTCTTAAGAGTTGTGTAGGTAAAATCACTTTAATCTTTATTCAGGTCAATCTAATCACCAATTAAACTTGAGTAGAAATCTGGGATGCTTAAAATTACTGTTTTGCTAAAAACTGTGGTGCTACTTCCTTGTTTTTTTGAAGATTTATCTAAAGTTCAAATTTTTGCGATCGAATTTATTGTTTTACTATTAATTAATCATGCTAGTAACTTCTTCTCCGCTGCAAACATCTGCCTCAGAGTTTGAAATCTAAGACTTTAAAAAAAAATTATTGCTAAAGCATCCCTAATAGATATAGATCAGCAAATAGTAAAGCTAGAGTTTGATTTGGCGACATCTTAGTCTGTTTGTGACATGAACAGAACTAATCAGATCCGATCAAAGGTCAGATGAAAATAATGGGGTTTCAATATTAAGAGGCGATATATAATTTTTATTTTATTTCCTATTTGAGTTTTCATCCTAAGTAAAGTTTATTTTAGAAGAATACGTAAACGTTATGTATTCTTTTCGTTATTATCTGATTCATTCTTTTCTTGAAGCTTTCTTGTTAGAAAAGAATATGAAGCTTGATGTTTTTCCTTCCATTCTTTATGTTCTTTTATCTGATCTTTTAACTTTTTTAAACTTTCTTTTTCTTCTGGATAAAACCTTTCTAAGTATTCAGGACTTAAATTTATATTACCTTCAAATTCATAAACCATTTCCTCAAAAGATTCACATAAGCCAAGGATATCTGCCATAAAATCTTCAAATTCATCAATATTTAATTCTTGAAGAACCTTTCTTAACTTACTTTGACTCGTTTTCTCTGGCGCCCATTCCTTTTTTAAAACGTGAAGAAGATTAAGCTGGCCAATCCTATCTATAAGATCCCACTTGGAGGCATCATCGGCTGAGTAAAAATAGGAACCATCACCGGATTGATAAAACTTTCCTCTTTCTTTATCCATTTATATTAAAGGAGAATATATTAAATCTTCTATATTAAGTTTACAGTGGTAATTCATTAGATTCAATTTGCTTATGAATAAATTTTATTTTAGCAAGGTATAGAATTTTGACTTGGTTTATACATTAGAATAGCATTCCATTTCACACCTTCTATTTTTTTATTTAATTTAAAATTTATTCAAAATATTATTCTTCGCTTCGGATCAATTAAATATTATTTTAATCAAAGAAATCTAATGGAAAGGGACCAATTGTTTTTGAGGTCAATGAATTATCATGATTTTGACAACAAATTAATATACCCTCACCTAAGCCAAATTCAACCCTAGCGTAAATTTCACCTGTTTTTTGGTTGGCCTTTAAGAATATTGGACCATCAGAACTAGGTAATGAGATGCATTGCATTTCTTCGTATTCAAATCTTTCTTCTATTCTTCTAACTGCATTTATTCCTTTTTTATATGAAGGTGACATTACTCCTATCGTTATCCAATCTGATTTGTTAATCAGATGGATGACTTGATTCAAAAAAGTTTTTGATTGTTTTTTATTTAACTTAGGCGCAGATCTAAATTTATTAAGGTCTTCTAATTTGCAGATATTACTATTTTTCTCAGACATCTTGATAATAATTTTATTTATTTTATCAGTTTGAGCGTTTTTCTATGGTATTTATTTATATGATTAAAATCTTTATATATATTTGTAGGCTTCCTTTTTCATTTCTATATAAAAAATACATAAGAGATACTAAATATAGCTTACTATTAGGAACGTCAGAAAATATTAACTAACTAAGAATATCTATATATTATTATTTGTATAAGCGTACGCTTGATATTATTGGATTGCATTTGACCTCTATTAATTAAGATTATTAGATTCTTCTATTCTTCTGGATTCATGAAGTTGTTCTAACTCGTTATAGATATTACGTAATGTTTTCTGTATGTGATCTAAATTCTCTATAGATCCGAGTGAATTCATGGCTTTTAAAATGCTTTCTTTCGCCTCTATCAAAGCTCGACATTGTGTGCTTCCCGCTTCAGAGGACATTTTTGTATGTGCTGTTGGTATGCATTTATTATAACTATTCTTTTAAATGAGTAATTTTTTTTTCAACTTTTTAAATTATTAGTTCTTTAACTTCACTTTAGATTTCTAGACTTGACGAAGCGTGCTTTTCTAATTAAAAACAAAAATAATACTATGTTTTTTGATGGCAAAAGTAGAAAATCTAGAAGGTCCTATTGGTTGGCTCATGGATCCTCACAATAAATGGGCAATTAACTTTGATTTTAAGAAAGTAACTAATGATCAGAACTCTGTTGATTCAACTATTGATATGTGGGGAGTCGTACCAAATGGTAAACCCATGCAATTTAAAAGCAGAAGAAAGGTCACAAAGGAAGAGTCATTAAAAACTTGGAACCAATTGCTGTCATCAAATTGGGTTGAATTCGATTTTAAAATAAATAAAAGTGCTTAAAAGGCTTTTTAAGCTAATGGGCATTCTCCTTTTTACTAGTTATCATATAAGTATGTATTTATGATTTTTAAGATTGCTAAATATTTTCCATAAACTTCTCAAATTAGCCTTTATATTCTCAGCTCTAATTACAGGATGGACTTCTGTTATTCTTTTATCAGGTACAACATTTAATATAGAGATTAAGGAATTAATAAATAAAATGTATTTTAATCAAAAGAATTTTATCTTTAATGTCAAGGATTTATCACTTTTATTAGTAAAAGATGCAAATGAGCGTTTTTCTGAAAAAAATCAAGGAATTATTCCATTAAATAATTCAAAATTAGATTAATAAAATTGGCAAACAAAACACTTTATCTGGCCTCTCCCTATGGCTTTTCTGAGCATTGGAGACTCAAGCTTTTACCTGAATTTGTTTCTAAATTGGAGTTTATGGGGGCGACTGTTTTGGAACCTTTTGATCGTAATAGTCATATTGATGTTTCTGCGCCTGGTTGGGCTAATAAAGTTGCTAAATCAAACTTAAATGATTTGAGACAAGCTGATGGCTTATTCGCAATAGTTAATGGAACTCCACCTGATGAGGGAGTAATGGTTGAGCTTGGAGTCGCTATTGCTATGGGAAAATCTACATTTTTATTTAGAGATGATTTTCGCAAATGTTCTGATTCTAATGAATACCCCCTTAACTTAATGATTTTTCTTGGGGTTCCTTCTGATTCATGGAATGATTACTATTATTCTTCCTTGGATGAACTCTCTTGTAAAAAGAAAGCTATTTATAAATGGTTGAGAACTTAAATTTAAAGTATATAATTTCATCTAATTTATATACTATATAAAAAGAAATCTCTGTAATTACATGATATGATTTACAAAAAAAATTATTTTTATATTTTAAATGAAGGATAATTTATTTAATGTTAATAAAATACGGATAGAAATATCTTTTAAATCTTTTGACGAACTTCGTAAGACGTTATCTTTTTATCAAAGAAATAAGCTTTATAAAATTAATATACCTTGTAAAAACAGCTTAAAAAAAGATTTTCTTTTAAAGTCGATTAAAATTGCAAAAAACGAATTTCCAATTATAGATATTATTCCTCACTTTAGTATCCTTCATGAATTTCAAAAAAACAGGATTAATACTCAGGATTCTTTTATTAACTTTATGAAGGCTGTTAAATATTATGGATGCAAGAAAGTACTTCTTGTCTCTGGTTCTCAAAAAAGGTCGACATTAGACTCTGTTTCGGCTTTATATCTGCTTAAAGACAATTCTTTGTTTTTTAACCAAGATATTTCAATTGGCGTAGCATTTAATCCTTATCTACCTCCCTATTTGTTTGATGAAGAGCTATTAAGATTACAAAAGAAACTTCAATCAGGTTTAGTTAGTTCTATCTGGCTTCAATTTGGTACCGATTATAAACTTCTCAGAAGCAGGATGGAAATACTATCTAATATGATATCCGTGATTAATAACAATAATCAAAAAATCTCAGAAATTAGTTTATTTGGTAGTATTTTAATTCCTTCAAAGCAATTTATAGCTAGATTTAAATATCGACCATGGAAAGGTGTTTATTGTTCTAATGAATTTTTACAATCAGAGGAATTTGCTCAAAAAATCATTAAAAATCTATTAAAGACTTATAAAAAAAATAAAATTTGCCCACTAATTGAGACAAATATTTCTACCGATGAACATTTGAAAAAATTAATAAATATCTTTAATTTATAGATATAATTTAAAGAGCTAAAAAATGTATTTGGAATAGATTTAAACTATATAAGGCTTCTACATAAAACATGCTTTAGAAGGTCATGAAGTTGTATTGGCTAATAATTTTTAAATTAAAATTGTTCATAGAAGTTATGATATTGAGCTTTTTCTTGTAAAGCTCCTCACAGAACTGAACTAATGGTTTTCAAGGATTCATTTCTATTTTTTAATATAAAAAATTAGTTTGAGATCGGATTAAGCTTTTTGCTGGTCGAGTTTGAACTTGCCAGGAAGCCGAACTCCTTTGATTAATAAATGCAGAATTCTTAATTACGAACAAAAGTAAAGCATTTGTTATCTTTTGTAAACACTCCTCTTCGTTGGCCCTCTCTTCTATCCTTTTGCCGCTGGAGCAAAAGTTATTTGATTGGAATCTCTTTGTAGGTTTTTGGGCTTTAAATTATGTATATTCTCTTTTACTTTTTGAGCAGTCTTTAATTTGTTCCTGTCTTGTTTTGGTGTCACACCCTAGGCTTTTTTATATCGCCTTATGTTCGAGATAAGAGCATCTGTTCTTCGCGGTCTATGGAAAATTCCATTAATTTAATAGATATGACCAATTAAAAAATGTTTTCATCAAGGAAAAAAACACCTCAGAAGCAGATTCTTCAGGTAAATTCTTTTGCTGAGGATACTTTTTTGATTAGAAGAGGTTCTGAAGCTACTAGATACAAGCTTGCAGTTTTGATGATGTTTATAGCCGGCTTTGGTTTGCTAACTCTAGGTACGTGGGTCCTTAATGATTTCAATTTTCTAACTTTTACAAATTGAGTATTCCGATCTTTTAATTTGCAAGTAATTATTAGAAGTATTCAAAATCTTCTAAGATTTGAATATTAAATTCTCTTCTTTATATTGTTTCAATCAAGAATTTTTTCTTTAGTGATCTAAAGTTAGATTGTAGCAACTATAAAATGTCTAATTCTTGGGATCAATACTTTTCACATTATTCAGATTGGGATGATTCACATTGCTTTAACGTCAGAATTGAACTGAAATTCGAGGATGAAATTAACCAGCTTGGCTACATTGAATACATTAACTCTGAGGATATTTACATAGACGCTAGATTCAATTCCGGCAGCATTTCCTCAATAAGTAAAACTTATACTAAAAATAAAAATGAGATCTT
Source organism: Prochlorococcus sp. AG-424-E20 (assembly GCA_003213355.1). Taxonomy (GTDB): domain Bacteria; phylum Cyanobacteriota; class Cyanobacteriia; order PCC-6307; family Cyanobiaceae; genus Prochlorococcus_B. Next base: position 30,180 of record QCND01000002.1, read on the forward strand.
ATTATCCTTCGATGTTCCTTACGATTGGTCGATTGATACTGATTGGGAGGACAAAGCACTTGTTCTTCTAGGATTAAGCGATGAATGGGTCATAGACTCATCTGTTGTAGATAAATAAATTCTTGATTTATGTTTTTTAAACTACAATATATTTTTAACTATAATTATGAGTAAAAAATAAGTGTAAGTCCTTTTTGAGTTAGGTGAAATTCTTTCTCTTCTCGACTTAAATCCATCGCTAATTCCTCACCTTCTTTAATTGCCTGTTCATAAGGAGGTTTTGCAGGGGAATTTCCTTTATAAATAGCTGCAATTCCTAGTGGAGTTGCGTTCCATGCGAAATTAGCTGTTTCTCCAATTAAAGGCTGGTTTAATGCTTCTTCAAGAAGATTTGATGTGTTTGATTTTGGACGAATTGTTGTTGATGTCATGTTTATATTTACGATTTCTTATAAAAAGAACTTGTTTAGTTATCCTTAGAAGAACGTATACGATCACTTTCTAGTGCATTTGATTGTTTTATGCGTCATTTTTGTTGATCTCTGGATCCTTTGGAATTCCTAGGCTTGTTTACAATCTCTTAGAGATAGATAGATCTTATTAAATCATTTGAAAATAAATTATTATTATTATTTATCTTGCATTATTTTCTGAAACAGAATAAATTGTTTAAACTGCTCAAATAACTCTTCGTTAAAATTCTCTTTTGTTTTAGATAAAATATATTCTGAGTTATAGCTGTACTTTTTTTTGTCGTATGTTATTCCTTTATCCGAGATCAATTCGTCAAGATCATTGTAGTTGAAGGATGGTCTATCTATATTATTTTCTGTGCAATAAAGCTTCTCACCAATAAGATCATTAGAATTTTTAAGATCGAATCCAAATCTCGCCATTAGTGCTTCTTCTACTAATATACCTACCACTTTTGATTGGCTTAGTTTTTCTTTATTTGCAATTTTGGTTATCGTCTTTTGAGCATTAATTGATGGAAGATAGCCAATCCTTTTCCTTACAGAGGGCATACATATATACTTAGATTGAATTTAATTTACTTTACTTTTTGGTTGAATCTCAAATATTCTAAGTATTTCTTGACCTAATAACTTTAAAAATTCCAATCAGCTAGCATTACTTTTGCTTTCTCCATCTCATTATTAGCCTTATGCTCATTTATCTTTTTTAGAGCATAATATGCTATTTCACCTTTTTCCCAAAAACGAATGTGATTTTTAGGGCTTATAAGATTAGATTCACTACCAGAATTTGTGTTTTTTTTAGGCATTAGTTTATTAGTAAAGAGTTATTTCTTGATTTGAATTAAATAATTACCAACAATTCCAGAATAGACTATTGAATCACCTTTCTATGAAAAACTAAAAATAAAGTAAAATTCATTCTATAGGGATTTAGTACTACTAATAATTGACTTTTTAAATATATTATTTGATCTAGTGTTTCTTGTCTTCAGGGAATTCTGGCTTCTCTTTCTTTTTTCTCCTGCCGTCTGAAAGATCTAATAAAGTTGAAAGTTGTTCATATACTGATCTGAGTGATGATAACTCAGGAAGTAAACCGTCGTTCCTGAGGTCTTCATCCATATATCTCAGCTCTTGTCTTACATAGGAGAGAATTGATTTTGCTTCATCTCTTTTTGGGCCGGCCATATTTTTTTAAATTTTTTGAAAGATACAACAAAAATGAACTGAATTAAGATTTAAACTGCGAATCAAGACAATGCGTCTCTCCTCAATATCTTTTATCAATAATCTTTTTTGATTTTTTAAAATTAAGTTTTGACTCAATAAATAAAAGTAATAAATTATTTATTTATTACTTTTATTAAAATATAAATTATTAGTAATTATTGTTTAATGACATCAGATCTTGTCATTATTGGAGGGGGTGCCTCTGGCTTTATGGGAGCAATCACCGCGATTAGTAATGGAATTAGATCTGTTGTGATTCTAGAAGGCACCTCAAAAGTACTCGAAAAAGTTAGAATTAGTGGTGGTGGTAGATGTAATTTAACCAATTCATGTTCCGAGATTTCTAATTTAGTAAATAACTATCCAAGAGGAGAAAAGCAACTATTAGGGTTGTTTAATCGATTTTCTACAACTGACGCTTTTAATTGGTTTCAGAAGAAAGGTCTCAGTCTTAAAGTAGAGAAAGATGGCAGAGTATTTCCTTGCTCTGATTCTTCTGAAGAAGTTATAAGTTGTTTGACTTCTGCTGCGAAAAGCTCTGGTGTAAAAGTACTAACTAATTCTTATGTAATGCAAATAAGCAAAATAGAAAGCGGCTTTGACTTATTAGTTAAAGGAAACAATTCCTTTCAAGCAAAGAATATTTTAATTTGTACTGGTGGTCATTCCAGTGGACGTAGATTAGCAAAGAGTCTTGGTCACTCAATTATCCATCCAGTGCCATCTCTTTTTTCTTTTTCTACGGCAGAAAGCTCATTAAGAGATTGTTCAGGTATTAATTTAGATGTTCAAATCCAACTCAATGTTAACAAAAAAAAATATTCTGGAAAAGGTCCAATCTTGATAACTCATAAAGGCTTTAGCGGCCCTGTCATACTTAGGATCTCTGCATTTAGTGCAAGAAATTTATACGATAACAAATATAATGGTGAATTAAGAATAAATTGGCTTTGCATGAATGAGAACGAAGCTAGATTACAAATTGATTTATATAAATCAGAAAATGGTAAGAAAATATTATTCAATAATAAACCTTTTGATAAGCTTCCACGAAGCTTATGGAAATCTTTTCTCTTAAGCTTAAATATTGACCCACAATTGAAATGGGCGGAACTATCTAAATCTAAAAAAGAGTCTTTAATTAAATGTTTAATAATGAAAACCTATCTTATAAAGGGACGTGGTCCTTTTGGTGAGGAATTTGTAACTGCTGGAGGAGTATCACTTAAGGAAATTAATTTTAAAACTATGGAAAGTAAGATAACTAAGGGGGTATTCTTCGCTGGAGAAGTATTAGATATTGATGGTGTTACTGGTGGTTTTAATTTCCAGCATTGTTGGACTAGTGGTTGGGTGGCAGGAAAATCAATAGTTGTTAAATATTAATGATTTGAGCAATCTTTACGAATTTCTAATATTAAATTCCCTAAGGAAACTATATATATATGTATGTTTGATTTACCCAAGTGAAGCAATTAGTGCTGGTATAGCAACTGCTATAAGACCAATAGCTGCTGTAGCAGCAAGTAATGATGTGCTCAAAGTCTATTCAATATTTTTTTTATAGTACAGGCTGGGTTCGTTTGTTATTGTCAGTATTAATACTATTTATGATAATTTTTATACACTCCTTTTTCTTGACTGAAGGAAATTATTGATTAATACTCTTTAAGTTTAATAATTATCATCCATTTAACGTCGGGTTTTCTCTATGCCGAGAAACCACTAAAAAGACAAGGCAATTGGAGTGGGTATTATTACTCATCCTAATTTCCTTGTCTTTTTGTATCCACGCTTTATGCACTTGCATATCTAAAGTTCATTTCAATTGTTCTAGGTTAAATTGCTTAATTCAATCTTCTACCAATCAGTATTTAAAGATTTTGCTTTTCTGATTTTGAGAGTATTTACAGGGGTGCTTTTAATCCACCATGGATTTGAAAAGTTAAATGACATCAACAATTTTGCTGATGCTTTTGTGCGTCCTCTTCACTTGCCATTTCCTGTCACGCTCTCATACATTGCCGCTGGATCTGAGATAGGCGGTAGTTGGTTATTGATACTTGGTCTTGGTACCAGACTTGGAGCATCCGCAATTCTTGGGACCATGAGTGTAGCTATCTATCATGCAATCGTAACTTCAGGTTTTAACATTTATCTTTTAGAACTCTTAGCACTTTATTTTAGTTCTGCCTTTTCAATTATTTTGTTGGGACCAGGTATGTTGTCTGCTGACTACCTAATCAAAGAGATTTTTGAATCTAATCCTGATCTTATTTTTTCATTTTTTAATCGACAACAAGTAAGTAATACCAAACCACTCTCAAAAATTGATTCATCCAAATCTATCAAACAAAAGAGATCATTTGATTTTCCCTTTACCAATTTCTTATCTTCTTGACCAGTATATGTTTATTTTTTATCAGTATTTTTTTTCTTAGTTGATAAGTAGAACCACATCCAAGTAGGTAAAGTAATAAAAAAACCAATTAGTACTATATAGCTTTTTGTTGTGTCCCAAGCTGCTTTGTCACAGTCTTCTTTGATTTTAATTGAAGGACTTACTTGACTGTTTAGGTTACTACAAATATTTAGCCCATGAATACTAAGAGTTCCATATGTTATGGCTGTTGGAACCGTAGCAAGTGATATTGCGAGTATTAAATTGCCTAGCCTCAGGTTGAGGTCTTTTCTCTTTTGTTTATCCATAGCTATATTTTTATGCAAATATTTGATATAGCACTGTTTATTTCTTATTTTTTTACAAAGCAGTATGGTTTTTTAATGGGTCCTAAATTTCTTTCTCTGTATTTTTAGGGTCAAAATCGCTAGAATTTTTTTGTAATTATTAGTTTTATATATTCTTTGTGCTTTGCTTGCTTAAAAGTTTGGTAATAGCTTGTGGGTTTATAAATTTTGTAAATTTGTAGATGCTTTATATCCTAATCTTAGGCTAAAGTTAATTCCTTGTAGCAATTAATCTATTTTATAATGTCCACAAGTAAGAGAGAAGAAGTTAGTTCGCATTTGCGTTATATCAGGCAAGAACTTCGTGACTTGGATCAAATGCTTGGCCAATATGGCTTATTACCTGAGCTGTCTGAGCTGAAAGAGGTGTATAACTCTTTAGATGCTCTTCATCAATTACTTTCAGGTAAAGTTAAAAAGAAACCTAAGCCCGAGTTTGATGATTGATATATTTGTTTTCTTTTTGAATAGAGATTTAAAACGCTTTCTTGATTTTAATTTTTTGTAGTGATCAGTTTTGACTGGGACTTTTAAAAAATAATATTCTCCAAGTATACGTAAGGAAATAACTAAACTTGTAAATTATAAAAATTGCAAAATTTATTTTTTTAATGTAAAAACTTAATATCCTATTAAATTAAGTAGAATAATCATCGAATTTAGGATTATTTAAAACTCTCTATTAAATTTAATTTTAAGTTAAAGTAGGGAAATGGAAAGAATAAATTCATCTGAAATTTCTATAAATTCCATTTAGGCTTGGACTGAATTGTTATTGAATAAAATTAATATTTGCCAAACCATCTCTACTTTACATTTTTGTTTAAAAAACTATTTTTTTCTAGTATGTCATTGATAATTATTTCTTTAACAAATACTTGTATTACTACTGCCATTGGAATTGCTAACAACAAACCTAATGGACCAAAAATAATAGTAAAAATAAATTGAGCAGTAATTGTCAATCCTGGCAGTAATTTGACTTGTTTGTGCATTATTGAAGGAGTTATTACATAGCTCTCAATATTTTGAATTACTATATACAAGCCAAGAACAGCAAATGATTTCCATGGGGTGTCTAGCAGTGCAACAGAAAGAGGAAAAATAGTGCTTATTGTTGGACCTACATTTGGGATAATATTTAAGACACCAGCTATTAAAGCATTAGCTATTACAAGTTTTATTCCTAGTAAATACAGTCCAATCGCGGCAAGTATCGCTACACAAATTGAGCTCAGTAGAACTCCAGCCATCCAACTACTTAAGGCATTTCCGCATCGCAACAAAATTATTCTTGCACGCCTTCTATAAAATGATGGGACTAGTAATATAGCAACTTCTCTGTATGATTGAGGCTGTAAAGTTATCATTAAGCCAACTGATATTATGAAAATTAATTGCAGAATTCCTATTCCAACATTACTTACTAAACTAACTAACTTTGTAATGCTATCTGTTACTGCGCTGGCAAGACTCGCACCATCTGGAATCATATTAAGCTTATTTGTTAAGATTGTTTTATCGGCTAAATTAGGAGTATTGTCTTTATATACAAGCTCAGAAAAATTTAAAAACGTATTTATTGAGAGCTCCCATAGTTTGCTTGCTGCTGAAGGTATTTGATTGATTAACTCTTGAAACTCGCTGGTAAATTGCGGAATTATTATTACTATTGAAATACTTGAAATAAGAAATATAGAAATTATTGTTATTATTAATGATCCCCATCTAGGAATTTGAAGAAAATCTCGTATTTTACCAGTAATTGTACAAAGAGCCATAGCTATTATTATTGAGGCAAAAAATAGTATGACTATTTCTTTTAAACTCCATAAAATCAATACAGAAATAATTAAAGCTGTGATTGATAGAAAGCTAGTATGTTTCAATTTAAATAATTAATTCTTAGATAGAGAATTTGCATATCTTGAAGCGAAACGCATAAATCTCTCGAATTCTTCTTCTGAATTCCAATTATAAGTCGACTTAACTTCCTTAACATGATCTTCTGAAATAGATAAATCTATTTTTTTTGTTGAAAGTAAACCTTCGGAATCAATTAGATACATTTTTTGCACAGATTTATAATTCATTTGTGTTATTGTTGTAGGTTTGTCAAATTTATAAACGGCTTTGCCTTTTTTGCCGTCGAGGTTTCTAAATAAACGTATTTCAGGATGAGCTTTTTCGTTTTTCCCTTTAATAAATTGAATTGCAACATCCTCATTGATTTTAGTCATCTTTTCTTTTAATTTAATTAATAGAAATATCTTTATGAAAACTATAAGGGATTGAGCTTCTCATTTAAGATTTTATTTAATGATGATTTTAGGCTTAAACCACTAAGATCAATTGAATTTATATTATTTGTTTTTTTAAGCTCATATTCATAGCACTTGTCATAATAATCAAGCATGGATTCGCAGGCCTTTGACCATTCTTTTCTTTTAATTGCCGTTAAGGCTTCTTTTGTTCTTTGTGGGCCTAACCTTTTACTTATTCTATTTACAGCATCATTTAATTCAGTTTGAGAGTTCTGACTATAAACATTGACTAAATTTTCTACCCGTTCATTTTTGTCTTTAATTATTTCAATGATAGGTGCTTTCTTCATTTTTGTATACAAACTATTTGGTATGCGACATTTACCTAGATTAGAACTTTCAGCTTCAATCCATATCTCTATAGCGCTATTTTTTTGAAAGTTATCAAGAGATTCTGCGAGAATATTTTCAAATTGTTGAGTTGAGGGCTGATCCTTCATACCTAATGAACCAAAACTACTTCCTCTATGATTAGCAATTCCCTCTAGATCAATTACATGTATATTTTCTTCATTTATATAATTTAATAGGTCTGTTTTTCTTGTTCCAGTTTTACCTCCTAAAAGTCTTATTGGTAAATCAGCCTCGAATTGATTTAAAACCCATTTTCTATAGTTTTTATATCCACCTTTTAGTAAATATGTCCTAATACCAGTTGTTCGAGCAAGCCAGGCAAAAGCACTAGATCTCATACCACCTCTCCAACAATATATTCGTAATGATTTATTTTTGCCTTCTTTTTTTGTGGTGATCTGAAGGATTATTTCTAATAGATTTTTAGCGTTAGGAATGGTTACTTTTAACCCCTGAAGTATCGCTTTTAAGCGACTTTCTTTTTTATAACTTTTACCAATTGTCTCTCTTTCGCTGTCCGAAAACAAAGGAATATTGACAGCACCCGGCCAATGACCTTGGTGAAATTCTTTGGGACTTCTTACATCAATGATTGGGCTGGTTAAATTTCGAAAATCCGTAACGGGATAGCTCGAATTGGTAGGTTTCTCTGACATAGTATTAGTGCTTAGGTCATTTTAAGGCCTGCAGTTGATCATGACTGAAGAAAAATCACATCCAAGCAAAGAGAGCATAGAGGAGTTCTTGGGGGCTTTTAAGATGGCTTCAGAAAGGAAACGACTCGGATTGTTGAATGGTTTAGAGGGAAGGGTTGATGAGCTTCTAGGCCTTGGATCTGCCTTATTGTCTGATTTTGATCCTGATGCTTGTGACTGGGCCCCTGGTTTTATTTTGCAACTCATTCATAAGACTGATAAAGATTTCATAAGAAATACTCTCAATTGTGATGACCTTTCTTGGTTTGATTCCCCATCAGATGTTGGTTTTGATTATTCACCTCTTCAGCAATTTTTGTTAAACGAAAGCTATGAGGATGCTGACCGCTTTACAAGCTCGAAACTTAGAGAGCTTGCAGGTGAAAAGGCAGTAAAAAGAGGGTATGTTTATTTCTCTGAGGTTGAATCAATACCTTCGATTGATTTATCAACTTTGGATAAACTTTGGGTTGTTTATTCCAGAGGAAAATTTGGCTTTACAGTTCAAGCGAAAATATTAGATTCATTAGGGGGAAGATATGACAAGCTTTGGCCTCGAATAGGTTGGAAAAAAGATGGTATATGGACTAGATATCCAAAAGCATTTAATTGGTCAATTGATGCACCTAATGGTCACATGCCGTTGGTTAATCAACTGAGAGGAGTTCGTTTGATGGATGCGTTGCTAAAGCATCAAGGATTTAAAGTTAAATGCTAACGATTTGATTATTTATGCTTAATTTTTTCTTGTAGAACACTTTTTATGACTTAAGTTGAAAATATGTTTTTAACTTTCAGACTGATTTTTCGATCAGAAGATTAATTTACAAAGAATGTTTTAATTAATTGTGGATCCTTCTAAAAATTGGGCCGTATTTATTCATCCCTCTACATTAAAACTAGCATCATTTGTTGAAACTCTTTTAGAGCCTGTAATTTGTAGAGAAACTGCAAAAAAGATTGAATTGGGATTGCATGAGGCTCTGGTTAACGCAGTGGTTCATGGCAACTTGTCTAATCCTAATAAAGTTATTCGTGTTAGAAGAATTCTTACTCCCAACTGGATTATTTGGCAAATACAAGATGAAGGTTTAGGTATAGTTGAACATAAAAGGATAGGTTGTTTACCTTTAAAGATTGATGTTAATGGTGGAAGAGGAATTTATTTAATTTATAAGTGTTTTGACGATGTCAGATGGAGCAGGAAAGGGAATAGACTTCAGTTGTCAGTTAAGAAATAAGTCTTTAATGACTTTTACAACCCGTATCTTTTATTTCTTCTTTTATCCACAATATTGCTTGATTCAGTAAGTCTTCTATTTCTGCATCATCTCCATCATTAATTAATTGTGAAATTGCCGAAATAATTAATTCAGCACTTCTTCTTTGTTTGTTTCCCCTGAATTTATGCCAGTTGTAATTATCAATGCTGATTTCATTATGGAGCTCTTTTGCAAGTAAGTGAATTTTTTCTGGCCAAATGTAGGTATTTTTTTTTAGCATAATAAGAAGAGTATGTGTGATTTTTTTGACATGATTTTTTCTATAAAATTAAATTGGCTTGTTTGCTTTCCATACTTTAGTCATGAAGTGAGATTCAGAAGTTATAGATGAAAATCCACATTCTTCTAATCTTAAGTTTATGTTATCGACTATATAATCTCTGTAGTAAGGTTCATGAAATATTTTGTGAAAGTTTTCCATTATTGGAGTGAACTTTGGAGAATCTTCTATTTGAATAGAGTCTGCAAGAACAAGTGTTCCGCCAGGTTCTAACAATCTGAAGCATTCGTTCAAAACATTTTGGCGTGCATCTCTGGGAAGTTCGTGAAATAGGAAAACACAAGTTAATGCTTGAAAACTCGCTGATGCATAGGGCATTTTTTCTGCGTTTCCTTTGGTCAGTTGAACAAGATCACCACTTCTGGAACTTAGATATTTGCTTGCTTGCTTCAGGTATGAGCCTGATAAATCAAGACCATAAAGTTCAACTTGTGGCAATGCACTTTGTATTTGCTGTAATGTTCTTCCCGTTCCTGTAGCGACGTCTAAAACCTTTACTTTCTTCGAGCCTTCAGATAAATACTTTTTCAGACCTCTTTTTAAAGGAGATAAAACTCTTCTTCTCATAGAATCGGCAGTCCCATTGAAAAGAATTTCAACTTGTAAGTCATAAATTTCAGCAGAATGATCACTTAGGTAACCATCTGTTTGGTGATGGAAATTCTGTAAATAGTAGTCAGGGTAATCTTCTTCATTTACAATTTTTGGGATTTCTCTGGTTTTATTTTTTCTTCGCCTCTGCCAAGTTTGTGGCATGTCTAGCCAAACCAAGGGGTATTTCTTTGCCCATTCAAACCATGGAGCTTCGAAAAGTTGTGATTTAGGGTAAACGCCTGACTCTGCTTCTCTCCAATCAATATTCTCTAGATTTTCCATTGATCTTCTAACTTCTTTAATTAGATCTTGATTGATTGGAAAATTTTCCGGGACGGCTCCAGGTGCAAACACCTCCATTAACTTTGTACTCAACTCTTTATGCGCTAACCCAGCAAGCGTTTTACCTTGTTGAAGAGTATGATACGCAATTTTTTTAAGGTTTGGCGCTGCCATGAACCAAGTTACTTATTCCTCTATTATCTAACAGATTTGATTGATTAGTGACGAGTTAGCTAAAAAAAAATTAAGGTCTATGCATATTTTGCATAGACCTTAATTCTGTATCCTTAAAATTATTAGAGGAATTTATTTTAAGCGTCGTAGTACATGGTGAATTCATGAGGATGAGGCCTTTGTCTTAGCTGTTGAACTTCTTCGTATTTAAGTTCTATCCAGTTATTAATGAAATCTTCTGTAAATACTCCCCCTTCAGTTAAATATTTGCTGTCACTTTTTAATGCCTCTAATGCATCGTTCAATGAAGAGGGGACAGTATCTATTTTTGATAATTCCTCTGAAGGAAGCTCAAAAAGGTCAACGTCAACTCCATCTCCAGGATCAATTTGATTTTTGATTCCATCGATACCTGCCATCATCATTGCTGAAAAAGCGATGTAAGGGTTAGCTAATGCGTCACCTGATCTAAATTCAAGTCTCTTTGCTTTTGGACTTGGTCCAGTCAAAGGTATTCTTACAGCAGCTGATCGATTACCCTGTGAATAAACAAGATTAACAGGTGCCTCGAATCCTGGTACCAATCTTTTGTAACTATTGGTAGTTGGATTTGTAAAAGCAAGGAAGGATGGTGCATGTTTGAGTATTCCACCGATATACCATTTAGCCGTTTGAGATAAATTAGCGTAAGTACCTTCTCCATAAAATAAAGGTTGACCGCCTTTCCAAAGACTTTGATGAACATGCATTCCTGTTCCATTATCATTGAAGACTGGCTTGGGCATGAAAGTTGCAGTTTTCCCATATTTCTTTGCTACGTTTCTGACGATGTATTTGTAAATCATTACATTGTCAGCTGCGTTGATTAGGGGAGCAAATTTCATCCCTAATTCATGTTGACCAGCTCCTGCTACTTCATGGTGATGTTTCTCAATGGGTATTCCTAACTCACCCATCAGTAGGAGCATCTCTGACCTCATGTCTTGGGCTGTGTCATTAGGTGAAACAGGGAAATATCCTTCTTTTAGTTGAATTTTGTACCCAAGGTTTCCTCCTTCTTCTTCTCTCCCTGTATTCCAGGGGGCTTCTATGGTGTCAACACTATAAAAGCTACTACCTTCTCCTGAATTGTAACGGACATCATCAAAAATAAAGAATTCTGGTTCAGGACCAAAAAATGCAGCATCTGCAACACTAGTGCTTCCTAAATAATCCAAAGCCTTTTGTGCCAAAGCTCTTGGACATCTGGCATACGGCTCTCCACTCCTTGGCTCCTGAATTGAGCAAATCAAACTAAGAGTTTTGTGATGGTAAAAAGGGTCTATCCAGCTCGTTGATGGATCTGGAACCATTGCCATATCAGATTCGTTTATGGCTTTCCAACCGCGAATAGAAGAACCATCAAAGGCAAGCCCTTCTGTAAAAGAGCTTTCTTCAATTAGATCTGAAGCTACCGTTAAATGTTGCCACTTACCATGCAAGTCAGCGAATTTTAAATCTATTAGCTGAATGCCCTCATCCTTAATTTGACGAAGAACATCTTGAGAGGTCTTGCTCATGATGAATTTGATTTACAACAGATATACTTAATTATGAACGTAATAAGCGATCGTATCTCTTTTTGTATTAAGAAGCACTTTTTTTAGACTTTTAACGGAAAACTTTGATTACTTTTTCTCTTTTTTGGCAAATCTAGCAAATTCCTATTGCAATCCCTAAAAAAAACACCCCGACTTTGCCTATCGCCTTTTAGGCTCGTAATAGATATAAACTGATCTGTTTTCTTGGCCACTCAAATTCTTCCTTCTGTTGATAATCAACATCGTAAAGATTTTGGTCCAACTGTTTCTCCTGAAAGGTTATTGCTTGGGCCAGGCCCATCTAATGCAGATCCTGCTGTTTTGAAAGCGCTCTCTCAGCCTCCCATTGGACATTTAGATCCTTTTTATGTGGACTTGATGAGTGAGGTTCAAGAGTTGCTTAGATATGCTTGGCAAACTAGCAATCGATTAACACTTCCAATGAGTGGAACAGGAAGTGCCGCAATGGAGGCAACATTAGCAAATGTCGTTGAGCCAGAAGATACGGTTTTAGTTGCTATCAAAGGATATTTTGGACATCGACTTGCGGATATGGCCGGTCGATATAAGGCAAATGTTGAAAGCATTCAGAAAGAATGGGGTAATGCATTTTCACTTGAGGAAATCGAAGATGCTCTGAAAAAATATAACCCAGCTGTTTTAGCTATTGTTCATGCCGAAACCTCAACTGGTGTATGTCAACCCATGGATGGGATTGGTGATTTATGCAGAAAATATAATTGTTTACTTCTTGTAGACACAGTAACTTCTTTGGGTGGCGTTCCTCTTTATTTGGATGAATGGAAAATTGATTTAGCTTACAGTTGCAGTCAGAAAGGATTAAGTTGCCCTCCAGGGCTAGGTCCTTTTTCAATGAATGAAAGAGCCGAAAATAAAATGTCTAATAGAAAAGATAAAGTTCCCAATTGGTATTTAGATGTCTCTTTGCTTAATAAATATTGGGGAAGTGATCGTGTATATCATCATACGGCTCCCGTAAATATGAATTTTGGTATTCGTGAAGCGCTTAGATTATTAGCGGAAGAAGGATTAGAAGACTCTTGGGATAGACACAGTAAAAATGCAAAATTGCTTTGGAATTCGTTAGAAAACATTGGTTTAGAATTACATGTTAAAGAAGAATTACGCTTACCTACCCTAACAACAGTGAAAATACCTGAGGATGTTGATGGTAAGGCATTTACTAAGCATTTGCTAAATAATTTTGGAGTTGAGATAGGTGGAGGCTTAGGCGATCTGGCTGGAAAAGTATGGAGAATTGGTTTGATGGGATATAACTCCACCTCTGCAAATGTAGATAAGATAATAAATATTTTTGAAACTGAATTACCTAAGTTTAGATAACAAATTTTCTCTAGCTAGTAATCTTTTATCTTTAAACCAATCAACGATAATCTTCCTAGATTCTTCTTCCATTATTCCTCTTTCAATTAACATGTTGTGATGGGCACTTTTATGTTCCGCTAGATTTATAGTTCCACCTAGCGCGCCTCTCTTTGGATCTGCAGATCCATAGATAATCTTACCCATCCTTGCTTGTATTAATGCCCCTGCGCACATGGGACATGGCTCTAGATTTACTATCAAAGTACAGTCATTAAATCTCCAATCATTTTTAATCCAAGAAGCTTGGCGAAGCGCTACTAACTCGGCATGACCTAAAGGATCTTTCATTGATTCTCTCCTATTACCCCCATAGCCAATACACCTCCCTTTTTTGTCGAGAATAACGGCAGCAATAGGAACCTCCCCTTTCTCGCCTACAAGTCTTGCTTTCGTTAGCAACCTTGTCATCCAATTTATTTTTTCTTTCTGGTTCAGACCGATTGGTTTTGACAATGTTTTAGATGTTTGGTGAACTATCAAATAAAATGTTTATCTAGAGATTAATCATTTTTTGGTTTGAACTGGATCACCCAATACTACAAATAGAGTTTTCTTTTCTTTGGACCCTTTCGCATCGCCTCAAAATTTAGATAAAGAACTGCGTTCTTTACTTGTTCAAGCCTCAAGTAATCTTTGTGATTGGTTTGCTGAATCAGCAAGTCAAGGTCCAATTCCTGATTCATTTAAGTTGCCAGAGGTCTATCCAGCAAAAGAGGGAGTTTCTAATGAAGTTTTACTGAGCGAACTTCAATTACTAATGGATGGTTCCTATCGACCATCGCATCCAGGATCTCTTGCTCATTTGGACCCACCTCCTTTATCAGCTTCAATAGTAGGAGAACTAATTTGTGCAGGTTTAAATAATAATCTTTTAGCCCATGAGTTATCCCCAAGCTTGTCTTCCTTGGAAAGAAACCTATGTAAATGGTTTTGTAACAAGCTTGGTCTTGGTGATTTGTCTGGAGGTGTAGCGGCTAGCGGCGGAAGTTTGAGTAATTTAATGGCTTTAGTAATGGCAAGAAATATTTCTGGGCTAGAAACTGATCCTAAGGCTGTTTTTTTTGCAAGTCATGATTGTCATGTTTCATTCTCAAAAGCTTTTAGGATTATGGGGCTGAAACAGGAATCTCTACAAAAAGTTTCTACAGATGAAAATGGTGCATTGAATATTTCTAGTTTACGAAAAAGTTTAAGTAAAATAAAATCTCAGGGAAAGAAATGCTTTGCTGTCGTAGCAACAGCTGGAACTACTGTGAGAGGGGCTATTGATCCACTTTCTGAGATCGCTAGGTTTTGTAAAAAAGAGAATGTTTGGCTTCATGTTGATGGCGCAATTGGCGGCATTTATGGTTTATCAGAAATGACTTCAGAAATTGTTCAAGGCTTGGGTTTCGCTGACTCTTTAACTATTAATCCACAGAAATTATTAGGAATCCCAAAAACTTCTTCTTTATTACTCGTCGCCAATAAAAAGCATCTTTCTTCTACATTTTCAACGGGACTACCTTATGCCGAACCAATTACAGGAAATGACTTTCATGGAGGAGAACTTGGAATTCAAGGTACTAGATCCGCCGAGACATTGAAATTGTGGATTGGATTAAGACAATTAGGTGAAGAGGGTATTGAGAAAATACTTTTGGGCTCAATTAAAAGAAGATGTTATTTAGAATCAATAATTGATCAATCAAAATTTAAAATAATATCTGGGCCTCTTCATCTTTTAGCTTTTACACCTATTAATTATAATTCTTCTCAAGCATCCGATTGGTCTCTAAAAACAAGAAACTCATTGTTAGCTAATAAGTTTATGCTCTCTAGGCCAATGTATGGAGATAGATATTATTTAAAAGCTGTTATGGGGAACCCTAATACTAAATTTGATGATTTAAAAATGTTGGCTAATCTTATTAATCATTCAATTAGTTGAATCTAATATGAATAAGGATTTTTTTAATAAAAAAAATATATTGGCTTTAATAACAGCTTTAATATCAATTTTGGTTGGCCTGATTTATTTAGCATTAGTTTTTGCTTTAGATTTTAGAGGACCGATGAGTCCCCCTCCTTCGGAGGCCTTGATCTCGGTGGTAGCTTTTTCAAATTCTTTTCAACTATCGGATCAATAACTCTCTCATAAGCTCTCCGAATAAAACTTTTAAAATATTCCTCCCTTTTGTTTAAGTTGTAGTGATATTCAACAACTTCTTGTATTCCTCCATCTCCCCAGTCTTGATCTTGTTGGAAATAAGTAATGAAACTTGCTCCAGCAATCCTAGTAAGCCAAGATACACTAATACCTTGAATTACTTTGCTAATAACTAATGTTGGTAGTGATAAACTTAATGTTGAACTTATTAGAGAAACTCCACCTTTAACTATACCCATAGTTGCAAGTATTTTTCCTACCGAAAGCGCTAAATTCTTTGCCCTTTCATTTGTAAGTTTAACTCCATGTATTTTAGCTATTTCTATTACCATTTGTGCATTTACAGCCGCTGCAGCGATCATATCTAAGACAGGAACTGGAGTTAGTATTAATGCACCGCTGCTGAGCCACCCATACTTATCTATACATTTTTTAGCAGATTGAGTTCTTTGTTTGATTAATAAATTTTTCCCTTCTTTTCCAATATTGCTGCATTGAAGTAATATATTATCCGCAATTAATTCTTCACCTTCTTCATGAAGGATATTTGCTAATCTTCTAATTAAACTATTGATTTCAGGGGCTGGTTGATAAGGCTTTTTGCCAGGGATTGCAATTGTCTGAGGTGATGCTGATGTACAAATAATGTCATTTGGACCAATAAAATCATTACATCTAGAATTTAGTATCTCAATTAATCTTTTTTCTTCACTTTCTCCCCTTAAATCTATTTTATTTAGTACAAGTAAAAGTCTTTTTCCTAATTTTGACAAACTCCTAATTGTTCTTGTTTCTTCAGAACGTAAATCACCTTCAATTACTACCAACATTAAATCAGATTTACGTGCTTCTATTAACGCACTTTTCTCCCTCTCTCTACCCCCTCTCCCAGCTTCTAGTATGCCGGGAGTGTCAATTATTCTTATTCCTCTTGTAAGTCCTTTAAGTTTCAGTCGGAAGGTTTCTTTCCCTCTCGTTGATCCCATCTCAGGACTAACTTTACCTACTATTTTTTTTAATAGGGCTCTTATTAATGATGTCTTACCGCTTGAGCCAATTCCAAAAACTACTAAAACAATATCTCCTCTATCTAACTCTAATGAAACCCTATCCTTTTCATCCTTTAAGGCCTTGGCCTTGACTTTGTCATTGATTAATGTGATTAAATGATCAATACTTTTTAATGATTTATCTGCGGCTTCTTTTTTGCTAATTAGCGATAAATCTAATGATTTCTTCTCATCCTTTATTTTAAATATTGATCTTAGACTATTTTGTAACCGGTCTATTTTTTTTGTATAACTTAAACCACCTATTATTAATACTGTAATTAATATGGCAGGTATATTTATCAATCTAATTATTGCTCCGACCAGACCTATAATTATCAAGCTAATAAAAATTATCAATACATAAAATATTATTTTCTTAGAGTTATGGATTTTCATTTGTTAATTACCATCCATTTAATACTTTAATTTTGATTTGTCTTTGGTTTTAATTATATCAATTATAAAACAAAATATAGCAATGTTTATTGCTATATCTGCTACGTTAAAAATAGGGAAATTAATTGGAACAAGATCTAAAAAATCAAGAACATAACCTTTGAATAATCTATCAATTCCATTACCTAAAGTACCACCTAAGAGATAGGCAAGTCCATTCAAATTCCAATAAGATCTTGGCGGAAATCTTATTATAACGGTGATTAATAATAATGAGGCCAGAATACTTATAATAGTAAGAAGGCTTGTGGAATTGCTTAGAAGACTAAATGCAGCTCCTCTGTTTTTTACTAGGGTGAAATTTAATAAATTAGGAATAATATTTTGAGATCTTTCAAATCCTAATGTATTTAATATCAAGAACTTACTGACTTGATCTAATAAAACAATATAAAAAGAGTAAGTGATGACATTAATACTTTTTCTGTTAATTAAAGTCATTTTATTATTAAGACTCTTCTTAAGAATATAGATAATAGACTTATTGGTATGCATAGTAATAGTTGAGTTGGGAAAGGTATAAAAGTATTTATTAAAATAAGATCGGATAAATTTTCTAACCAATTCCCAAATACTTTACCAATAATTAGATAAATTATACCTATGATATGCACAACACATAATGACATGCCAGTATAAAATGAATAATTAATTAAATTAGCTTTGGTATCTTTTTTAGCTAATAAACCACATAGCCATGCTGCAGGAATAAATCCTAACAAGTACCCAAATTCATGAGTTAAGATATAACCAACACTACCTCCTCCATGAAAAACAGGTAAATAGAATAAACCTATAATTAGATAGGAAATTGCAGAAATTGTTCCTACTTGGGGTCCGCAAAGCAGTGAAGTCAAAAGAACCCCTTGGATTTGCCAATTGCTTTGTAGTGGAATAATTGAGAGAGACAGGTCTTCTTGGGGGTAAATTATTGATGACGGTATCATTGAGCATATTATGATTAGCATTACGCCTGTTATTGCCTGTACCCAGCTTGTTAATTTGTGCAATTAATTTAATTAGCTGTTCTCATTCATTATTATTTACAAATTGACTGATATGTCAATATTATTATCTAGAACTATTTAGTCATAATGAAATTATCAGTTGGAGAAAAAGTATCCTTACAAGTTCCTCTACCATATTTAAAGACAGCTGATCCAATATCAATGCTAAGACCTCCAGACTTAGTCTCTCTTGATGAAGTTGGAGTAATTATTGGAATAAGAGCTAATGATTTATTAGAAGTTAAATTTAGAAGGGGTAATTTCTTGATTCCTTCTGAAAGACTTAAGATTTTGGGGGCAGATGACTAACTATTCAATCTTACTTGATTAAGCTTTCCAGTCTTTAAAGATTTTCCGAATAACTTCTTTGTTACTGCATACGCTTAGCGATGGGTTCTTTAAATATCTATTTGCAGCATCCTTGATTTCTTTACTAGTTATACTTTCGAGTCTTTGCAGAATTTCTTTATCGTGATCCTTGGTTAGCCCAATTCCTAAAAGATGAGCTTTATGTTCAGCTCTTTGACTAATACTCTGCAAAGAATGAGCCATTTGACCTCGATATTTTATTTTTACAAGATCTAATTCTTCAGGAGAGATTTCACTATTGATAACTTTCTCCCAACACTCTTTAAGTAATTGAAGAGTAATGATCCCTTTTTCTTCACTTGTTGAAGCGTGCATAATAAAGGGTGTTTGCTGCTCTCTAATAGGATGATAAATGCCTGCTTCATAAACTACTCCATATTTTTCCCTGAGAACCTTAAATAATAAACTTGACATTCCATAACCTAAGTAACAAGATAATAATCTAAG
>QCND01000003.1 GCA_003213355.1 Prochlorococcus sp. AG-424-E20
TTATGTCTTTGAAATCATTTATAGATTTTGAAAAAAATTATTGGAAAAGTAGTACATCGATTGGATTTATTTTTACATTGGGAGCTGCTATGGGATTTATTGTTGGTTGTGTAATTGTTTATCAAATTCTTTACAGTGATGTCAGTGATCATTTACCTGAATATGCAACCTTAATGGCTATGGGGTACAACTTAAGAAGCCTATTAGGAGTTGTAGCTAGGGAAGGATTCATTTTATCAATAATGGGATATATTCCTGCTTATGTTTCAGGACAAGCTTTATATGCTTTGGTTAGATCATCAACTAAATTACCTGTTGAAATGAGTTTTAGTAGAGCTTCAATTATATTTTGCTTGATACTTTTTATGTGTATGGGATCAGCATTAGCAGCTATGAAAAAATTGGCAGATGCTGATCCTGCTGAGATATTTTGATGAACAAATCGAATGTTTTAAATTTAAATAATTTATGAAAAATATCAACAATAATACTTTAAATATTGCTTCTTTGAATCATTGGTATGGTCATGGAGAAATGAGAAGGCATGTTCTCCAGTCTGTCTCAATGGAAATTTCTCCAGGTGAGGTTGTTTTACTGACGGGACCTTCAGGATGTGGAAAAACTACTCTTTTAACTTTGATTGGAGCTCTTCGTAAAGTTCAAGAGGGTGAACTTAAAGTGTTTGGTACACAACTTTTTGGAGCCAGCAGGAAAACTAGACAGAATATTAGAAAAAAAATTGGAATGATTTTTCAGGGACATAATCTTTTGAGGTGTCTAACTGCTGAACAAAATGTCCAAATGGGTGCTGACCTATTAAATGGATTTTCATACAAGGCTCGAAGGGCTCAGTCTAGAGAATGGCTTAGAGCTGTTGGATTAGAAGACCACTTATCTAAGCTGCCGCATGATTTATCAGGTGGACAAAAACAGCGAGTTGCTATTGCCAGAGCTCTTGCCGCTAGGCCAAAATTACTCTTAGCGGATGAACCAACATCTGCATTAGATAGTTCAACTGGTAGAGAAATTGTTGATTTGTTAAAAAAACTCGCCTTAGAACAATCCTGTTCAGTGTTGATGGTTACTCATGATCCCAGAATATTGGATGTAGCAGACCGTCTTTTGCAAATGGAAGATGGTCAAATATTGCCCTCTGTTTAGTAAATTAGTAAATATAAAATTCAAAGGATCTTAGTATGTCAAAAAGACGAAATCTTAAGAAAGAGAAGCAAGAGAGAAACCGAGCTTATGCTAGGAAATTTAAGAAACGTAAGCTTCGCAATGATGGTAGAGGAGAAGGTGCAGGTAATGGCGTTACCGGAACTGCAAATAATGGTGGAGCTGCTGATTAATAAATCGAAATGCAATTCAAAAAATATTTTTTTAAATTCTTTAATTTAAAGTGTTTGAAGAAAAAATTTGATTTTATTTTTTAATTTAGGATGTTAATTAGCGTTGTTATACCGACTTATAACAGACTTCCGATACTAATAAAGTGTCTAGATGCGTTAGAAAATCAAATTTTGAATGTTGAAATGCATGCTTTTGAAATTGTAATAGTCGATGATGGATCAACAGATGGGACAGTTGATTGGCTAAGAAATAATATTGAAAACTATCCTCATTTAAGACTTTTTGAACAATCCCATGGAGGCCCTGCTCTAGGAAGAAATCTTGGAGTAGAAAAGTCGAAAGGGGAATTAATTGTTTTTATAGATAGTGATCTAGTTGTAGATAAATTGTTTCTACGGAACCACATTGATTATTTGTTCAGAGCCTGGGAAAAACTTGGTAATAGAAAATGTTTTACCTATGGATCTGTCATAAATACTTCTAATTTTAATAATCCAAATTCTGAACCTTTTAAATTTCAAGACTTTTCTTGGGCTTACTTCGCTACTGGAAATGTTGCTATTGATAAAAAGGTTTTAGAAAATTCAGGCCTTTTTGACAACTCTTTTCGACTATATGGTTGGGAAGATTTGGAACTAGGAGAAAGATTAAGAAATATGGGAGTTAAACTTATCAAATGTCCAGGAGCTATTGGATATCATTGGCATCCTGCTTTAGCTCTTGATCAAATTCCTCATTTGATTCGAATTGAAAAAGAGAGAGCAAAGATGGGATTAGTCTTTTATCGTAAGCACCCAACTTTGAGAGTGAAATTTATAATTCAATACACTTTTTTTCATCGCTGTCTTTGGGAATTTTTAACTTTAGGTGGACTTATTAATACGAATTCACTAAGACCTCTTTTGGCTTTTCTAATTAAGAATGGTCGATCTGGTTTGGCTATGGAATTGTTAAGACTTCCTCTCAATTTGATTGGAGTGAGACAAATTTTTAGAGAAGCATCATTAATTGGACTCCAATGAGCCATGGTTTGTTACATTAGTATTGCAATTTAAAACCGCACACCTGACTGTTTCGGGTGATAAATAAATATTGATTCCTTGATCATTATTTAAGTTATCCCTGTTGGGTGGAGGCGAACCCGGAACCCACAAAAAACATGGCTGTAGTTTCTCTCTCAGAGATGATGGAAGCTGGTGCTCACTTTGGGCATCAGACAAGAAGATGGAATCCCAAGATGTCCCGTTACATCTATTCTGCTCGTAATGGGGTTCATATTATAGATCTGGTTAAAACGGCTGTTTGTATGAACAGCGCCTATAAATGGACAAGAGGAGCAGCAAGAAGCGGTAAAAGATTCCTTTTTGTAGGTACTAAAAAACAAGCTTCCGAAGTAGTTGCACAAGAAGCTATTAGGTGCGGAGCTTCTTACGTTAATCAAAGATGGTTAGGAGGTATGCTTACTAATTGGACAACAATGAAAGCAAGAATTGACAGACTAAAAGATCTAGAAAGAATGGAATCGAGTGGAGCTATTGCAATGCGCCCTAAAAAAGAAGGTGCCGTATTACGTAGAGAATTAGAACGGTTGCAAAAATACCTAGGTGGACTTAAAGGAATGAGGCGTCTTCCTGATGTTGTTGTTTTAGTTGATCAAAGGCGAGAAACAAACGCTGTTTTAGAGGCAAGAAAACTTGATATTCCATTGGTGTCAATGCTTGATACTAATTGTGATCCAGATCTTTGCGAGATTCCAATACCATGTAATGACGATGCTGTTCGATCTGTTCAACTCGTTCTAGGGAGATTAGCTGATGCTATCAACGAAGGGAGACATGGCCCCAATGAGTAGTTAGCATATTTATTTAATAAATTTTCACTTACCTTTTTCTCACTACCCCAAAATAAAATGGCGGAAATAACAGCTAAACTCGTTAAAGAACTGCGAGATAAGACATCCGCAGGAATGATGGATTGTAAAAAAGCCCTTATCGAAAATAAGGGTGATATGAATAAGTCTGTTGAGTGGTTAAGACAAAAAGGCATTGCTAGCGCTGAAAAGAAATCAGGTAGGGTTGCCGCTGAAGGCGCTGTAGGCAGTTACATTCATACAGGTTCTCGTGTAGGTGTTCTTCTGGAGTTGAACTGCGAGACTGATTTTGTTGCTAGAGGTGATTTATTCCAAGGCCTTTTGAGAGATTTATCTATGCAAGTAGCGGCTTGTCCAAATGTTGAATATGTAAGTGTTGATCAAATTCCAGAATCAATCGCCAATAAAGAGAAAGAAATAGAAATGGGAAGAGATGATCTCTCTGGTAAGCCTGATCAAATAAAAGCTAAAATCGTTGAAGGAAGAATAGGAAAGAGATTGAAAGAAATGGCTCTCTTAGAACAGCCATTCATAAAAGATAGTTCAATAAATGTTGAAGAGCTTGTAAAACAAGTTGCAGGAAAAATTGGAGAAAACATAAGAGTTCGTAGATTTACCAGATATGTACTTGGAGAGGGAATTGAGGTTAAAGGACCTGACTTTGCTGAAGAGGTCGCATCTATGACTTCAAGTTGATTTTGTCTAAAAATAAGAATTTATATGACTCTAATTTTGATCCTTTAGATCAAATAAGTCTCCTTAAAGAAAAATGTAATAATATTTCTCCTCATTTATATAAGGTAAATTCTTTTTATCTGCAGGAAATAAGAAACTATCTGCCTCAAACTATAAAAACGTCATTATTTTCTCTAATTACTGATAGGATTGGAGACAATTTTGGCTTGTCAACAGTTAGCTCAAGAAAAAAATTTCAGTCTGAAATTGATAAATTAGTCTCAGATAATATCTCACTCATAACCATTGAACATTTAAATGAATTGGCCAAGAAAATTGATGAAGAAAATATTCGTCATTTAAATAATGCTAAAGACGAAATATTTAATGCTTCAAATATAAAAAATGATTCTGAAAAATCAGAATTATTTAAAGGTGCTAATTCAATAAATATAAGTCCCACTCCGCCTTTGGAGAAATTATCAATTACTGATGGATGGAATTGCGAATTAAAAGCTCCATATACAATTGATGATAAAGAACCTTATTTGAAAAGTAAAATATCAGAAAATGACGATCCAATTAAAAATATAAATAATGAAAATGATTCATTAAAAGATGATGTTAAGAATTTCGATGATTTTAAGTTGAGAAGTAAAGATATTGAAATTCTGCAATCAATATTTGAATTGACTGATGAATCTAATTTAAGAGACTTAGATTCAAAAACATCAGATTCATATAGTGATACGAACTATTGTGAAGATTCGAGAAGTAATCGGTTTTTACCTCAATCACCAATTGGATTATATGAGTGGATGATTTCTATAGATACAGCTTTGGTTCGAAGGTTGCGTGACCTTTCACATTCCATTAATACTGAGCTTTTAAAATCTGGCTTGGTAAATACACTTGTCCCCATTAATATTTTAGATGCTGCTTTATCTGGCCAACTAATTTCTTCTAAATCCAAATCCAATATTCTTACTTTTAGATTACCAACGAATAATCCATTAGATACTGGTGGTTTAGACATTGATTGCTTGTTAATTACTCCTGCGGATATGGAATTTGATAATCCAAGACTTAGAAAAAGTAGAACTAATATGAAACATTATCAAAATGTACTCTTAGGTATGATTAAACAACAACGTTACTGGCAAGGTCGCTCCATAGCAGATGAGGTTAATAAAAAATGGTGGAAAGATACGACAAAAATATAACTAGCTCTGATTCGAAACCTACTCCTGATAGCAAATCAAGTGAACTAACAACTTGGATTCGATCCTTGCAACAAGCTTTGACAGTTGAGGTCGATCACGGCTTTACTAATATTCAAGGGAGAACAAATAAATTTTCTTATTTTGTAAGTGGATATTTATTACGAGGTCCTTCTACAGCTGTTGACGAATTTAATTTTTCTAGATTACAGGAATTAGCTTTAGATTATGAAAAATATCCAACTATGTCTACAGATGATAGACGTAAAATAATAGCTCAAACCAGACAGGCTCTTCATATCCTATATAAATATAAGGAAGGCGAAGAGAAAATTGAGTCTAAAAAATTAAAGATAAGAAGATCTCATGACTCTATTTTTCATAAGAGGAGTTCTTCGGCAGATTCACTAAGTTTACGAAGTTCGATTTCTGCTATTAAAGGTGTTGGCTCCAAACAAGCTGAGAGATTGTCTACATTAGGCCTTTTTTTAATTCGTGATCTCATTAATTATTTTCCTCGAGATTATGTTGATTACTCTTCATTAAAAACGATAGATAAAACTCAAGCAGGTCAGAATGTAACGATTGTGGCAAAAGTTAGACGATGCAGTTCATTTAAAAGTCCTAAAAATCCAAATCTTTCGATTCTTGAGTTGTTTATAAAAGATAAGACAGGAGGAATGAAAATTACTAGGTTTTTCGCAGGTCGTCGGAGTAGCAGTATTGCGTATGTGAAATCTCAACAAAGTTTGTATCCTGTTGGTGCAACTGTTGCGGTAAGTGGCTTGGTTAAGGAGAGTAAATATGGTAAATCATTCAATGACCCTTTAATAGAAGTTATCGATAGTCCCAACGGTTATTTGAAATCTAGAACTATTGGTCAGATATTGCCTGTGTATTCTTTAACGGAAGGTATTACCGCTGATAAGTTCAGAGATCTAATACAATCGATCCTTTATTTGACATCTAGTATTAAAGATCCACTGCCGAAAGAGGCATTAAATAGGCTTGATTTACCTAATCGGAAAGAAGCTTTTTTTCATATTCATAACCCTGAGAATTCAAAGACCTTAGCTAAAGCAAAAAGAAGAATTGTATTTGATGAGTTTTTATTATTGCAGCTTAGTCTTCTTTTAAGACGTGATTTACATAAGAAATCTGATTCTCCTCAACTAAGTATTGAGCCAAATATTAATAGCCTAGTTGGGAAATTCCTGGATATTCTTCCGTTCTCTCTGACTAATGCTCAAAGAAGGGTTTTAAAGGAAATTGAATCAGACATAGTCAAAGCAGAGCCAATGTCTCGACTATTACAAGGTGATGTTGGTAGTGGAAAAACTGTTATCGCTATTTCAGCACTTCTCACCGCAGTTCAATCAGGATGGCAGGGTGCTTTTATGGCTCCAACTGAGGTACTCGCATCACAACACTTTCAAACACTAAGTAAATGGATTCCTCAACTTGAGATTAATGTTGATTTGTTAACTGGCTCTACGCCAAAGTCTCGTCGGAAACAAATTCTGACTGATTTAGTAAATGGCTCTACAAAAATTCTTGTAGGAACTCATGCCCTATTTGAAGACCCAGTTGTCTTCGAACGACTTGGCCTTGTAGTTGTCGATGAGCAACATCGCTTCGGTGTTAAGCAGAGGAATAAATTGTTGAACAAAGGTTTACAACCTCACTTGCTAACGATGACGGCTACACCCATTCCCAGAACCTTAGCACTTACTTTGCATGGCGATCTGGATGTTAGTCAATTAGATGAGCTTCCTCCTGGTCGAACTCCCATTAATACTCAACTGATATCACCTAAAGATAAACATTATGCATATGATTTGATCAGGAGTGAAATTAAGAAAGGACATCAAATCTATGTTGTATTACCTTTGATTGAAGAGTCTGAGAAACTAGAGCTTAGTTCAGCTGTAGACGTACACCATCAATTGTCTACTGAAATTTTTTCAGAATTTAATGTTGAATTACTCCATGGCAAAATGAAAAGTGTAGAAAAGCAAGAGGTTATTCAGAATTTTATTAATAAAAAAAGCGATATATTGGTATCTACTACCGTTATTGAAGTAGGTGTTGATGTCCCAAATGCAAGTGTAATGTTGATAGAAGATTCTGATCGTTTTGGTTTAGCTCAATTGCATCAACTAAGGGGCCGAGTAGGAAGAGGAGCATCCAAGTCATACTGTCTCCTGAGTCATCAAAATAAAAATAAATTATCTAGACAAAGACTGGACGTTCTTGTGAACTCTAATGACGGATTTGAAATTTCTGAGATTGATTTGCGTTTCCGTGGACCTGGACAAGTCTTAGGGACTAAACAATCAGGCTTGCCTGACTTTGCTCTGGCATCATTAGCTGATGATGCTGATGTACTTGAAATTGCACGAAAGGAGGCTCGAATTATTTTAGATTCCGATCCTCTGCTTTCAAACAACGCAATGCTTCGTTTGTCAATCAAAGAGCAGTGGGACAGACTAAAAATTGGTAATAAATTAAATTAACTTTTTGATGAGTTATTACTATTGAACTCATTCTTTTTGAAGGTAAACTTAAGGAAAGAATTTTTGTGCGAATGAATTTTTACCCTAATATTTTATACAAATCATGAATTTGAGACCTTGGAATAATATAAAAATAAATGAATGTAATGAGCCTTTAGTTGTTATCCCTGAATCCATATTTCGACTAACACCTCATCCTTATATGTCGTTAGGTGCACCATATTTAACTGGACTAGATCCGTGGGTTTTACGCCAAAGTGTCTTAAAAAGATTGAAACAAGCACAACAAAATCTTTTTGATATTACTTCCGATTTACAGTTGGCTTTGTTTGATGCTTGGAGACCTATCTCTGTACAGAAATTCATGTTTAATTACACTATTGAAGAAACTTGTAGGTCGAGGGGGATAAATATTGATGATATCGCAAATAAAGAAGACATCACTGACGTGATTGAGGAGGTTGGTCGTTTCTGGGCAAAACCTTCATGTAATCCTCTTACACCTCCTCCTCATAGTACCGGTGCTGCAATAGATTTGACTCTTGCTGATATGACTGGACATCAATTGGATCTTGGAGGAGAAATAGATTTTATTGGTCCTGAATCAAGTCCTGACTTTTATAAGAAAGACAATTTAGGGATGCCTTGTTCAAAACATCAAGTTTTTCATAACAGAAGATCTCTTTTATCTTCAGTTATGGAACAGGCTGGATTTGTTCAACACCCAAACGAGTGGTGGCATTTTAGCTATGGAGATCAATTATGGGCTTGGACTAGCAATCAAGGTATTCCTATTTATGGCGCTGCACTTGACGTAAGTAAAGACATTACACTTTCAGAGCCAAGTTTAGTCACATGATCCCCAAGACTTGATGAGGTTCCAGTTTCTTTCCAGCTAAGGAATAAAGGCTCTAATGTTTTCTCTAAGTCATCGATAGGCATTTTTTGTAGATATGGAGTCGCCAACCTTTTTAAATTAGTGCTGCCTCCAAGCCAAAGTTGGTATTGATTTAAACCACTACCAACAAGAGCTAATTCGGCCATATAAGGGCGAGCACATCCATTCGGACAGCCTGTTACTCTGATTAGGATTGATTTATTGATTTCTAGAATTTTTAATTGATTGTTTATTCGCTCCAAGAGCTCAGGTAAAAATCTTTCTGCTTCAGTCATTGCCAGTCCACATAATGGAAGAGCTGGACAAGCCATGGCATGTCTTACCAATGGCTCAGGAGTCCCTGGATTTATAAAACCTATTTTAGTCAGTGCTTTCTTTACACTGGCTTTTTGATAATTACCTATATTGCACAATAAAAGATCTTGGTTGGGAGTTAAACGCACATCCAATGCATATTTTTCAACTATATTTCTAAGCTCTTTCTTTACCCTTCCTGTAAGCCTACCTGATAACAAAGGTAGACCAACAAACCATAGCTTCTCCGATTGTTGATGCCAGCCTAAATAATCTTGAAGTATTGTATCTCCTTCGTGCTTAAGGTTTTCAATTTGTCTTGTAAAATATTTAGTTGTTAACTGTTTCTTAAACCAATCTACACCCATGTCATGCAAAACGTATTTTAGTCTTGAATGTCTTCTTGTTTTTCTATCTCCATAATCTCTTTGAAGAGCAAGTATAGATTGAACAAGTTCTAAGATATATTCTCCTTCTACATAACCAATTGGATCTGCTATCCTCGCAAATGTCGTGTCTAAGTTGTGTGTTCTACCCATGCCTCCTCCCACATAGACATTACATCCTTCTAGAACTCCTTTTTTGTTTGTAAACGTCACCAGTCCTATGTCATGCGTAAGAATGTCCACAGAGTTGTCTCCCGGGACTGTAGTTGCACATTTGAATTTTCTTGGTAGATAGGTTGCACCATATAAAGGCTCTTTCTTATCCCCACTAAATACACCAGGCTTTAGTTGGATCTTTCTATTCTTTTTCACTTCAGAAGAAGGCTTAATAGCATATTTCATCTCGCCATCAACCCATAAATCAATGTATGTTTTTTCTGCTTCTTTGGGCGATAAAACATCGGCAATATCATTAGCTAATTTTCTCGCGGCAGGATAGGATCCTTTTTCGTAGGGGGCTGCAGGAGCCATTACGTTTCTGTTGACGTCTCCACAAGCTGCAAGTGTAGATCCCATAGATTTGACTATTGTTCCTATTACTTCTTTAATATTTCCTTTTTTTATTCCATGCATTTGGAAGCATTGGCGAGTGGTTGCTCTAAGCGTTTGATTCCCTAGTCGATCAGATAGCTCGTCTAATGCAACAAAAAGTGGACCAGGCACATAACCTGCTGGATTTCTTAGCCTCAGCATCATTTGCCAATCTTTACCTGTGCCCCCTCTTTTTCTATGCTCTCGATCGTCTTGTTGATAACTACCATGAAATTTTAAAAGTTGTACTGCGTCGTTTGTAAAGTGATCGCTCTCATTTGATAACTCACTATGTAGGGGTTCATTTAAATAATTACTATCGGCTTTAAATTGTTCAAATTTTGCCCGAGGTGAATGATTAGCTATGCAGGGTGATGGAACAGTTTGTTCTATCTGTTCCATATTGGTACTTTCATTTTCATCAAAATTCATCAGAGCTTCAATAGCTGCATTACTAAATCCAGCATCTTTTAAGTCTTTTTCTATGTTTTTTGGATGTTCTTTTGAATTACTATTTTTAATTGCCTCTAGTGTTATTCCCTTGGGCATTGATTCGTTGATCTGTTTTGCATCTTCTTCTCTGAGCTTTTCATCGAATTTTTGTTGAATAGCTATTTCTGCTGAGCTTATGTTCTCTTTTGCTTCTTCTTTAGTGTTACCTATTTTTTTTACTACATCACATGTTCCAAAAGCAGCCCTTAATTTACCTCTTGGTACAGCAACCCTGAGGTAAAATCCTGACCTTCCTGGTATTTCTATGATCTTAGACAATGGTACCTACACCGGTACCTACACTGTATCATTTTTCTTGCTGTTTAGTGCTTTATTGTTGAAATAAAACTATGAGTTATTAAAGATCCATTCATTGAATATTAAATTTTTTCTAGGACACAGAGTGTAGAAGTAATTCATATTTAGATCTACTCTTATTATAAATGCAAGGAAATTTTTTTGTCTACCTACCTTTTAGAAATCGGTACTGAGGAACTACCAGCTGATTTGGCTGAATCTGTTATTTCCCAGCTTGAGTTAAATGTAAATAATGACTTGAATTCTTCTCAAATAAAATTTAGTGAAATAAGAGTAACTACTACCCCCAGAAGAATTGCGTTAACGATTGAAGGGATTGCTCCATTTTCTGAAGACAATATTGCAGAACGAAAAGGTCCTCCTGTTTCTCAAGCTTTTCGTGATGGACAACCTACTAAAGCAGCAATTGGTTTTGCTAAAAGATATGGTCTGTCTCCTGAAAAATTAGAGATTCGAGAAACACCAAAGGGTTCATTCGTTTTTGCTAAATCAATTGAGAAAGGCAAGCCCGTTACAACTTTATTGTCTGATTATTTACCTAAATGGATCAGCAAGATTCAAGGAAGGAGGTTTATGAGATGGGGCAAAGGTGATTTTCGCTTTTCGAGACCTATTCGTTGGATTGTTTCTTTGCTTGATACAGAAGTTCTATCTTTTAAACTTTCAGGGTGTGATCCAGAAATACAAATAGGTAATATCTCAAGACCTCATAGGTTGCATGGAGCAAAATTAGAAATAAATAATGCTAAAACTTATTTTGATCAATTGCAGGAGGTTGGAGTCACAGTTGATAGGAAGCGTCGCGTTTCCCGTATCAATGATTTAGTTCTTAATCACCAAATAGATAAAAAAGTTAAACCAGATCTGACTGAGCCCCTTTTAAATGAACTGACAGATTTAGTTGAGTCTCCTCTACTTGTGACTGGGTGTTTTGATGAATCTTTCCTTAGTTTACCCCCTGAAGTTTTGTCCACTGTGATGAAGGTTCATCAAAGATACATCCCTTTATACAAAGAGAATGTTGAGTTTGATCCATTATCACTTGACTCTAAAAACACTTTACTTCCTGGTTTTTTGTGTATTAGTAATGGATTACCTTCAGCAAAAGAGAAAATTATTAAAGGAAATGAAAAAGTCTTAAAGGCAAGGTTTGCTGATGCCTCTTTTTTCATAAAGTCAGATTTATTAATAAGCAGCTCTTCACGTATTGATAAGTTGAAAGATGTAACTTTTGCTGAAGGATTAGGTTCTTTATATGAGCGTGTAATTCGAATAGAATGGCTTGTTAAATTATTAACACTAAAACTTGAATTTGACCAAGAGGATGTTCAAAAATCTGTAAAAGTTGCACATTTTTGTAAACATGATTTAGTTAGTAACATGGTTGATGAATTTCCAGAATTGCAAGGAATTATTGGATCTAAATACTTACTTCACGAGGAAGAATCTAGAGATGTATGCCTCGGTGTTTTGGAACATTACAAACCTAAAGGAACTTCTGACGCTGTTCCTTCAAATAAACTTGGTAATGCGGTTTCATTAGCGGAACGTTTTGAATTGCTTATCAGCATTTATGCCAAGGGCGAAAGGCCTTCTGGCTCATCTGATCCATATGCATTGAGAAGGGCTGCTAATGGAATACTATTAATTTTATGGAATAAAGATTGGCAATTAAATATCAATAAAATACTAAATGATTCACTGGTTTATTGGCAGCAACTTTTCCCTTCTCTCTCTCTTGATATAAGTAATCTTTTGTCAGAGTTAAAGGAATTCTTTCGTCAAAGAATTATTAGTTTATTAGAAGAGAAAGATGTTGACTTTGATATTATTCAGGCAGTTGCAGGAGATACTATTTCAACATCAAAATTATTAGATGATCCAACAGACGTCTATTTTCGAACTTCATTATTGATGGAAATGAGAAAAAATAATACACTTAATTTGTTGCAGGCTGTTGTGACCCGAGCCTCTAAGCTGGCAGCTAAAAGTTCTATCTCTAAAGATGTTATTGATCCTTTAGATTTGGTTGATAAGTCTCTATTTGAAAAGGATTGTGAAAGAGAAATGTTTGAGGTGTTGGAGAAATTAAAACCTCTGGCTGTAAATTATGATCGTGATAAATATAAGTTGTTAGCTGATGGTCTAGTCTCAAGTACTGAAACTTTATCCAACTTTTTTGATGGAGAAGGAAGTGTAATGGTTATGACTGAAGATATTAATCTACGAAATAATAGACTTAATCTATTGACGATATTTAGGAATCAATCATTCAAGCTTGCTGATTTCAGCAAGCTTAGTTAATTATCTAGATTAATATTTGTATTATTATTTACTGGTTTTAATACCACCTTTGATTGCACTTACTGCTAACATTTTATTAACTTCTTTATCATCTCTGACTGCACTAGGTACAGGCTTATATGTACTGGGTGCTAGAGCTTTCCCTCTTAAAACAGAACCAATTGTTAGTAGAGTAAGTTTTAATTGTTGAAGTGGCTTCATTGCAACTACAGTTTTGTAGAGATAGCTATCAAATGTAAGTCTTTGAACATCCATGTCACCACACATCTCTACAAAGGCTTCTCTTGCTCCATCGCTGGTGTAGAAAATTCTCTGGAGAATATCTAAAACTGTATATGTAGTTCCATACTTTTTATCCCATTTTTTTAGATATTTTTTGAGATCATTTTCCGTAGGTATTATTTTTCCATTTTTACTTGATTCGACAATTTGCTCGGCACACATCCTCCCACTTTTGGCCGCAAAATAAATTCCTTCCCCTGAACTTTTGGTTACATAACCAGCGGCATCGCCGACTAGAGCCATTCTTCCAACAACTCTCCTTGGTCTTGGATGTTCAGGAATTGGATGAGCTTCTACTTTGATTACTTCTCCATTTACGAGTCTCTTCTTGGCTCTTTCTCTGACCCCAATTTGGAGGCTTTTTATTAAACCACCATTTTGTTTCATTGTTCCTGTTCCAGCTGCAACATGGTCATATTTTGGAAAGACCCAACCATAGAAATCTGGTGATACGTCTGTGCCTACATACATTTCGGCCCT
Source organism: Prochlorococcus sp. AG-424-E20 (assembly GCA_003213355.1). GTDB lineage: Bacteria > Cyanobacteriota > Cyanobacteriia > PCC-6307 > Cyanobiaceae > Prochlorococcus_B. Next base: position 13,680 of record QCND01000003.1, read on the forward strand.
ATCTTCGTAATACTTCATTTCCTCTTTAGGAAGCTTTATCCGTTCTTGAATTGCTACTGCATAGTTGTAATCACCAGCATCCATTGCTTTTGCAACTCTGCTTGTTGCGCCATCTGCTCCAACAATTAAATCCACTTCAAGTTGCTTACCTTTCTCTTCGGATTTGTCGTTAAGGATTTCTGTGTAATGCAGTGTATAGGGACCTTGTTTGTTAGTACCAGTTTCTATTTTTGACACCAATCCATTTACTAATGTTGCGCCAAGTTCAGCGGCGCGATTTCTCATGAATGAATCCATTACCTCACGCCTCAACATACCTATATATTCTTTATCGCTTCCTGGATAGATATCATCCAAAATAATATCTACTTCTCTGTTTGATGGGGATATCATTTTCATGTTCCTGACTTTCCTATCAATAATTGATTCGGGAAGATCAAATTCAGAAACCATACACAAGGGAATCGCTCCTCCACATGGTTTTGCGTTATCAAGCTTTCTCTCGAAAATCCAAGTTTTAATTCCTGCCTTAGCCAAAATTTCTGCAGCGCATGAACCACTTGGTCCACCGCCAATAACAGCAACTCTTAACATCTTTGGATGAAAAATTTAGTTCTCTATATATAAAACTTACATCGTTATCTAATAGAAAGTATAAAGATTAAAGATACTCGTTACTATCGAAACATCATTTTTGCGAATTCCAATTGTTTTGACCATAAGCAGATCGTATGAATTATCAAGATGACATCCCGCTAGCAAGAAGGATTAAGTCCATCAAAACCATTACTAACAAGACTTTTTTGTGTATAGGGCTTCTATTCCTTAGCCTTGGTATATCGGTTACATTCTTAGCTAATAAATCATTTTTAAGCAAAAAAAAATCCTTAGATGATTCGATTAATTCCATTGAGACAAGGCAAAATAAAAGCTTGCTAGGCCATCTTCCTTATAGAGAGGCTTCCAAAAAAGATTTAATTCTTTTTTCTCCAGGTATTTACGTTCATAAAGATATCTATGAAAATTTTAAGGAAATGCAATTTATGGCGGCCCAAAGAGGGGTTTCTCTTCAACTATTAAGTGGTTATAGATCAATAAATTTGCAAAGGGAAATTTTTTATGAAAATAAATCTATTAGAAATCAAACTGCTGTTGAGCGCTCAAGGGACTCAGCTCCTCCTGGTTATTCTGAACACAGCACAGGGTATGCAATCGATGTTGGTGATGGAAATTATCCAGATACTCATTTTGAGGTTGAATTTGAACAAACGCCAGCTTTTAAATGGATGAAGAGGTTTGCCTCTAAATATCATTTCGTTCTTTCTTTTCCACCCAACAACAAACAGGGAGTAACTTATGAGCCTTGGCATTGGAGATTTGAGGGTACTGTTAATGCTTTGAGGGAATTTGAAGCTGCCAATAAAATTATAAAGTTCAAATAATCTTGACTTAATTTTCTTTACTTCAAATTTTATATTCGATATTTTGATTGGCATTTAAAACAGCTAAATGAAGTCATCGTGAGATATTCTTTATGTTTCTATTAACCAAAAGAATTTTAATTTTTTTTAATTATGAGTTTTGATATACAAGCTATAAGGAATATCGCAATAATTGCTCACGTTGATCACGGTAAGACAACTTTGGTTGATGCTCTTCTAAATCAATCTGGCACTTTTCGAGATAACGAGGAAGTCCCAACTTGTGCGATGGATTCGAATGAATTGGAACGTGAAAGAGGTATAACAATTCTTTCGAAAAACACAGCTGTTACTTATAACGATACTCGGATAAACATTGTTGATACGCCAGGTCACGCTGATTTTGGAGGAGAAGTCGAGAGGGTTTTGGGAATGGTAGATGGCTGTCTTCTTGTTGTTGATGCTAACGAGGGACCAATGCCACAAACTCGATTCGTTCTGAAAAAAGCTTTAGAGCAAGGCTTAAGACCTATTGTTTTTGTGAATAAAATTGATCGTGCAAGGGTAGAACCAGAAACCGCGGTAGATAAAGTTTTAGATCTGTTTTTGGAGTTAGGGGCTGATGATGATCAATGTGATTTTCCTTATCTATTTGGGAGTGGATTAGGGGGGTTTGCAAAGACAGAAGTAAAAAGTGAAAACGATAATATGAAACCTTTATTTGAAGCAATTATTAGACAAGTTCCTCCTCCAGTTGGCGATGTGAATAAGCCTTTGCAATTACAAGTCACGACCCTAGATTACTCAGATTTCTTAGGAACAATTATTATTGGAAGAGTACATAATGGTGTAATTAAAAACGGCCAAAGGACATGTTTGATAAAGGAAGACGGGAGTTTGAAAAAAGGAAGGATTAATAAATTATTAGGATTTAAGGGATTAAAAAGAATTGAAATTGAAGAAGCAAATGCTGGAGATATAGTTGCCTTGGCTGGTTTTGATGAAGTTTCTATTGGTGAAACCGTAGCTTGCCCTGATGAGCCGAAACCTTTACCTCTAATTAAAGTAGATGAGCCAACCTTGCAGATGACTTTTGTTGTCAATGATTCTCCTTTTGCAGGGAAAGAGGGTAAGTTCGTAACTAGTCGGCAGTTGAAGGATCGTTTAAATAAAGAACTTCTAACGAATGTTGCTTTAAGAGTTGAAGATACGGATTCTCCTGACCGTTTTTCTGTTAGTGGAAGGGGAGAGTTACATCTAGGAATTCTTATAGAGACAATGAGAAGAGAGGGGTATGAATTTCAAGTTTCTCAACCACAAGTAATTTTTAGGACAATAGATGAAATTAAATGTGAACCCGTTGAAACACTTGTCCTTGACGTCCCTGAAGCTTCTATTGGTGCTTGTATTGAGAGCCTTGGGGTAAGAAAAGGTGAAATGCAAAATATGGAAACTGGTACTGATCATCGAACTCAACTTGAGTTTGTTATTCCCTCAAGAGGTTTGATTGGATTTAGGGGTGAATTTATTCGTGCAACAAGAGGTGAAGGGATTATGAGTCATTCATTTTTTGAATACAGGCCATCTGTAGGAGATTTTGAGCAAAGGAGAAATGGAGTCCTTATTTCATTTGAAGAGGGTGTTGCTACGTTCTATTCCCTAAAGAATGCAGAAGACCGTGGACAATTTTTTATTACTCCTGGAGCCAAGGTTTATAAAGGAATGATTATTGGGGAGAATAAACGCCCACAAGATCTTGAATTAAATATCTGTAGGGCTAAACAACTTACCAACATGCGATCAGCTGGTGCAGAGGAGCTAGATCAATTGCAATCCCCCATTGAAATGACATTAGAAAGAGCTCTTGAATACATTGGACCAGGAGAGATGTTGGAAGTTACTCCTGAATCTATAAGGCTTAGAAAAATTAAAGCAAAGAAAAATTTGTAAAGATAATGAACCCTATGGATAATGATGATGATTTATTTATAAATGATGCTCGTTTTGAAATAGGAATGAAATTATTTAATTCTTGTCAGTGGTACAAATCCCATGATGTTTTTGAAGAAATATGGCATGAGACTGGTGGTCCTGAAAGGGATTTGTTACAGGGAATATTGCAAGTGGCTGTTGCACAAGTTCATTTAGAAAATAGCAATATAAATGGGGCGACCATACTTTACGGAGAAGCATTAGGTAGATTGAAAAAATTTCAATTATCTAATTTAGGATTAGATATTGAAGGACTTTCTAAATGTGTTTCAAAGAGATTGGAATTGCTACAAGTTGGTAAGGACCTAGCTTGTTCCTCCATTCCCGTTCTCAATTTCCTTTAAAAACTTTGTTAAGCCTCTCACTGTTTTTCTATTGAAAGAGAGATGATTTCATATTATTTTTCTTGTTATACTTTTTTGATTTTCTTCAATTTTAAGTACAGAATAAAAGTACAATTTTGATTAATTCAAATTATATAAATCGACATTCTGGATAAATCACAATGGAATTTAGAAGAATCAATCAAATACAATTGCCTGATCATCGTATTTATGAGATATTTTTACCTACTTTATTTATAATTATAGGTTTATTTGGTGCATTTAATCATGCTCTTTGGAGAGATGAAATGCAAGGATGGCTGGTGGCTTGGCAAAGTGATAACTTAATAGATTTATGGAAAAATAACGCTCCGTCTGGACATCCAGTCCTATGGTCATTATTAATTTACTTATCAAAAAATATTACTGGAACACCCTTAAGTATGCAGCTTATGCATTGGTTTTTAGGTAGTTCTTCAATTGTAATTTTTTGGAGATTTAGTCCTTTTAATCTAATAACTAAAGCTTTATTTACTTTTGGATATTTTCCTTTTTGGGAATATTTCTTTGTGTGCCGTCATTACGTGATTGCAGAATTAATAATATTTATTTTTTGTTCTATTTATCATTTAAAAGTAAAAACTTACATACCATTTTCTTTATGTATTGGTCTTTTGGCTAATACACAAGCTTTGTCTTGGTCATTGTCATTTGCTATTGGAATGACTCTTGTATTGGATTGGTTTTTGAATCCTAATCAAAGAAAAAATTATAAAAGAAATAAAAGGTGGATTCTTGATTTGTCTTCTAGCATCGCTATCTCCTCAACATTATTGTGTTTTGGAGCCTTTAGTCTTCTGCAAGTAAGAGATTCAGTTAAGTTGCTTTCCTCTTTTATAGATATACGTCACTTTCTTCGAGTTATAGGACAGCTTTTTGGAGGATATATGCTTATTATTCCCAATTCAAGTAGGTTCCTTGATTTGATTTTATGTGCTTTAATTACTTTAATTTTGATTGTAAGTACAATCATATTTATTAGATGTTATCGACCAGCATTAATTTATTTTCTAAGCGGGATTATATTTTTATTTCTTTTTAACTATTTTTTATTTCTAGGAGATGGATCAAGACATTATGGATATTATTTTCTAGTGATTATCTCATCAATATGGTTAGCCTTATCAAATCAAGACCAACAACTTGGGTCCTCTAATTACCAAAATTTATTCACTAAAGGTAATTTATTTTATTTCCCTAGATTACTTAACATTTGTTTGACTATACATATGGTAGTTGGGATTCATATGGTCATTAATGATTTCAGGTTACCGTATTCAAGTGGGAAGGAAACTGCTCAATATATACAGACTAAGGGATGGCAGGACTCGCCAATATTTGCGACTAGAGATGTTGAGGTGGCGACAGTATCTGGATACCTTGATAGAGAATTTTATGTACCTGAATTGAAAGGATTTGGGAGTTATGCTCAATGGGCTAATCGAGTTACATTAGACAGAACTAAAACACTAGATGAAGTCCAGATTTATTTAGATAGATTTCCTAAAGTCAATAAATTATTACTACTTTTAAGCAATCGATCATCTATTAAGAATTTGCAGCCAGGTGAATCACTTTATGTTGATAAAATTAGAGTTATTGCTGATTCTAAATTTGAGAATTCTTTTCATGATTCAGAGAAGTTCTACATATATTGGGTTGAGAGGATTGTTGATTAATCTTATATAGTTTAGGTATGATCTTTTTTCAGATATTTTTCATCCATAAGCTTCTCCCAGTTATGTTTTATTGAAATGACTCTACTTATTGAGAGTTTGGATTTAACCTTATCCAATAAAACTATTGTAAAAGACGTCGATTTAAACGTTAAGCCTGGAGAAGTGGTTGGTCTTTTGGGACCAAATGGTGCGGGTAAAACTAGTACTTTTAACTTGATCATGGGCTTGATTAAGCCAAACAAAGGAAATATCTATTTGGAAGGCAATAGTATAAAAAATTGTTCGATGACAAAAAGAGTTCAATTAGGGATAGGTTATTTACCTCAAGAACCAAGTGTTTTTAGAAATCTTACAGTTATTGAGAATTTGGATATTGCTCTTTCTCAAGCTAAATTATCAATTTCTTTATGTAGGAAAAAACGTGAAGAATTGATTGAGGAATTTAATTTGGTCTCTTTCCTTGATCGCTTTGGTCATGAACTTTCTGGTGGAGAAAGACGCAGATGTGAAGTCGCTAGAGCTTTGGCTGTGGGACGATTAGGTCCAAAATTTCTACTCTTAGATGAGCCTTTTGCAGGAGTTGATCCTATTGCTATTAATGATCTACAAAATTTAATTAGGAAATTAAAAAATAAGAATATAGGTATATTAATTACCGATCACAATGTTAGAGCAACTTTGGCCATAACTGAACGTTCTTATATACTTAATCAAGGCGAAATCCTTGCCGATGGAACGTCTGACCAACTAACAAAAAATCAAATTGTTAAAGATAGCTATCTGGGGAATTCATTCGATTAATTAGCTATGTTAACTAACCTATTATTATTCTCTAGATTTCAAAAACTACTAGAAAGAAAATGGAAAATTATTCCATTATTAGATAGATGGATATTTTTTGAATTATTACCGCCTTTATTTTTTTCAATTGCGGCTTTTACCGTCGTTTCTCTTTCAGTAGGAGTTATTTTTGATCTGATTAGAAAAATAGTTGAGATTGGTCTTCCTTTTTCTGTCGCCATTCAGATTCTTTTGCTAAAGCTACCAAGTTTCATTGTTATTTCTTTCCCTATGGCAATGTTACTTTCAACTTTGTTAGCTTATGGAAGTCTTAATGATAACAGTGAAATTAAGGCATTAAAAAGTATTGGGATATCAGTTTATAGAATTATTTTGCCAGGATTGATCTTGTCAGTATTTATGTCATATATGACCTTCATTTTTAATAATAATATTGTTCCTAATACTAATAAAAATGCTGAAATTATCTTAGCTAATTCTTTAGGTAGATCTTTTACAAATGAACAGGGCGAAGATATTATATTTTCAAAGAAAGGAGAAATATCAGATCCATATTCGAGCTATAAAAAAAACGGAGTTACACATCTCTTTTATGCCTGGAAATTTATTGATGGGCAGATGTTGGATGTCACAGTAATTGATTTTTCAAAATTAGGTTTTACTCAAATGCTTAAGGCGAAAAAAGGTATTTGGAATAGTGACAAAAACAATTGGGAGTTTTTTGAAGGAGATATTTTGACACTTAGTCCTGATGGAAGTAATACAAGAACTAAATTCTTGAGTTTTTTATATCCATTAGGGACTGAACTTACGAATATTGCACAACTGCCAAAAGATGCAAATGATATGAATCTTGGTGAAGCGAATACGGCTATGAAGTTATATCAAAGTAGTGGCAATATTAAAGAAGCTAGAAGGATGAAAGTAAGAATTCAAGAAAAATTGACTTTGCCAATCGCTTGCTCAGTTTTTGCATTAATTGGTTGTAGTTTCGGTGTGATGCAAAAAAGAGGAGGAGGTAGAAGCCAAAGTTTTGGATTAAGTATTATTTTGATTCTTATCTATTACATTTTGAGTTTTAGCTTTAGCTCTCTTGGAGTCAAAGGAATAATAAATCCTTTCTTTGCTGCTTGGTCTCCTGTTTTTTTGTCTATGTTAGGGGGAGGTTTTTTGTTAAAACAGGCAAGCAAATGATCTGGTCTTTCTAAATAATCTCTAGTTGCTTTTATCAATGGTTGATTTTCAGTTAAATAATTTTTCTTTTGACCCTGTTGTTTCCCTAGGGTTCGCAGCTTTTCTTTTCTTGTTGGTAGCATTGCCTATTTCATTTTGGTCAGTTGCTGGTAGTAGTGATTCCTCCAAAGCCAGATTTTTAGTTGCAATATCCAATCTTTTCCTAACTAGTCAATTGATCCTTAGATGGTGGCAATCGGGACATTTCCCAATTAGTAATCTCTATGAGTCACTTTGTTTCTTGACTTGGGGTTGTACATTAGCTCAACTTTTTCTCGAAAGGGCATGGCGTTCTCCAATCGTTTCTGCAGTTGCGACGCCTATGTCATTGCTTTCAATAGGTTTTGCCAGTTTTGTTTTACCTGAGAACCTGCAATCTTCTGCTCCATTAGTACCAGCACTACGTTCTAGTTGGTTAGTCATGCATGTGAGTGTGATTATGTGCTCTTACGCTGCATTACTAATAGGTTCCATTCTGTCTTTTGGTGTCTTTTTTGTTGATGGGAAAAAGCAATTCAATATGCGTAATAGCTCCTTTGGGTCTGGTTCGTTTAGGCAACGTTCTGAGCTATATCTTGATGAAAGAAATGAGAAATTAAATTCAATACAACCAATTGAATTTACAAATGCTGAGCAACTTGATTCTTTAAGTTATCGATCAATAACTGCTGGATTTTTGTTGCTTACAGTTGGTCTTATTAGTGGTGCTGTTTGGGCTAATGAAGCTTGGGGTAGTTGGTGGAGTTGGGACCCTAAAGAAACTTGGGCTTTAATATGTTGGTTGGTTTATGCAGCCTATTTGCATACTAGGTTGACAAGAGGGTGGCAAGGTAAAAAGCCTGCAATACTTGCTATAGCAGGCTTTTTTGTTATTATTATTTGCTATATTGGAGTGAACCTTCTTGGGGTCGGTTTACACAGTTATGGTTGGTTCTTCGATACATAGTAATTAACAACTAAGTTAATTATTTTGCAACAATTACTCCATTCTGTGCGTCATTGGCAACTTTCCTAAGTGCATCACAACCTTCTTTAAGTGTTGGATAAGCAAACATACCACTTCCTGCAATGAAGCAATTTGCTCCCGCAGCGCAGCATTGGGATAGTGTCCAATCAGCTTTTATTCCTCCGTCAACTTCTATATCTACGTTATATCCATTATCTAAAATTGTTTTCCTTAATTGAGTAATTTTGTTGAGCATTGTTGGGATGTAGGCTTGGCCACCAAATCCAGGGTTAACAGTCATTACCAATACGTGATCAACCATATCCAGCACATCCTTAACCATGTCCATTGGAGTATGAGGGTTTAGAGCTACGGACGGGGACCCTCCCAGTTGACGAATCTTGCCAAGAATTCGATGAAGGTGAACATTCGCCTCAGCATGGGCAATTACAACTCCTGGCTCTCCATTTGCACCCTTGCTTGCCGCTACATAGCCCTCAAGCATGGTTTCGCAGTTGTATTGACTAACCATTAACTGTGTCTCAAATGGTACGTCGCAATACTTTCTGCAGGCAGAAATCATTTCTGGGCCGAACGTCAGATTTGGAACGAAGTTCCCATCCATCACATCAAATTGAATTCTGTCTACACCCGCCAATTCAAGGTCTTTTACGCATTGCCCCATATTTGCCCAGTCTGCTGGCAAGACTGAAGGGATTATTTGAACTGGACGGTGTTCAGAAAAAATTGCTGACGAAATGGATTGGATCATTGTTTTTTGTCTTGTGGCAGAGATTCTATTAATTCATGGTCACAAGTTCTAGTGTGACCATGCACTGATACAGTAATTATTGCTTATCAACAGATAATAAGTTTTTTGTGAGTACTTTTTTCTGAGCATTTTTCAATGCCCTCAATTACTTACAATATTGTCTGCCTTAAGGCGTAAATTTCTTTACCTAGCTGCAAAAAGTGGATCGTACTCTCGTCCAAGAAATTCTTGAAGTAGTTGAGCAAGCTGCAATTGCTTCGGCTCAATTGACTGGTTTGGGTCAAAAAGATGAGGCTGATGCCGCAGCCGTAGAGGCAATGCGAAAGAGAATGGGAACGATTCAAATGCAAGGAAGAATCGTTATTGGAGAAGGAGAAAGAGATGAAGCCCCAATGCTTTATATAGGAGAAGAAGTTGGATCAGGAACAGGTCCTGGAGTTGATTTCGCTGTAGATCCTTGTGAGGGGACTAATTTATGTGCTAATAGTCAGCGTGGATCGATGGCTGTTTTAGCAGCTTCAGATAGGGGCGGTTTATTTAACGCTCCAGATTTTTACATGAATAAATTAGCTGCTCCTCCAGCTGCTAAAGGCAAAGTTGATATCAGAAAAACTCCTACAGAAAATATAAAAATCTTGAGTGACTGTCTTGGTATCGCAATTAGTGACCTAACTATTGTTGTTATGGATAGAGCTAGACACAAAAATCTAGTTTCCGAAATCAGATCGACTGGTGCAAGGATTCAACCTATTTCAGATGGAGATGTTCAGGCGGCAATTGCATGCGGCTTTGAGGGTACTGGTACTCATTGCTTAATGGGCATTGGAGCGGCTCCTGAGGGGGTTATTTCAGCAGCGGCTATGAGGGCACTTGGAGGGCATTTCCAAGGACAACTTGTTTATGATCCTGCAATAGCTCAAACATCAGAGTGGGCAGACTATACAAAGGAGGGAAATATAAAAAGATTGAATGAGATGGGCATAACTGATATTGACAAGATCTATGAAGCGAATGAACTTGCCTCAGGAGAAAATGTAGCTTTTGCTGGTAGTGGAATCACAGATGGATTGCTTTTCGATGGAGTTAAATTTGAAAAAGATTGCACAAGAACTAGCAGCCTTGTGATTAGTACGCTTGATCAAACAGCAAGATTTACCAACACAGTTCACATCAAAGATGGTGCTCAAAGCATCTCTTTGAAGTGATAGTTAAGTAAATGAAATAAGGGGCTATTTATGCATATTGCTGTCGTCGGTCTTAGCCATCGCACGGCCCCTGTCGAAGTGCGAGAAAAGCTAAGTATCCCAGAAGAACTAGTTGAGAGATCATTTAATAATTTAAAGAAAATTGATCAAATATTAGAAGTTTCCATATTGAGCACATGTAACAGACTTGAAATTTATAGCTTAGTTAAGGACCCGCAATTGGGAATAGAAGCAATTAAATCTTTTCTTCTTGAATTCTCGGGCCTTGAGGATGAGATTCTTTCACCTCACTTATTTAATTATGTCCAAGAGAAAGCAGTCTCTCATGTGATGAGGGTTTCTGCGGGGTTGGATAGTTTGGTTTTAGGAGAGGGACAGATCCTTTCTCAAGTAAAAAAAATGGTACGTCTTGGACAAGATCATCAAAGTCTAGGTCCAATCTTGAATAGATTATTAACGCAGGCCGTTAGTACAGGTAAGCGCGTAAGAAGCGAAACTAATCTTGGAACGGGAGCAGTTTCTATAAGTTCTGCAGCTGTAGAACTAGCTCAATTGAAACTTGGCCAAGCGCACGGAAGAGATCAATTAATGTCTTTAGAAAGTGAAAAGGTCGCTGTTGTTGGTGCTGGGCGAATGAGTCGTTTGTTGCTTCAGCATCTCCAATCAAAAGGATGTTGTTCTCTTACTCTTCTAAATAGAACAAGAAAAAGGGCTGAGGACCTTTCCGCAGCTTTTCCCGATATTCAAATTGATTGTCAATTAATAGATCAGCTTGATAGTTGTCTCTCTCTCAGTACTCTTGTATTTACGAGCACAGCGGCTAATGAGCCAATTATTGATGCCGAAAAATTGATAAATATCGATAGAAAGCCTTTACTTAGACTTATCGATATTGGAGTTCCGAGGAATATTTCTTCTGATGCAAAATCAGTTTCTGGAATTGAATCTCATGATGTTGATGATCTTCAAGAAGTCGTTTCAAGAAATCAAGAAGCAAGACAAAAGCTCGCCTTAGAAGCGGAAGGTTTGATAGAGGAAGAATGTCGCATTTTTCTAGAATGGTGGGATAGTTTAGCGGCAGTTCCTACTATTAATTGTCTTAGATCTGGTTTAGAGTCAATTAGGAAAGAGGAACTTCAGAAGGCATTAAGCAGAATGGGACCTGATTTCTCCGCTAGAGAAAGAAAAGTTGTAGAGGCATTAAGCAAAGGCATAATTAACAAAATACTTCATACACCAGTAACAAAATTAAGAGCACCTCAATCAAGGAATGATCGCAGAGATGCTCTTGATGTGATTGAAAAACTTTTTAATCTAGATGTATCTAGTTCTTTGAACAAGCCCAAAAACAACTGATATTGTTATTTACTTTTGAATTTCTTACTACATATCACTTTTTTCTGGATTAATGAGCACTCTATCCAGTAGGTTTGCTCCGAATAGCCGATTAATAGTGCCTTCATGAAGAGAGTACTTGCCATCATTCTTGGCGGTGGAAAAGGATCACGCCTATATCCATTAACAAAAATGAGAGCAAAACCCGCTGTCCCATTGGCGGGTAAATATCGACTAATAGATATTCCAATAAGTAATTGCATAAATTCGGACATCAGTAAAATGTATGTTCTTACGCAATTCAACAGCGCCTCGCTTAACAGACATATTGCACAGACTTATAACTTGAGCGGACCTTTTGGCCAAGGTTTTGTTGAGGTTTTAGCCGCTCAGCAAACACCGGAAACTCCATCTTGGTTTGAGGGTACTGCTGATGCTGTAAGAAAATATCAATGGCTTTTTCAAGAGTGGGATGTTGATGAATATTTGATTCTCTCCGGAGATCAGCTTTATCGAATGGATTACAGCTTATTTGTTGAGCAGCATAGAAAAACAGGAGCTGATTTAACAGTTGCAGCTTTGCCAGTTGACTCTGCACAAGCTGAGGCATTTGGTTTGATGCGTACTGATGAATCAGGGAATATTAAAGAATTTCGTGAAAAACCAACTGGTGATTCATTGAAAGCAATGGCTGTAGATACTTCAAGATTTGGATTGGAATCAAATGAGGCAAAAGAAAAACCTTATTTGGCCTCCATGGGGATATATGTTTTTAGTCGTTCAACTCTTTTTGACTTATTAAATAAATTTCCTTCTTATACAGATTTTGGAAAAGAAATTATTCCTGAGGCCCTAGGCAGGGGTGACAAACTTAAAAGTTATGTTTTTAATGATTATTGGGAAGATATCGGAACGATTGGTGCATTCTTTGAATCAAATTTAGCCTTAACTCAGCAACCGACCCCTCCGTTCAGTTTTTATGATGAGAAATTCCCTATTTATACTAGGCCTAGATATTTACCACCTTCAAAAATTGTAGATACACAAATAACTGATTCAATTGTTTCCGAGGGATCAATTCTTAAATCCTGCAGCATCCACCATTGTGTATTGGGAGTGAGGAGTCGGATTGAAAGTGACGTTGTACTAAATGAAACTCTAGTTATGGGATCTGATTTTTACGAGTCATATGAAGAGAGAATCGCCCTAAGAAATGGAGGAGGTATTCCCTTAGGTGTTGGTCAGGGAACAACTGTTAAACGAGCAATTCTCGATAAGAATGCTCGAATAGGTGACAATGTAACGATAGTCAATAAAGACAATGTTGAGGAAGCTGATCGAGCAGATCAAGGTTTTTATATTCGTAATGGAATAGTTGTCATCGTCAAGAATGCCACAATTCCTGATGGAACAATTATTTGATTTTATTTTGATTTTCTAGAAATTTAATAAGCCTAGTTTTTTCGAGATTTTATTATCAAATATTTATTAAAGAATCCTTCATCCCTGACATTGAGCTCTTTAATGCAGCGAAATGATTCCACAGTCGTCACACTAGCTCAAGTAGAAACTTATTAACTTAATGACCAAGGCACATTTTGGATTAGTCGGTCTTGGAGTAATGGGAGAGAACCTTGTTCTTAATGCAGAGCGTAATGGTTTTTCTAGTGTGGTCTATAACCGCACTTATCAAAAAACTGAAGATTTTCTATTAGGTAGGGGGGTCAATAAATCAATTCAAGGAGCGAAGGATCTTCAAGAATTTGTTTCAAAGCTGGAACGTCCAAGAAGAGTACTAATGATGGTTAAGGCTGGAGCAGCTACTGATGCTGTCATTAATCAGATTTCACCTTTCCTCGAGGAAGGTGACTTGCTCATCGATGGTGGAAATGCCCAATTTATGGATACAGAAAGAAGAGTAAAAGAACTTGAGAGCAAGAGTTTTGGATACATCGGGATGGGTGTATCAGGTGGAGCGAAGGGTGCATTGGAAGGACCTAGCATGATGCCTGGTGGCACAAAGTCCTCCTACGATGCCATTGAGAGTTTGTTGAATAAAATGGCAGCGCAGGTTGAAGATGGACCTTGTGTGACTTATATCGGTCCAGGGGGGTCAGGACATTTTGTTAAGACCGTTCATAACGGAATTGAATATGGAATTGAGCAAATTTTGGCTGAGGCCTATGACTTGATGAAGAGAGTTTGTGGAATGAGTGGTGATGAGATGGCATCTGTTATGGGTTATTGGAATAAAACTGAAGAACTTTCCTCCTATCTTGTTGAAATTACTGAGGCGTGTTTACGAGTTAAGGATCCTGATGATAGTTCCGATCTTGTCGAAAAGATAATGGATAAGGCGGGTCAAAAAGGTACTGGCTTGTGGACAGTTGTCAGCGCGCTTGAACTTGGAGCTTCTGTCCCAACTATCTATGCATCTTTGAATGGAAGGGTTATGAGTTCGATGAAAGATCAAAGAAATTATGCAGAAACAATTCTGAACGGTAATAATCCTTCGTTTGTTGATTTTGGAAAGCCTTCTGATGGAATGCCCTTGCTTATGGATGCAGTTGTATTGGCTACAATAGCTAGCTATGCCCAAGGCATGGATATTCTAAGGCTAGCTTCTGATGAATATGATTACGATCTTGACATGCCCTCCATTGCTCAAATATGGAAAGGTGGTTGCATAATAAGGTCTACTCTTTTGAGTCGTATTCAGGATGCATTTAAGAAAGATCCGAAGTTAAGCAATCTTATTCTAGATAGTTGGTTTACTGAACAGGTAAATAATCGTCTTTCTGGTCTGACTCAGGTTGTTTCTGCTGCTGCTAATGCTGGAATTCCAGTTCCGTGTTTAAGTAGCACTCTTGATTATCTAAATAGCCTTAGAACCTCTAGACTTCCCCAAAACTTGGTTCAGGCAATGAGAGATTGTTTTGGTTCTCATACTTATGAGCGCGTAGACAAAGCCGGATCATTTCACACTGAATGGATTGATTGATACTAATGACTAAATATGTAATTCAAGTTTCAGAAGACAAAAACTCTCTCGCTCAAGCGGCCTCTGATTTGATTGCTCAGATTGTTGAGTCAACTTTAAAAATTAAAGGTAAAGCAAAAATTGCCCTTTGCGGTGGTTCGACTCCTAAGGCTGCTTATTCTTTATTGGGTAGAAAAAATATTGATTGGATTAATGTCGATTTGTTCCTTGGAGATGAAAGATGGGTTGACAATGAATCACAAGATAGCAATTGCTTTCTATTGAATAATTCATTATTTAAAGAAGGTAATCCTTCTTTACAGGCATCATTTTTTAGTGTTTCAACCGTTGAATTAGCATCGCCAGAGGAGAGTGCCAAAGATTATGAAAAAATTCTGAAAAATAATTTAGAGGGGGATCCACCAAAATTTGATTTAATTTTATTGGGCTTGGGAGATGATGGGCATACAGCCTCCCTCTTCCCTGGTTCAGATGCATTATTTGAAAGAGATAGCTTAATAACTGTTGGCCAAGGTAAAGGTCATAAAAGAATTACCTTTACAAGTAAACTACTCAGTTCAGCAGACAATGTGGTCTTCCTAATCAGTGGATCTGCTAAACAAACGGCTCTTAAACGTCTACTGGATCAATCAGAATCATGGGAGCGAACACCTGCAAAATTAGTTTCACCAAACTCTGAAATTATTGTCTTAGCTGATAAAGATGCTTACCCATCTTTCTAGTTAGATTATTGTATGAGTAGAGCATACTTCTTAATTGATTCCTGATTCACCACCGACTGAAATTTCAAAAACTCCTCTCATACAGGGTTCAGAATTTTCAGATTGGAAATCTCTGAATGACACAATTATGGGCGGATCAAGTCTTGCAAAGTGTCGTTCTTCAGAGAAAGGCTTATTTCTTGAGGGTAACTTAGTAGAAGAAGGAGGTGGCTTTGTTAGTTGCCGCTCTCCAATTTTTGATAAACCTTTTAATCTTTCCAAATATTCCGGATTAATTCTTGAAGTTGAAGGAGAAGGGAGAACATTGAAATTTGCAATTGCTTGTGAAAAGAAACCTTTATCACTATCAAATATTCTAAAAGGTGATATTCGTTGGGTGGCATCAATACCCACAAAGAAAAATGGAGTTAGTAGTATAAAAATACCCTTCAAAGACTTGGAACCGGCTCGTCGAGCAAAGCCTGTTCGGCTACCTCTTGGTTTTGATCCCACTTGTATCAATAGATTTCAAGTACTTTATTCAAAATTTGGTCAGCCAGGCAAAATGAACTCAGAATTTTTTGCTGGTCCTATCAAAGTCTTAATTAAGTCAATTAGTGCATACTCCTGATTCCAAAGATAGCTTGATAGCTGAAGTTGCCAAAGCAGCAGACCTTTGTATGAAGCCATATGTTCATTCTGTTTTTTTAGAAAATCAATTAGATGATGAGAATGAATTTGATGACTTAATTTTTAAAATTCAATCTAGAAATATTGACGGCGAAAGAGAAGAATCTATGGATATTGAACTTGAAGTGTATAAAAGTGGGAATGATGTAAATATGACTATATCTTGGAAATCATTAATTGATAGGCCGATATTATGGCAAGGGAAGCATGCAGTTTGGATGGATAGCTCTTCTGGTGTCCAATGCGAAACGCCTTCATATGGAAAACTTTTTGAGTCCCTTGCGAGAAGACTCAGGACAGTTTTTAAGACTTCGTTAAACTGAACTATATTTGATCGGTTGTAGCTCCTTGGCTTGATGAACTTACTAGTCTGGAATACTTTCCTAGAATACCTGTCTTATATCTAGGCTTTGGCTTCTTCCATTTCTCCTTCCTTATAGCTAGTTCTCGGTCTTCAACATTTAACTGAATTAACAATTTATTAGCGTCAACAGTAATACTGTCTCCTTCCTCTACTAATCCAATTGTTCCTCCAACGGCTGCTTCTGGAGCAACGTGGCCGACAACTAATCCATATGATCCCCCACTAAATCGGCCGTCTGTAATTAGAGCAACTTTCTCTCCCAAGCCTTGACCTACAATTGCTGAAGTTGGAGAGAGCATTTCTCTCATCCCGGGTCCTCCTACAGGTCCTTCATATCTAACGACTACTACATCTCCAGCTTTGACTTTATTGTCTAGAATTGCAGCTAAGCATTCTTCTTCACTTTCGAAAACCCTTGCAGGCCCTGTTAAAACAGGAGTCTTGACCCCACTGATTTTTGCGACACTTCCTTCACTAGCTAAATTTCCTTTAAGAATAGCTAGATGTCCTTTCTTATAAATAGGATTTGATATTGCTCTGATAACATCTTGATTTTCTTTGGGCTTTGAGGGGATATCTCTAAGAACTTCTTTAATTGTTTTACCTTCAATAGTTTTGCATTCTCCATGAAGCATTCCTGCATCGAGGAGTAATTTCATTACTTGAGGAATCCCCCCGGCTTGATGTAAATCTACTGTTACGTATTTACCGCTTGGCTTGAGGTCGCAAATTACAGGGACAGTTTGTCTTATACGTTCAAAGTCATCGATTGTTAAATCAACTCCTGCAGTTCTCGCTATTGCAAGTAGGTGAAGGACAGAATTTGTTGAGCCACCAACAGCCATGATGACACTGATAGCATTCTCAAAGGCTTGTTTTGTTAGTAAATCTAATGGTCTGATGTTGTTTTTAACTGCATTGACAAGCACCTGAGCACTTTTGGCAGCGCTCTCTGCTTTTTCATCATCTACAGCTGCCATTGTTGAACTAAATGGCAAACTAAAACCCATCGTTTCAATTGCCGCAGACATGGTGTTTGCAGTGAACATGCCACCACAACTACCAGGACCAGGGATAGCATTTTTTTCTACCGCTATTAAACGTTCTTCGTCGATTTTCCCACTTGTTAATTGACCGACAGCTTCAAAAGAACTAACTACAGTTAGGTCGCAACCGTCTAATTTCCCAGGCTTAATTGTTCCTCCGTAAACAAAGATTGAAGGTATATTCATTCTTGCCATTGATAACATTGCGCCGGGCATATTTTTGTCGCATCCACCTATTGCTAATACACCATCCATGCTTTGAGCATTGCAAGCTGTCTCAATTGCGTCAGCAATAACTTCTCTTGAAACTAATGAATATTTCATCCCTTCTGTTCCCATAGAGATGCCGTCACTTACAGTTATGGTCCCGAATGTTTGAGGCATTGCACCAGCCTCTTTTAAAGCGGCCTCTGCTCTATTAGCCAGATCCATTAATCCCATATTGCATGGGGTTATTGTGCTGTGACCATTAGCGATTCCGATGATTGGCTTATTAAAGTCATTATCATCAAAGCCAACAGCTCTAAGCATTGCTCTGTTCGGTGAACGTTGAATACCCTGTGTTATCGCATTTGATCTAAGCATTTGATTTGTATTTAATTGTTTAAAAATTAGAATTAATTAGGAGATCCTAGGTCCTCTAATTGTTTCCGGACGTCTGCTATTGCCGAATTAAGCTGTTCAACACGTTGCTCAAGGTGCTCGTTGCTTTGATTCCCTAGAGCATTTGATTCTAATTCAGTTGCCTCAGAGCCATCTTGAATCCTTGGTGCATAAAGCATTGCCTTTTGCTTTCTGGTTTCTTGCCTTTTCTCTGCTTCAGAAAGTAACCACCAAGCTAGACCTGCAGCTCCAAGTACGGCACCACTAATTAATGATGCCAAACTTCCTGAATTTGAATCTCGGTATTGGCTCATAACTTTGAATAACTTCTTTAAATGCTAGTCAGATGAGGTGACTCTGGTTTTGATACGTAATGATGGATCACCAATTCCTGGTGATAGTTCACTTTCTGATATTAATTCAGGATCTATACAAGCACAATAAATATTCAAATCTTGAATATTTTCACCGATTTCTTTAAGTCCTTGATTAGCGGCTAATGCTGTAATCACTCTTATCCTTCTTGCATCAATTTTTTTATCTCTAAGATGATTTAAATCTTTTAAAAGTAGTTTACCGGTTGTTATTTGATCTATGTAAAAAATAATTCCTGCATTTTCCTCAATTTCTTTAGGTAGCCCGCCAATACACAAATTTGAATTAGGAATTAAATTTCTAGCACCTCTAAAGAGCTCAAGCCCTGCAGGCAAATAAGGAATTGCCAAAATAGGAATATTTGGATCAATAATTGAACATTCAGTTGTTCCTGCTGAAGTAGTGATCTGTTCTTTTTTACTTGGGATCCAATCTCTCAGAGCTTCATAAGTGAGCCAGGTACCAAGTTGTTCTAGGCCTGTTGCATAGAGGATTTCTGGGGTAGTAGGGTTCCTTAAAATAGTTAACCAATGTGATATGAGTGGGTGCGGAGGAACTATTACTCTTAAGCTCATTGACATGATTCATTCTTGGCCCTATTTGCCATAACGTGAATAATTAAATTACCTGTTAAAAGTCCTTTTAAGCTCCAATGAACAAAAAAACTTCTTTCATCTCTGATTTTAAAGCAATTATTTTTGCTGTATTACTTATTTTTGTTTTGATTTTTCCTTCTCAAAGTGTTTTCGCTAGAACGCCTGCTGAGATTCGCAATCAAGAAGAACTAAATATTTCCCAGGATATGTCTAATCAGGATTTAAGTGGAAATGATTTCGTAAAGCTAGATCTGAAGGGCATAAATTTCAGTGAATCAAACCTGACAGGAGCAGTATTCAATAATAGTAAATTGAATGGAGCAGATTTGCATGGTGCTCAGCTAAATGACGCATTGGCATATGCAACTGATTTCGAAGGAGCTGATTTAAGGGATGTCGACTTCAATGGTGCATTATTGATGGAAAGTACCTTTACAGATGCTCTTATTGAAGGAGCTGACTTTACAGATGCGGTAATAAGTCGAATACAACAAAAAGAACTATGTTCTATTGCTTCTGGAATAAATGCAAAGACCGGTGAGGATACAAGCTATAGTCTTGGTTGCTGACTTGTTGAACAAAAATAAAAATGAGTGATAGTCGTCTACCAGTTACTGTGGTTACAGGTTTTCTGGGCTCTGGCAAAACAACACTGTTGAGACATCTTTTAAGTAAAGCTCATCAACGTCTAGCTGTAGTTGTTAATGAATTTGGATCAGTAGGCTTAGATGGCGACCTTCTTAAAACCTGTGGCTTTTGCCCTGATGATGAAGTAGATGAAAGAATAGTTGAATTGAACAATGGCTGTTTATGTTGCACTGTTCAAGAGGACTTCTTACCTGCAATGGAAGTCTTGCTCCTTAGATCAAATCAGCTTGATGGAATCATTATTGAAACCAGTGGTCTTGCTTTGCCAAAGCCTTTACTACAAGCTCTTAATTGGCCTGCAATAAGAAGCAAGGTTTTTATTAATGGTGTCGTAACTTTGGTTGATGGATATGCTCTCTCAAACGGAAGTCCAGTGGGTGATTTAAAAAGTATTAATGAACAAATAACAAATGATAATAGTATTGATCATTTGACTCCAATAAATGATCTTTTTAGAGATCAATTGATCTCTGCTGATCTCGTTTTGATTAGTAGGTCTGATTTGCTTTCTGCAAAAAGTTTTTCTTTGGTTAGGGATGAGGTGAAAAAGCAAGGGAATTCCATTACTAATATTCTGCCAATATCTAATGGAAAAATTGAACCTTCAGTAATTCTTGGCCTTTGCAAAGAACAAAACAATATTTCTCGATCAGATCAAAATGACCATGACCATGACCATGACCATGACCATGACCATGACCATGACCATGTTGATGTAATAAGTGAGCATTTAAGATTTGAATTTCAAATTGATCAAGATGTATTGAAAAAAATACTTTTAAAACTTGTTCCGGAATATCAAATTCTTCGTATAAAAGGGAGATGCTGGATAGAGGGTAAGGCTTTGCCTCTTCAGATCCAAATGGTTGGATCTAGATTTAATTCATGGTTTGAGAGTGCGAATGATGTTTCTTGGAAACCTTCTAAGGCTGGGATTGATTTAGTCTCTTTGAGTCTGAAAGGCGGAGTCAAAAAAGCTTTTGAATCTTCCGTTTAATTAATCGGTTCAAATTATTATATTTATATTAAAAATAGGTTGTATTTTTATTTTTATCCGCGATTCTTTGTTCGTTAGGAGATAATTCTCTTAATCCAATTTTCTAATAGTTTCTAACCGGAATTTTGTCGTGAGTCAAGCAGTTTCCACTACCGTGAAAAATAAAGTTCAGAGTGTTGCCAATGCTTTGAGTCTTAAGACCTGTAATAAATGTGGCGGTAATGGTTATATGAAATCTAGTCCAAATTGTTATCACACTTGTCTGACATGCCTAGGAAAAGGATTAATAAGTGAACAAAGAGAAAGTATCAATTAGAAATTTATCAAATATTATCTACAATAAGTTTGTAACCTTCTTTCTTGGGTTAACTAAGAGAAAGGAGTAGGAAAACCATTTATTTTTAAAAGTGTCTTTATTTAAAGCAAGAGTTTTTGTTCATTTAAGACCTTCTGTTTTGGATCCAGCGGGAGAGGCTACTAGGTCAGCTACTAAGAGATTAGGAATAGACGGAGTTACTCAACTAAGAATTGGTAAAGCTATCGAACTTGAGATCGAAGCGGCAAATAAGGAGGAAGCTCGATCGAAGATTGAGTTGATGAGTGATCGATTGCTCGCAAACCCTGTTATTGAGGACTGGTCTTTGGAATTTAAGGACGAACAGAAAACTCTTACAAACTAAATAAATGAATATCGGTATTATTGTTTTTCCTGGATCGAACTGCGACAGGGACGTAAGGTGGGCTACTGAAGGATGCCTGGGAATTCCTACGAGTTTTCTATGGCATGAAACTACTGATTTATGTGGTTATGACGCAATTGTTATTCCAGGGGGGTTTAGTTATGGAGATTATTTACGTTGTGGAGCAATAGCAAGATTCGCGCCTGTTTTAAATTCTTTAATCTCTTTTGTTGATAAAGGTGGAAAAGTTCTTGGCATTTGTAATGGTTTTCAAATACTTACTGAACTTGGTCTCTTGCAAGGTGCTTTAACAAGAAATAAGAATCTACATTTTATTTGTGAAAGAGCAAATTTATCTATTGAAAGCACAAAATCATCTTGGATGAAAAATTATAAAAAACATGATTCTATTTCACTACCTATCGCTCATGGAGAAGGGAGATATCAATGTAGCAATGACGTCTTGAAAAAATTGCAGGATGATGATTCGATTGCTCTAAGATACTCTCATAATCCAAATGGATCAATCAATGATATTGCTGGAATTACAAATAAAAAAGGAAATGTTTTGGGGATGATGCCACATCCTGAAAGAGCTTGTGATGATGCTTTAGGTAATATTGATGGCAAGTTAATTCTTAGTACACTTCTTTCTTGAATTTATTAATCAAGGCATTAAAAAAGCTGCTATCAAAATGAGAGATAGCAGCTTTTTGTTAGCTTTTTTAGCCTAGTACTTGTATCCAGCTACAAATAATTGTTCATCAGAAGAAGGCTGAGAACCTGCAACATACAATCCTTTTGATGCCTCAGAGTTTGCTTGAGCTCTAGCTATTAGTGCTTTTTGTCCATCAGAAGTGTTTGAGCCTTTCCATGCTTTTAGACATGAATGTTGTAAAGCGCGACCATATGAGAATGAAACATTCCACTTAGCCTTTCTGTCGATCTTATTCATCAGATTTAAATAAACTGATGCAGCTTCCTCGCTCAATCCACCTGAAAGGAATGTAATACCAGGTACACTTGCAGGTACACAGCGCTCCATTGTACGGATTGTCATTTCAGCTACTTGCTGAGGATCAGCTTTTGTTGAGCTGTCTGCACCTTGAACCGTCATTGATGGCTTTAGAAGAGTTCCCTCTAGAAGTACTCCGTTTACCTGGCAAGCTAAGTAAACTTCTTTAATTACTTCTTCTTGAACTGCTGCAGTCTTTTCAATTGAATGTGAACCATCCATTAAGATTTCTGGTTCAATAATTGGAACCAAGCCAGATTCTTGTACTGATCTAGCGTATCTTGCCAAACCCCAAGCATTTTCTCTAATAGAAAGTTTAGAAGGACAACCATCGTCTGTTATTTGAAGCACTGCTCTCCACTTAGCAAATCTTGCACCTTGCTCGTAATAATCTGCAGCTCTTTCAACAAGACCGTCTAAACCTGAACAAAAAGTTTCTACATCGTGTCCACCAGCTAATGGTCTTAGACCTTTATCAACCTTGATTCCTGGAATTATTCCTAGCTTTTCAAGCTTTTTAACCATTGGCTCACCATCTGGATGGTTCTGGAAAAGAGTTTCTTCAAAAAGAATCGCTCCGCTTATGAAGTTTCCAAGACCTTCTGTGGTGAAAAGCATACCTCTATATGCTTTTCTGTTGTCCTCAGTGTTCTCAACACCTATTGAAGCAAGCCTTTTACCTACTGTTTTAGTTGATTCATCAACAGCAAGAATCCCTTTGCCTGGCTGGGCTATGGCACTTGCTGTTTTCTTTAGTTCTTCTGCGTAGTACGAGAGTGCCATTTATGCAACAAAAATTTCATTAAGATTATTCCATATCAAAGGCCCTTTTTGTGGCTTATTACACCTAAAAAAAATTTTTTTTATTTAGTGAATTTCTCTAATTGATTTCAAGCTTCATTCCAATCGAGTTTGATTCTTTAACCTTGTCACAAACAATTTGGCTTGCTAAACCCTCAGCTAAGCCTGGAATAACTGGTGTACGTCCTTTTATGCTTTGAACCCACCAGTTTTGTATTCTTGCTACTGGAGCAATTCGGCCATCTGTCCAAATCTTTGAAAAACAAAGATCTGAATCTGGTTGAATACTTTTAATAACTTCTTCCTTAGTTGAGAACCACAGCCCAAATCCGTGTACATAATCGTTCTGATTATCACTGCTAAGAATAAGAGTTCCATTGCCCCCATAAATTTCTAGACTAAAACCCCTGCTTTGTTTTGTTACGGCAGAGAGATTTACTTGGACTGGAATCAAATTGTTATTAATGCTTTTAATTTGTAGTTGAGAAATGCTTACATCTTCACTTGTCACTTTTTTAGTGGTTTTTGATTGGGTACAAAATCTTTGTTTGATTGAAGTTGAATTTATTGCGCTTAATGAATGAGTTGGACCAATTAGCCAATGAATCATGTCAAAAGCATGGGTACCTAACGCGCCCAATACCCCTCCACCAGAATCTTCGTCTGAATACCAATTCCATGGTCTATCTGGATTAGCTCTGCTGCTCATTAGCCAATCTAGTTTTACAAAATATGGTTCATCTAGTTTCTTCTCGTTAATTATTCGCTTGGCTTGCATGAACAGAGGAACCGCTCGATATTCGTAATCGACAGCTATTTTTAAATTTCTTTTTAGGGCATTTCTTTGAAGCTCTTTTACTTCTTCAGAGTTTAAGCAAGTTGGTTTTTCTAGTAAAAGATGTTTTCCTCCTTTAATTGCCTCTAGTGCTAGCTCGTATCTGGGTGCTGGAGGAGTAGCTATGATTATTCCATCTACTTTGGAATCATTGACTAAACCCTCCCAGGTCTCGTAGGCACGAAGATTATGCTTGTTGCAAGCTTCTTTAAGCCTTTCTGGCCGAGGATGCCACAATCCCACAAGCTCAATATTCTTATTAGATAATGATGCAGGAATATGAACACTTTCACCGAAACCTAGTCCTGCAATTGCTATGCGGAGCGGATGATCTGTATTGATCATTCTTTTAAATAATTGATTAGTTTAAACATTTTCGCAGCTATCTGAAATCACATCATCTAATAGTTTATCTCCATTAGGGTCTTCCCATTTTGCGGATAAATTCTTTTTACCATTAACTGAAATATCCTTGAATTTATTAGTCATACAATTTATTTTCATTATATAAATATTCTCCTCTATTTCCTTTGAAGTACTAGAGTCGATTTTTATGTATTTTGTGGTTAGTTCTATTAGTCCTTTTTCTTCAATATCAATACTATCTCTATCTAAATATTGAACTCCAGCAGGAGTTCGACTAACTTCAACCCAATTAGTATTGGCTGCATATATTATATTTGTCCTATTGAATAAAATTACTAATATAAATACTAATATATTCAGGAGAAATTCAAATTTATTTTTTATCTTTTGATTTATCTTAAGCATTAGTTTGTAACTTTACCTCTTCTGTTTTATGTAGTCGAAGTATCTTTGCCAAAGTTTCCTTAAGTTCTGTTCTTGGTACAATGGTATCTACGAAACCATGGTCTTGAAGATATTCTGCTGTTTGAAAATTATCAGGAAGTTTTTCTCTCAGCGTTTGTTCAATTACTCTTCTCCCAGCAAATCCAATAAGTGCTTTGGGTTCTGCAAGTATTAAATCTCCAAGCATGGCAAAACTAGCAGTAACTCCTCCAGTGGTGGGATGCGTAAGTAAAGGCATATAGAGCAACTGTGCATCTCTATGTCGTTCAAGCGCACCTGAAATTTTTGCCATTTGCATGAGACTTAACATCCCTTCTTGCATTCTCGCACCACCCGAAGCGCAAACAATAAGCAATGGTAGCTTTTCTTTAGTTGAATGTTCGATAAGCCTTGTGATCTTCTCTCCTACAACAGACCCCATTGATCCACCCATGAATCTAAAATCCATTACGGCTAATGCCATGGGAATAGAATTAACTTCGCATGTCCCTGTTAACACTCCATCTTTAAGACCTGTGCTAGCTTGACTTTCTCTGAGCCTATCTGCGTAAGCTCGTCGATCTTTAAAACCCAGAGGGTCAACAGGAGTTAAATGATTATTGATTGATTTGAACGTATTTGGATCAGAAATTAGTCTTATTCTCTCTTCGCTATCTATTCGATTGTGATGTCCACAATTACTACAAACACTGCAATTATCTATTAAATCTTTTCTATAAACTACTTGTCCGCATTCTGGGCATTTTTCCCATAGTCCATCACTTTCTTCAGATTCCTGAGTGACTTTGCCAACAAATTGGCCTTTCCTTCTATCAGCAAACCAGTCGAATAATGACACTTCTATGTTGTGATTGAATTTAATTTAATACCTTGGATCCCTTTAAAGGGATTAGAAAGTTTAAATCTTATCTATTATCCATGAACAAAAGATCCCAATTGAAAGAAATGGCGCAAATGGATACTGTTGAAATGGCATCAATTTTTTTGTAATTTTTCCATATAAACTAAATATAGCTGACAATAAAAATGAAATGCACAATGATAAAAAGCTCAATTCAATACCAATCCATATTGTACTAATAGATGAGAATTTTATATCACCTATGCCTAATGAATTCACTCCAATAATCTTATAACTTATATAGCTTATTGAATACATTGCTATAAAGATAATAAGCATTGAAAAGGAATTATTTATAATTAAATCTTTAACATCTATTTTTTCGTTTAATAAGCCTAGGCATAGCAAGTAAGTAATACCTAATATAGCAAATAGTGTTAATTTGTTTTCACTTATTAGCATTGTGTTTATATCTTCTATAGAGATAGAACACAAAAAGTATAAAAGTATAAAACTAAAGGATATGGTGAGCAACATTATTTATTAACTTTATCTATTAATGATAGATAATATTAGCTTGAATTGATTGACCTTATTATCCTGCAGCTTTTTTTTCTTCTATCATCTTGTGAATAATAGGTGTAAGAATAAGTTCCATTGCAAACCCCATTTTTCCTCCGTTGACAACAATACTTGTCGGACTTGACATGAATGAATCGTGTATCATTCCTAATAAATACTGGAAGTCAATTCCCCATTTTTCTCTTGAACCTTTTCTGAAATGAATAATTACAAAGCTTTCGTCAGGTGTTGGAATATTTCTGCAAATAAATGGGTTTGACGTATCAATTGTTGGTACTCTCTGGAAATTAATATCTGTTAGGCTAAATTGGGGACATATGTGATTGATGTAATCAGGCATTCTTCTCAAAATTGTATCGACGATTGTTTCGGCTGAATATCCTCGTTCTGCGTTATCTCTATGTATTTTTTGTATCCATTCGAGATTGGTAATTGGTACTACACCAACAAGTAAATCAGCGAATGAAGCCACATCATAATCTTTTCCTACTACTCCACCGTGAAGACCTTCATAAAACAAAAGGTCAGTTCCTTTAGGAATATCTTCCCAGGGAGTGAATTGACCTGGATCTAATTTTGTTCCTAAACGAGTGTTATGTTCCTCGGCTTCTTCTGGGCTATGTAAATAATATCTTTTCTGACCTCCGCCAGTTTTTCCATATTGACTAAACAGGTCTTCTAATTTATCGAATAAATTTGCCTCTGGCCCAAAATGAGAAAAGTTCTCACCTCTTGAAAGTGCTTCAGACATAGCCTTTTTCATCGGCATTCTTTCAAAACGGTGATAACTATCTCCTTCAACAACTGCAGGAACAATCTTTTCACGAGCAAATATATGCTCAAATGCTCTTTTAACGGTGCTTGTTCCTGCTCCGGATGAACCAGTTACAGCTACTACTGGGTGAAGCTTTGACATCGACGCTTATGTATTGACTTTCATTTTTACAGGTCGACTGACCCTCAAAGGGAAACTATTCAAAGAGTTTTTTAATTTGTGAACTAATTATTTTAATTTTTCTGCCAAGAGTTCACCCATTTGAGAGCAACCAACCTGCTTATTTGACTGATTGCTCATTAAGTCAGAAGTTCTATAACCCTCAGTTAGGATCTCGTTAATGGCATTCTCTAAATAAGTTGCTGCTTGTGATTCATTAAAGGCAATTTTTAACATCATTGCAGCAGATAAAAGCATTGCTATTGGATTAGCTATATCTTTCCCTGCGATGTCAGGTGCTGAACCATGAACTGGTTCAAAGACACCTGGGCCATTTGTTGTTAACGAAGCAGAAGGAAGCATTCCAATTGAGCCTGTCAGCATGGCTGCAATATCGCTAAGAATATCTCCAAATAAATTACCTGTAAGAATCACATCAAATTGGCTTGGATTTCTAACAAGTTGCATTGCTGCGTTATCTACATATTGATGCGTAAGTTCTATATCTTTGTATTTTTTAGACACCAATATTGTTTCCTCTCTCCATAGTTGACTTACATCTAGAACATTAGCTTTGTCGACTGAGCAAACTTTTTGATTTCTTTGTTTGGCTAATTTAAAAGCAATTTCTGCTATTCGTTTAACTTCCTCGCAGGAGTATGTCATCGTATTAAATGCCCTTACTCCCTTTTCTGTTTTTATCCTTCCTTTAGGTTCTCCAAAGTAAATACCGCTAGTAAGTTCTCTAACTACTACTAAATCAACTTCTTTAACAAAGTCTTCTTTCAAGCTACTTGCTTTTGTTAGGGATGGAATTATTTTTACTGGCCTTATATTTGCGAAAAGATCCAAAGAAGATCTGAGATTGAGTAGACCTGTTTCAGGTCTTTTCTCTCTGGGTAATTCGTCATACTTTGGGTCTCCTATTGCCGCTAACAAAATAGCATCAGAATTCTTACATTCTTGAAGAGTTCTCTCTGGGAAAGGGATACCATCAGTATCTATAGCTGAGCCACCAAAAGGCATTTCTTTAAATTTGATTTCAAAGCCAAATTTCCTTGAGACGAGGTCAAGGATTCTATGAGTGACGTTTGTTATTTCTGGACCAATTCCATCTCCTGGCAATAATGTTATTTTGTAAGACTTCATTTGTTCTTATTAATTAGGGAAAAACTTACCTGGAGTTTCTGCGGTCTAATTGACGAATGGCTTTTGCTATCTCAGGTAGTTTTTTGAAATTAGCAGAGCATCTCAACCAAAGTTTATTGGGAATAGCAGGGAAGCCGCTAACAACCTTTCCTGCCTCAATATTTGATACGATTCCTGTTTTGGAACTGGCTATCACTCTATCGCCAATTTTGACTCTATTGCCGACACCGACTTGTCCAGCAAGAATAACTCCGTCCCCAATCTGTGCTCCTCCAGCAATACCAACTTGAGCAGCCATAGCACAACCTTTACCGGTAATTACTCCATGACCAATTTGGACTAGGTTATCAATTTTTGTATCTTCACCAATTATTGTTTCTCCGACTGAAGGCCTATCAATGGTAGATCCACTACCTACTTCTACTTTGTTTTTTAATATAACTATTCCCACTTGAGGCATTTTCTTCCATCCATGTGATGTGGGTACGAATCCAAAACCTTCACCACCAATAACGGCATTAGCATTGATTACACATTCATCCCCAAGCGTAGATCCAGAATGAATAACACTATTTGCGTGAATTAAATTCTTAGCACCAATACTTACATTTTTATAGACAACAACACCTGCATGAACAATAGTTCCAGCACCAATTTCTGTATTATCGCCAATATATGAATTAGCTCCGATTGAAACTCCAGAACTTATTTTTACATTCTTTCCAATGACAGCACTTTTATGTATACCTTCACTCTCAATACTAGAAGGATAAAGAAACTCTAATGTTTCAGCAAAAGCAATCTTGGGCTCCTTAAGTAGTATCCAATCAACTGAAATATTCTTTGCTATTTCTACAATATAATTATCATTTGCTGGCAATAATAGAGCAGATGCTTTTGAAGTTTTGATGAGATTCCTAAGATTTAATTGACTATTACTGTCTAAGAAACTAATGTCATTTCCCTTCGCTTTTTCTAAAGAAGCTGCAGATAAAATAACTGGATTGCTTGTTATCTTAAAGTCAACTACACCAGATTGGCCTTGCTTTAGTCTTTCGACAATTTCATTGAATTGCATGATTTGATTGGGAAATGAAAATTACTATGTTGCCTTAGTTATTCACTTGTTAGAACCAGAACATCGCGGTGAATAACTAAAGGAGATCCTGTTGTATCGGATCTTGAATTAATTCCTATCTTTATAGCATCACTGCTCATTGAGGAAATTCCTTTAGCAATTTCCTCTCCTTCATTGTTAATAACTTTTACAGGTTGATTAGCAATAAAATCCCCACTAACTTTTTTCACTCCAACTAATAATAGTGAAGCACCCTTGTTTTTGATAGCTTCACTAGCACCATCATCTAAATGTATTTCTCCAACTGGTTTAATTGCATGTGCTAGCCAACTTTTTCTATTCCCGACAGGTTTTGGATGTGGGTGAAAAATAGTTCCTATTCTTTTTCCATCTAGTAAATCACCTAATATTTTAGGAGCTCTGCCATCAGCTAAATGAACTTTTATCCCGCTTTCAGTTGCGATCTTTGCAGCAGTTAGTTTTGTTTTTATTCCTCCTGTTCCCCAAGAAGTTTGTTCATGTGCAAATTCTAATTTAGTTAATTCTTTTGAATTATTAATATCTTTGATTGGCTTAGCATTATTGTTGGTTTTGGGATCAGAGGAGTAGAGATGGTCTATATCAGTTAACAATATTAGTTGATCAGCAGATATAGCTGTTGCAACTAATGCAGATAAAGTATCATTATCACCATATTTTAATTCTTCATCTGAGGTTATATCATTTTCATTTACTATTGGTATAACATCCCATTCGATCAATCTTTTTAATGTTTGCGAAGCAGATTTATAACTATTTCTTGAGCCTAATTCTGACCTAGTTAATAATATTTGTGCAACTTTATATCCAAAACTGCTCATAGCCGTTTCATATAAAGCCATTAAATGAAGTTGACCTATTGCGGCAGAAGCCTGAAGAGAGATTATTTCTTTTGGTCTTGTCTTGAATCTCATTTTATGACATCCAAGGCCTACTGCACCACTCGATACCAATATAACTTTATCGCCATTACTTTGTGCTCTTGAAATGTATGAACAATAACTATTAATGATATCAAAAGTTGTATATTCATAGCTCCCTCTTAAAAGGCTTGTACCAATTTTGATTACCCAGGTTGTCATGAAAAGCCTCCAGTTATAATTCTTGCTATGTATCTTTCTATAGATTGAAAATTATTTTTTTCAATTCTTTTTCCATAATAATCTACCGAATCTACTAATATTGTATAGATTCCTAATCTATTGCCTACAAGAATATCTGTAAAAACTCTATCTCCAATTATTGCCACTTCATTTGATGAATAAGAAATTTTGTCTATTATCTTCTTTAACTTTTTTTTACTTGGTTTGCCACCAGAGTATGTAAATTCTAAATCTAATTCATCAGCAATTAATTTTATTCTGCTTTTAGATGGATTATTACTGAATAAGTAAATATAAAAGTATTTTCTTGAATTATCAATCCAATTTTTTATGTCACTTGATAGTACCGGCTTTTTTCCAGAAATTAATGTTCCATCTACATCAAGTATTAGTGCTTTGATGTTTCTCGATGATAAATCATTTATCGAGATCTTTGAAATTTTATCGTTTACCTTCCAATTTGGAATAAGTAATTCTTTAATGTTTATTCTGATAACCCCTTTTCCTCAAGTTCAGCTTCAATTCCTAATTGTATCTTGTCAAACTCTTCACCTTCAACAAGCTTTACTTCTCCATCTTCTATCTTTCCGACTATGAAGAAAGGGTCAAGAGGAATGTATAGACCATACTCATTATTTTCAACTCTAAAATTGACAAGTAGTTCGTAGGTTTCTGACTCGTCATCAATGTCTTCTTCCTCAATTTCTTCTGGTTCAGGCTCATCTAATTCGCCTGAGACTGTAAGTGTGATAGCTGAGCGAACAAGTCTTAGATCATGTTCTTGAAGGACAACATCAGCTACTTCAAGTATTGGCTCATTCTTTTCAATTGTTTCTATTAGCTTGGGATCTTGATCGTCAATTAATTGAAATAGAGATACAGGAGTATCTACTGGAGTTAACAGGGCATATTCATTACCTTCTAGAGGTACTACTTGTTCAAGAAAACACAAGAGCTGTGAACCCAGAGAATCTTTAACTAAAAGAGTAGGTACTTCGTCGTTGTTATTTGTTGTTGACATGGTTGAGTTCTTATTAATCTGTATCTGTTTTTAGTTGAGTATGTTTTTACATCATATTCAAAATTTAATTCGAGTCATCCAGATCAGGTCCCTCAATAAGCCATTGTTGTAAAAGTATAGCGGCCGCTGCACTATCTATTCTTCCAGTCTTGTCATTATTTAAAGAAAATTTTTCTTTAGCCTCGACAGTTGAACAATGTTCATTGATAAAAGTCAAAGGAAGTTTTAAACATTTTGCTAATTTCAATCCATATTTTTTACATCGAATAGATTGTTTAGTCTCCATGCCATTCATATCAAGAGGATTGCCACAAATAAGCCCTTTAACTCTTCGGTCAAAACATATTTTCTCGAATTCTTTTAGATCTTTTTCAAAGCTATCTCTAAAAATTGCGGGGAGATGAGTTATTGATATTCCAAGTGGATCACAACCTGCAATACCGATTCTTTTTTCCCCAATATCAAGACTTAAAACTGAACGGGGATTTGGCTGAATCATTTGTTTTTCTCAATATTAATAGTTGAAGGTAATTCAGGTTGTTGTTGTAAATTGCCTACAAGATTAGTTAATAGTTTAGTTTCGATAGATTTTAATGTATATCCATTCTGTCTTTTCCAAACACTTCTTCCTAGAAGAACTCTCTCTTCAGATATTTCCCAGTTACTTTTATGTAGAATATCATTCAATTTATTGTCTTCACTTGTTGTTTCTATGTAACACTTGTTTTTCCCATATTTGATATTATTAATTCTATTTGGAATAGATTGATTTAGTCTTTCATCCCATGCTAATCCTCTTATTAGCTCTAATGAATAATTATTTTTAGGACAAACAGATGGGATTAACCCTGCGATAATATTATTATCTTTTGATTTAATAACACCAGTTAATGTATTTCTTTTTTCGTAAATATCATGCCACTGCCTATCAAAAATTGATCTAAAGTTAATTGACTCTCGAGCTTGTTCGAGTCTCCATATTTGTTGACTATTTTCTTTATTAAGTTTTTCCCAGATGAAATTATCTTTATACTCTTTTTTTCTATGTTTAATATCTTCTTTCCTATTCCAATACTTTATTATTCTTAGCGGTTGAAAACCAGATTGTCTCATAATAGATAAATTCTGATTGTCATTCGTATTTATAGAAATTAAGAAACTTTGTGTATTAATATTGCTTTTATAAAGAACTTTTCTTAATAAATTCTGCAATAAGTTATAACGACTAAAGGATATTGATTCTCCTATAAAATATGGCTCTGATATAGACCAACAAGTACCTCTCCGATTAGTTGGAGTTGCTAAAATATATGCAATTATATTATATCTTTCTACTGCTACTAGACATGTTGAGTTCCTAGTCGGAATCAAATTAGTGAAGCTGGACTCTAATGAAGAAAACCATTTTTTGCATAATAGAATTTGAAATATCCCAAGGTATTTTGAATTATTTTCAGCTCTAAGCATTGATAAATGCTTGAGCTTAAGTGGCTCAATTATTAAATCCGAAGGTAATGATTCTTCATTTTCCATTCAATTATTTTATTATATTTTTAACTTTCATGTGACTATTCTCTCGGTTCATTTTGATCTGATGAGTACTAATGGTGTTTGTTGGTTAGCATTACCCGCTGGATTTGATGTTAAAGCTCTTTTAATTATTTCAGCATTATCAACATTGCTTGTTGATAGAATTTTAACTCTTCCTAAATCATTTACATCCACAACAGCCACATTAACGTTTAGTTTTCTTGCGGCTTTAATACAAAAAGTTTTCGTATCTTTAGGTCCTAAAACTATACTTTTGTCATAGGGCGGGATTGTACCAGTAATGTCATCAATCAATCTTGCTTGTGCACCTGCTAAACGATAAAACATACCTTTAACACCAAATAATTTTACTATTCCTCCAATTAACCATGAAATTATTACTCGTGTTGGACCAGAAATATTTATTAGGGTTTGCATTCCGGATGCTGTAGCTAAACTACTAGTCGGGTGAAATCCTTTGCAAATTAACCTTGAAATTAGATTTGATTTTACGTTCCTATAATCAATGTATCTTCCTTGCATTACTGCTAGTGGTGACTCTCCAATTGTAAGAATATCTGTAGGCAAGTAATCTAGTGGCATGTAGGATTCTAACACCTTAATAGGATCATCTAAACTACCAAGAATATGTGTTTTTATTGGATCTACTAGATTAGTACTAGAAGAATTTGCTTTGGGTATGTTTACAAAATTAGGCAATACAAAACTATCGAACTTTTTGAATGAACCGAATGGTCCGTAATTTCCCCATTCTATATCTAGCCACAAACATTTAATCATATCTTTAGCTGTACTTTTAATCTCATATTCAATTTCAATTTCGACAAATGTCGATTTTTTCCCTTTTAAAATATATGCAGTCCAATAGCAATCATTTTGATCTTCTTCTGCATCTGGGTGAAGTGGTTTGATTTTTGTCTGAATCTTTATGATCTCGTTTTTATCGATACCAAT
>QCND01000004.1 GCA_003213355.1 Prochlorococcus sp. AG-424-E20
TTCAGCTTTGTTGATTCTTAAAGGGCGACCCATGAGCTCAGCACCTTGTAGAGATTCAATTGCTGAAGCTTCAACTGCTTCATCAGCCATCTCAACAAAAGCAAAACCTCTTTTGCGTCCTGTATCTCGTTCTAAAGGTAAAGAACAATTTGACACCTCCCCAAAGGGAGAAAACAATTCCATGACATCTTCCTGCTCAGCGCGGAAGGGCAAGTTGCCGACAAAAATACTCACTTGAAAATTGACTTAAAATAAAATGTAACTAATTGGCTAAAAATAGCCAAAATTAATAACTCTAAAATGAGTTATCACTAAACACTTTAATACCGAAAGTCCTAAAATTGATTGAAAACAGTTTTTTTAATTAAATAATTTTTTTCGCCAAGAAAGAAGCTGTTCTTGAACTCTCTCAAATCCAGTTCCACCATCACTCAGACGAGACTCAACCACACTTGACGGCAAAAGTTTTTCATAAATATCTTTTTCAAAAAATTTATGAAATGTTCTCCATCTTTCCAAAGGAATATCTTTTAATAAAATCCCCTCCTCCAAAGAAGTTTTTACAATTCGCCCAACTAATTGATAAGCCTCTCGGAATGGTATGTCCTTAGCCACTAAATAATCAGCAACGTCAGTGGCATTTGAAAAGTCTGATGAAACAGCGTGATTAAGTCTTTCTTTTCTAAAAATTAAACCTTCTTCAAACAATATTGATATGGCAATCAAGGAATTCTTAACTGTTTTAACACTATCAAAGATGGCCTCTTTGTCTTCTTGAAAATCTTTGTTGTAAGCCAAAGGTAATCCTTTGATCATAGTAAGCATAGCTTGTAAATGTCCAAATACTCTTCCTGATTTACCTCGAACAAGCTCTGGTACATCTGGATTCTTTTTTTGAGGCATAAGACTACTTCCCGTAGCACATCGGTCGGTTAATTGAATAAATGCAAATTCTTCCGATGCCCACAAAATTACTTCTTCAGATAATCTACTTAAATGAGCCATAATTAACGAAGAGGCTCCTAAAAATTCTACGACAAAGTCTCTATCACTTACAGCATCTAAACTATTAGAATAAATATCTTGAAAGTGTAATTCTGAAGAAGTAATTTTTCTGCTTATCGCAATAGATGTCCCAGCTAGAGCAGCTGCTCCTAGTGGAGAAATATTCACTCTTGTTCTTACGTCTTTTAATCTATTTCTATCTCTTTGCGCCATCTCAATATATGCCAATAAGTGATGAGCCAGAGATAAAGGTTGTGCTCTTTGTAAATGCGTATAACCAGGAATAAGCGTATAAAGATTTTCTTCTGCTAATAAAAAAAGAGATTTCTGAAGACGCTCCAAATCCATATCAATTTCATCAATACGCTTTCTTAGCCATAATCTCAGATCTGTTCCAACTTGATCATTACGACTACGACCAGTATGTAGTTTTTTTCCTACTGGGCCTATCAAATCTATTAATTTTTTTTCTACTGCAAAATGCACGTCTTCATCTGAAATGACAGGCTGAAATAAGCCATCAGAAGCCTCTTTCCTGATCTGTTGAAGACCATTTTCTAGTCTAAGAGCCTCTTCCTGAGTAATAATCCCTTGACTTCCAAGCATACGTGCATGGGCAATTGATCCATCTAAATCTTCTTCTAATAAACAAATATCAAACTCGATTGAAGCATTAAATTTTTCTATAAAAGGATTAAGTCCTTTATCAAATCTCTCGCTCCAAGTTTTGCTCAATGCTTTTTCCATATGACTAATACAAATAAAGCAAGAGTCTTGGCAATTGTCAGGCGATTACTAAGTTAATTAAGGAACCGTTGATTCTTCGTTGACTTTTAAAACCACCATTGATGCATCATCTTCAAGATGATGATCACTAACACCAACAAAACTATCTAATCTTTCAAAAAGTTTATTTAATATTTCTTGAGCTCCCAAGCCTTCCTTGGCAAATTTATCTAAAAAAGTTATTAAACGATTTTCATCAAAACGTTCACCTGATATACCAGGTGCTTCAGTAACTCCATCGGTGTAGTAGAGAAGGACATCACCAGGCTGAAGAAAAATCTCCCCACATCCGTATTCAGCTTCAGGTTGAAGTCCGATTAACAAACCAGGGGTATCTAATCTATTGATTGATTTTGACTTGGCGCTCCAAAGTAAAGGAGGGTTATGTGCTGCATTAGCAAAACGTAATTTTCTTGATTGAGCGTCAAAGTCCGAATAAAACAAAGTTACAAACCTATGAGATTGCGTCAGATCTTCAAGAGCTAATTGATTCAGGTCATGCAAAATAGAATCAGGGGGTAATCCTGTTAAAACTTCCGCTCTAAGCATTCCTCGTAACATAGTCATCAACAATCCAGCAGGAACACCTTTACCCATAACATCACCAATCACAAAAGCCCAACGCCCACTAGCTTTTGCTGTTTCATTTAAATCTGAGCGAGTGGGCATAAAATCGTAATAATCACCACCTACTTGAAAAGCTGGCCTACAGCAAGCAGCCAATTCAACTCCTTCAATTACTGGACATTGATCAGGTAATAATTGTGATTGGATTTCAGCACCAATACTTATTTGTCTATCAACTTTTTCATGATTACGAATCACCTGAAATATTGCATCATTTTCTATAGCTACTCCAGCAAGATCAGCAACTATTTGAATATGTTTTCGATGAACATTACTTCCAAAAACAATCTCTTTTTTATCAAATACATATAATCGACCTCGCTGCCTTCCTCGAGAAACTATCGATGTAGCAATTACATTAGAAGAATCAAAATGTCTTTGAACTAAATGATCTAGCATTTCAATATTTTTTTCCTCCATGCCAAAACCCGTTTTCTTCCCTTTCTCTAAAAGAAATAATTTTCTAAAGAGTTCCTGATCTTCATCGATAGGGACCATTTGTAATTGTTCCCGCCAAAGACTTCCATTATCTTGAAATGGAATTAACAATGATCCTTTAACGCCCACTAATTGAGTGACAAGAAGTGGAACCAGTTCAAGAAAACGCTGTAAATTAGTAAAACTTCGCAAAGCAAAGCTTAATGAAAGCAATAAATCTTGATGAACAACTTGCTCTTGAGAAAGGCTATAAACCAAATCGCTTAGAGACTTAGAAGCAGCACTTGAGAAGAGATTAGGAGAATGTTGATTTTGCTGTTCTGAAATTGGAGAATTTTCTTTCACCATTCTCCGGCAATATAGAAATTAAAACTTAGCAACATATACAAAAAATATTTAAAAGTCATTTCACAGTTAAAAGTGCCTCAATAAATTCAAAGCTATTAAATGGTCGCAAGTCCCTAATTTTCTCACCAGCTCCGATGAATCTGACAGGAAGTTTTGCTTCTGATGCAACAGCCATAGCAACACCTCCTTTAGAAGATCCATCAAGTTTTGTGAGTATTACGCCTGTTAATTCTGCTGAATCAGCAAATGCTAAAGCTTGCCTTAGGCCATTTTGACCTTGACTAGAATCAAGCACTAGTAAAGATTCAACGTTCGCCTTAGGAGCAAGTTTATCGATAATTTTTCTAATTTTTTTCAATTCCTCCATTAAATTATTTTTCGTTTGTAATCTTCCTGCAGTATCTACTAATAGTAAATCTATATTTTTTGATTTGCTTGCACCAATAGCATCAAATACTATCGATGCTGGATCGGCATTCTTAGATTCATTTGCGATAACTTCAACCCCTGTTCTGTCTCCCCATACCTTTACTTGTTGAACAGCTGCAGCTCTAAACGTGTCTGCAGCTGCAATCATTGCTGAAAAACCACTTCTTTTTGCAACACTTGCCAATTTACCAAGAGTCGTCGTTTTCCCAACTCCATTGACACCTACTAGCATCCAAATATTCAAACAACCTTTTTGTGGAGAAAGTAAATCAGCACCACTCTCTTTTATTGGTTTTTCTAAAACATTGACTAATTGTTCTTTTAAAAAACGCAAGCCCTCAGAAGCTTCAACAACTTCCTCGTTTAACTTTGTTCTTAGAGATTCTAAAATTTGATCAGTAGCCGAAACTCCCGCATCTGCTCTAAGTAAAAGAGTCTCTAAATCATCAAGAACTTCAGGAGTAAGTGGATCGTCTCCTAATTTTTCTAATAACTCAGTAACAAAGCCTTTACGAGTTTTTTCTAATCCTTGCTTCAGCCTGCTGAGCCAATCAATATCATCTAATGAAAATTGGTCAATTTGTTTACCTTGGGCAGCTAAAACTTCCGCTGACCATGTAAAAGTATCATCAAAATCTCCTAATTGAGGCTGATCTTCTACTTCTGTATCTTCACTAACTTGCATTCTATTTTCAACTGTAATATTTGATTTAAAATCATCGTTTCTATTTGTTTTAGTATTTAATAGCTGTTTTTCTTCAATTTCTTTTTTACATAATTCTTTTTCCTCTTTTTGCTTTTGTTTGAGTTGCAGATAAGCTTGTTTTGCCCAATCTAAAGAGTCATCATTAACAGATGAGGAATTCTCGCTTTGTTTCATCTTAGAAAAATTCTTTTCGTCCTGAGAAAAATCGTCTTTCATTTTAAATTTAGTATTAAATCAGAATTTTGAAGTTTCCTTAAAACTCCATTAATCATTCTTCGTCCTTGTTCATCGCTATAACGATTAGCCAAATTTACAGCTTCATTACAAGTAACAGCCATAGGAGTATTAAAATCTTTTAAATCAACCCATGCCAATCTTAAAATATCTCTATCAATTCTAGGTAATCTTTTTAAGCGCCAACCTTCCATAACGCTATCAAGCTTATAATCAATCTCATCTTGCTTTTCAACAACTAAATCAACACGCCTCAGAGCTAGCTCACGTATTTCTTTTTGATCAACTAACGCTAGTAATCTTGGTAATTCGATACTTTCAGACAAGCAGTTAAGTATATTCTCTGAATCAATCAAACAAGTTTTCAAATGATGTTGGGATTTTATTAACAATCCCGCATCTCCTTGAAATTCACTATCCAATAATTCCTGATTAGCTTTTTCTAATTGGGATGCACATGAATCTAATTGTTCTCGCCAATGTTGAGTCAAGGATTCGATTGCTTTACTAAGTAAACTTTCAATATTTAATTTATTAATATCTTTTTTTTTAATTTGTCCTAAAAGTAAAAGCGCTAACTCTCTGGAAATTGATTTTAATTGCATAACTATGACTAAAACCTTTACGAAGATGATGCTCTTAACTGAGAAAATAAACTAGAAAAGGATGTATTTGTAGAGTTAGTCCTATCATCAGGATTTACAATTCCAGCAGAGATAATGGTTCTAAAGGCATCTTCCACAGATATATCTAAATCTTTAACAGAGTCTTCTGGCACTAATGTATACCAACCAGTTGTAGGGTTTGGTGCAGTAGGTATAAAAACACTCAAAAGAGGTTGATTTGGTTCAGTTTGTAGAGATGGTCCAACAATACCAGTCACAAAACCAACGCTGAATAAACCTTCTCGAGGATATTCAACTAAAACAACTCTGCGAAATCTAGTTGAATTGTCTCTCAAAAAAGTTTCTAGAAGTTGTTTAAGAGTTTTATAAACTGATCCCGCAAGTGGTATTCGAGATAGAGTTCCTTCCCCAAACTCAAGCAACCATCTCCCTACAAAATTTCTGGCCATAAGACCTATCAACAAAATACCTAGCAGTGGAACAGTTAAACCCAAAGCGAGATTGATAAGGTCTTGCAGTAAAGGATTAAGAGTAATAAAGGGATTTAATTGTTTTGGTATTGAAGTTAATATTGCCAGAACAAAGCGGCTGACAATTGTAGACAACCAAATTGTAGTAGCTAAGGGAATAACCACCAAAAGACCAGCTATTAGGTCATTTTTAAGATCCTGCTGAAGCCTTGAGCCAAGAGTCAGGTCTTCCTTGGGAGAGGACTGCACCAAATAAAGAGAGTCCGAAAAATATATATATACACAATCTAACCAAATTAAGTGCATTAATTAAATAATTTAAGCTATTAATAGAAATAAAACATCAAAATAAAGCATTTGAAGCTCCTCATAAGGTCGCAATTGGCTGAAAAACCTTTTAATTAAAGGGAAAACATTATTCATGAAAAGCTTGCTCCAATCTTGAAAAATTCTATTGATCTAACAAAAAAAATTAAAGAAAAAGCCTTTGAAGAAGGCTTTGATGCAGTAGGAATTGCAAAAGTTCCAGGATCTTCGAGAATCAAACTAAGAACAGCATCATTAGAAAGATGGTTGCAAGCAGGCCATCAAGCAAAAATGGAATGGATGAAGAACGAAAGAAGAAAAGATATAGAAAGCATGCTCCAAGGGGTAAAAAGTGTTCTTGCTGTTGGACTTAATTACTATGTAGATACTGACAGAACACCTAAAGACATATCAATTGCCAGATATGGATGGGGAAAGGATTATCACAAAATTATTGAAAAAAAATTAAAAAAAATTGCTAAATTGTTAGAGACAGAAAGACCAAATGCTAGATGGAAAATATGTGTAGATACAAGCGCATTTTTGGATAAAGCATGGGCAGAAGAAGCTGGTATTGGATGGATTGGAAAACACAGCAACATAATTAACTCTGAAATTGGTTCATGGATGTTTTTAGGTCATCTTTTGTCTACTGAGGTTTTAGAAGCTGATAAGCCATCCAAACCAATATGTGGTGAGTGTGAAAAATGTATTGAAGCATGCCCAACAAAAGCAATAGAAGAACCATTTATTGTAAACGCATACAAATGTTTGGCATATCACACCTTAGAAAATAGAGATCAAGAATTACCAGAAAAAATTATTAATAAAATGGGCAATTGGATTGCTGGTTGTGATATTTGCCAAGATGTATGTCCATGGAATCACAAAAATATTCCAAGCACAACTGAACCAGATCTTCAGCCATCTGAATGGATATTAAATACAACTAAACAAGATCTGTTATCATGGAGTGATTCAAAATGGAAAGAAAGTTTAACAAATTCAGCACTAAAAAGAATTAAGCCATGGATGTGGCGTAGGAATATAGATTCAATATCAAAAAATAAAAAAAAATGATGTTGAAAACTTCAAAAATTTTTAAATATTTACTTAGTCTAACTCTAATTGAACCTTTATTTGTACCTAATTCTTCGATTGCATTTTTTCCAAGAATTAACGAACCAAATCAACAAGAATTTGAATCTACTTCAATGCAGATAGGAAAAACAGCTTTACAGCTTATTCAATTTGGTCAATATAAAGAAGCAATTAAAATTTTAGAACTTGCATTAAAACTAAATCCTAAAGAAGAAAGTCTTTGGCTGGCTCTTGCAGAAGCACAATTTAAGTCAAAAGATAATGATAGTGCCTTATCATCATTGGATAAAGTTTTAGTAATAAATCCGAAAAATCCCTCAATATATTTTACTAAAGGTTCTATATATATGAATTCAAAACATCTTGAAAATGCAATTTTAATGCTTAATCAAGGATTATTATTAGACAAGAAAAATGAAACAGGCTACTTCCAGCTTGGAAATACATATATTATGCTAAAAGAATATAAAAAAGCCCTAGATACTTATAATAAAGTCACTAAATTAAACCCTAATTTTTGGCAAGTAATTAATAATAAAGGTCTCATTCTTTATGAAATAAACAAAAAAGAAGAAGCTATTTCAAAGTTTAAATTAGCAGCAAAATTAAGTAATAATGCTGAGCCTAGACTTGCACTAGCAATTTCAATCTATTCAACGAAAGGTAAATCTATTGAATCATTAAACATAGCAAAAAATGCTTTAATAGATAATCCAAAATATGCTAATATTGATTATCAATCTGAACAATTGTGGGGAAGAAAGTTACAAGAGTCAGCAAAACTTTTTTTTAAAACGAAAGAAATGAAAAAAGTAGTTAGAGAAGCTAGAGAAAAAACTCAATGAGTTAATGTTTAACAAAAAACTGGTTTTTAACAAATTAGTTAGTAACCTAAATAAAGAAATTTAGGCCTCTTTCATACTCCAAGATGGCCAAGGAACGCCTAAAACCTATATCGTTGCATCAAGAAATGCAGCGTTCTTATCTCGAGTACGCAATGAGCGTAATCGTTGGGAGAGCATTGCCAGACGCGAGAGATGGATTGAAGCCAGTGCAAAGAAGAATTCTTTTTGCAATGCACGAGCTAGGACTTACGCCCGAAAGGCCTTACAGGAAATGTGCTCGTGTTGTAGGAGATGTTCTTGGTAAATATCATCCACATGGAGATCAAGCTGTCTAC
The DNA here is from genome assembly GCA_003213355.1 of Prochlorococcus sp. AG-424-E20. GTDB lineage: Bacteria > Cyanobacteriota > Cyanobacteriia > PCC-6307 > Cyanobiaceae > Prochlorococcus_B. Next base: position 8,257 of record QCND01000004.1, read on the forward strand.
GATGCGCTTGTAAGACAAGTTCAAATATTTAATTCAAGATACCCAATTCTTGATGGCCACGGAAACTTTGGATCTATTGATGATGATCCTCCTGCTGCAATGAGATATACAGAAACTCGACTAGCACCAATATCTAACGATGCAATTTTAAGTGAAATAGATCAAGAAACAGTTGATTTTTCACCAAATTTTGATGGCTCACAACAAGAACCAGATGTTTTACCAGCTCAATTACCTTTCCTCATCTTAAATGGAAGTACAGGGATCGCTGTTGGAATGGCAACAAGCATTCCTCCACATAATTTGAACGAAGTGGTAGAGGCATTAATAGCAATAATAAAAAACCCCTCACTAAACGAAGAAAAATTATTAGAACTAATTCCTGGGCCAGACTTCCCGACGGGAGGGGAGATATTGGTAAGTAACGGTATAAAAGAAACTTACAAGAAAGGGAGAGGAAGTATAACCATGAGAGGAATAGCTCACATTGAAGAAATTAATCCTGGAAAAGGTAAACACAAAAGAAGTGGAATTATTATTTCAGAACTTCCATATCAATTAAATAAAGCTGGCTGGATTGAAAAATTAGCTGACCTTGTAAATAATGGAAAAGTTTCTGGAATAGCTGATATCAGAGATGAAAGTGATAGAGATGGAATGCGAATTCTTGTTGAAGTTAAAAGAGATTCTGATCCAAAAAAAATTCTGGATTTTCTATATCAAAAAACTGCTTTGCAAAGCAATTTTGGTGCCATTTTACTTGCATTAGTAAATGGCCAACCAGTGCAACTTACATTAAGAAAATTATTAAATAATTTTTTAGAGTTTAGAGAAAATACTATTTTACTAAGGAGTAATTATTTACTAAAAAATATTAAGAATAGACAAGAAATAGTTGAGGCTCTAATCCAAGCCATAAATAATTTAAGAAAAATAATTGATTTGATTGAAAAATCAAAAGATACAGCTGAAGCAAAAAGTAATTTAATTATTAGCTTAAAGATTAATGAGAGGCAAGCAGATGGAATTCTTGCTATGCCGTTAAAGAAAATTACAAGTCTTGAAAAAGATTCACTAAAGAATGAAATAAATGATTTAAAAAATAAAAGAGCAGAACTCGAATTAATAATTAACAACAGAGAAAAGTTAATGAAAGTTATGGTTAAAGAATTAAAAGAACTTAAAAAAAAATTTGGCAGTAAAAGAAGAACAAAATTAATAGAAGGTGGAGATGCACTTATTGCTGAAAGAATGGCAAATCAAAGACCAAATAAAGAACTTCAAAGAATAAATGCATTAAAAGAATTATCAACGGATTCTGAAATCGTTATTCAATCAAATAATGAAATAAAAATAATTCCTTCACTAACAATAAAAAAATTAAAGTTGAAAGAAAGTGATCAAGAAAGAAAAGATATTCTGCCTGCAAAGCTAATATGGCCAATTAAAGATGAACCTAAAATATTAGCCATCAGTCAAGAAGGTAAGATAGGTCTTCTTAAGTGGGAATTTGCGGGACAAAAGCCCGGGCCTCTAAAACAATTTTTACCAGCAGGTTTAGAAAATGATAAAATAATTAATCTTATTCCACTAACAAAAATAAAAGATATAAGTTTAGGCTTACTAAGTACTGATGGAAAATTTAAAAGAATTTCTATCAATGAGATTAGCGATATTTCTAATAGATCAGCAACAATTTTAAAATTAAAAGACAGTGTAAAGCTTAGGTCATGCATTCTTTGTAAAGAGAAAAGCTATTTGTATATAGTGAGTGATATTGGCAGAATTATTAAAATTAAAATAACAGAAGATAATTTTCCATTTATGGGAAAATTAGCTCAAGGAACAAATATAATAAAGTTATTCCCTAGTGAAAATATAGTTAAAGCTTTCAGTTTTCAAGAAAAACAAAATAAAGATTTAATTTTAATAACTAATAAAGGTTCTTTCGTAAAATTTTCCACAAAAGAAATAACTATATCCAAAAAAGGAGCATTAGGAACAATGGGAATACATTTTAAAGATAATAAAACAATTAAAGAAAGAGTAATTGATTGTTTCATAAATAATAAACACATCTATATCAAAACTGATAAGGATAGATATCAAAAATTACAAACCAATCAAATTGATAATAGTTCATATAAAAAAGAGAATAGATTAAATATAGAATTAAACAATAATGAGTTTTTAAAATCTACTATTTCAATGAAATTACCAGAAAAAGATTAAGACAAAGATGTTTGTTCAACCCAAGTTAAATATTCATCAGTAACTGTTCCAGTAACATAATTACCTGTGAAGCAAGATAAATCTAATTCCTTAATTTTAGAATCTTGCGTAATAGCCTGAGTAAGGTCATCTACCTCTTGATAAATCATTTTATCAATAAATAAATTATTTTCTATTTGATTTATATCTCTATTATAAGCAATCAATTCATTCCTACTTGGCATATTAATTCCATAAACATGTGGATATCTAATTGGTGGGGCAGCAGATGTAAAAGTAACTTTATTCGCCCCTGCACTTCTTGCCATTTGAACTATTTGCTGAGATGTCGTTCCTCTAACCACTGAATCATCAACTATCAATACATTTTTATTCTTAAATTCAGTACTCATTGCATTTAACTTCTGACGCACTGAACGTTTTCTTAGAGATTGACCGGGCATTATAAATGTTCTACCAACATAACGATTCTTGAAAAAACCCTCCCTATATTCAATCCCTAACTGTCTTGCTACCTGCATTGCAGCAGGCCTAGAAGAATCAGGAATTGGCATTACAACATCTATATCACCAAGAGAAATTTGCTTTTTTATAGTTTCTGCTAATAAATCTCCCATTCTTAACCTTGACTCATAAACAGATATACCGTTCATTATTGAGTCAGGTCTAGCTAAATAAACATATTCAAATGAACAGGGAAATAATTGAGGATTATCTGAGCATTGTTTAGAAAAAAACTCACCATCTGAACTTATAAATATCGCCTCGCCTGGCTCAACATCTCTAACAATTACATAATCATTATTTTCAATAACTAGTGATTCACTAGCTATTACCCATTCAGGTTTGTTATTTTCTTTTACCCTTCTACCAATAACTAAAGGACGAATTCCAAAAGGATCTCTAAAAGCTAAAAGACCATGACCGGCTATTAAAGCGATTGAAGCATAGGATCCCTCTACTCTCGAGTGAAGTCTTTTAACAGCATTAAAAAAATCGTCTGGACCTACATCTTTACCTTTTATTTCACTATTTAATTCTGTTGCCAAAACATTTAATAACATTTCAGTATCGCTCGATGTATTTGTATGTCTTTTATCAACTTTAAAAAGTTCTTTTTCTAGTTCTCTTGTATTAGTTAAGTTTCCATTATGAACAAGAATAATTCCGTAAGGAGCATTTACATAAAAAGGTTGTGCTTCTTCTTCTCTATGAGCAGCACCTTTAGTAGCATAACGTACATGTCCCAATCCTGATCTTCCAATCAAAGCTCTCATATCTCTAGTTCTATAAGCTTCTTTGACTTGACCTTTAGATTTATTAATATGAAAAACACTGCCATCCATTGTTGCTATACCCGTGGAATCTTGACCTCTATGCTGAAGCAATAGCAAACTATCGTAAATTTGTTGATTACATTGATCAGTTGAAACAACACCTACAATTCCACACATAATTATATTCCTAGGTTTAGTAAACTAAATTTAATTTTAAAATTATAAATCATAAATGATTTTATTTAGTAATTTTTTTATAAATGGTTTCTTTGTATATATCTTTCAAGTCTAGAATATTAACATCTATAATTGTATTATTCGATTGAGAGACTAATAGTTTTTTTTGATTATTTACACTACCTAAATGAGATATTGAAAAAAGATTACATTCTTCTGAGGAAATATTTTCATAATATTTCTTTAATTCTAAGCTTTGATCACTTGAACAACTAACTAAAACTCTTGCTCCTCCTTCAGCAAATAAAAGTCTATCTAATCTTGATTCACTAGGAGGGAGCATAATATTTGCTCCATAGCCAGAAGAAATACAACACTCAGCTATGGCTACTGCCAGACCACCATCGCCTAAATCATGAGCAGAGTTAACAATACCTTTTTTTATTATTTCTCTTAAAAATGCATGAACTTGTTTTTCTAAATTTAAGTCTATTTCTGGAGGTCTTCCTGTTTTCAATCCATGAATATACTCTAAAAAAGATGAAGCAGATAGTGAAATTCTTTGATCTTGATTTGTATTATTTTCCAAAGGTATTCCAAGCATCCATATTTGATCTTCAGCTTTAACCCAAGATTTTTTACAAATATTATTAATATCTTCTATTAATCCAACCATACCAATTACTGGCGTTGGATGTATTGGTATAACGGTATTATCTGGCAATTTAGTATCATTATATAATGACACATTTCCTCCGGTAACTGGAGTATTCAATGCTAAACAAGCTTTAGTTATCCCTTCACATGACATTGATAATTGCCAAAAACCAACTGCTTTATCTGGAGAGGAAAAATTTAAATTATTTGTAATTGCTATAGGTTCCGCTCCCACAGAACTTAAATTCCTAGCCGCTTCTACAACAGCGGACATACTTCCTCTTTTAGGATCTAAATAAACCCATCTATCATTACAATCTACGACTGATGCTATTCCTCTCTCTTTTTTTTGCTTGGTTAGAAACTCATTTTGAGAACGAATCCTAATAACAGCAGCATCAGCTTCGCCAGGAGAAACAACTGTATTAGATTGCACTTGATAGTCATATTGCTTATAAATCCAATTTTTTGAAGCTATTGAAGGCGTGCTTAATAAATCTAATAGAACATTATTCCAACTAATAAATAAATTATTTTTTATATTAATAATTCCATCATTTGAAGTTTTAGGTAATGAATCTTCCGTCCATTTCCAATGTTCTTGCAAATATTCAGGTATTGAATTTATTAATACATGTTCTTCTATAGGCGTGTCATCAGCAAGCGCAGATGCGGGCAGATTTGCTACAACTTCACCTTTATGAACCACTCTAACAACTTTTTCTTTTAAAACTTTTCCAACAACTTCAACATACAATCCCCATCTTATAAATAATTGTCTCAGTTCTTCTTCTGAACCAGGTTTCACAACAAACAGCATTCGTTCTTGTGATTCCGACAACAAAAACTCATATGCAGTCATTCCCTTTTCTCTCGCAGGAACAAGATCAAGATTCAATTCAATGCCTACCTCACCTTTTGACGCCATTTCAGAACAACTACAAGTCAAGCCCGCCGCTCCCATATCCTGTGCAGCAATTACATGACCTGTTTTAAAGGCCTCTAAACAAGCTTCTATTAATCCTTTTTCCAGAAAAGGATCACCAACCTGAACGGCAGGTCGATCATCTATTGAAGTTTTAGAGAGTTCAGAACTAGCAAAGCTTGCTCCTCCCATACCATCTCTGCCAGTTGTATTTCCTACATAAAGAACTGGAAAATCTATTCCACTTGCACCTGAACAAACTATTTCTTCTGTTTCCATCAAACCCAAAGCCATTGCATTAACTAAGGGGTTACCTGTGTAACTACCATCAAACCCCACTTCTCCTCCAATAGTAGGAACGCCTACACAATTTCCATAGTGAGAAATACCTGCAACTACACCTTCCAATAAACTAATATTTTTTTCGTCATCTAACGGACCAAATCTTAAAGCATTCAAAAGGGCTATTGGCCTAGCTCCCATAGTAAAAATATCTCTAAGAATTCCACCTACACCAGTTGCTGCTCCTTGAAACGGCTCGACAGCTGATGGATGGTTATGACTTTCAATTTTAAACACTAATTTTTGACCTAAACCAATATCAACTACGCCTGCATTTTCTCCAGGTCCTACAAGGATTCGACTACCCGTTGTAGGAAAGTTTTTCAGTAAAGGACGAGAGTTTCGATAGCAACAATGTTCAGACCACATAACACCAAACATTCCTAATTCATTTCTGTTTGGCGCTCGATTGAGTCTTCTACAAATTTCTACATAATCAGATTGTTTTAACCCTTCTTGCTCAAGAGCTGACACAACATCATATTCGACAAAAAATTTTAATGAATTGATGAATTGGTTAACATCATTATTTTCAAAAGACACTGTCATTTATTAAATCCAGGGATCAAGATCTCTATCATTAGTATAATTTGTATTTTTCTTTCGTTTTTTCATTCTATTAAATTCATCAGAACTATCTATATCTAAATTGTCTATCCAGTCATCATATGAAGCATCCTCATTCATATTTTCATAAGAATCACCAAAAGAATCGTTACCACCTTCATGAATTTGATCATCAATCCACCCCTCAAGCTTATCAGAAGCGTTAAAAGTTAAATCTTGAAATTGAGTTTTCCATTTTCTACTCTTACTAAGAAATTCTTCTTTTAAACTAGCTTTCTGTATTGGTAAGTCTTCAAATGTATCAATATCGCAAGAGATAGAACCTGGCTGTTTATCAGTAATTTGAGAAATAGGTAAAAGCCATCTGCTAGTTCCTGGAATTAAGGGATTAGATCTACTAACTAAATAATATTGTATATTTCCTTTCATTGGCTCAAAAAGAAAATCAGCTATTAGACCGATTTTTTCACCAATTCTATTAAAAACATTTGCATTCATTAAAGTAGGGAAACGATCTAATGTTTGTTCGTCAGAAACTGAACAAGACCCTTTTACGTACACTTCTTGTTCATTTATTCCTTTTAATTGATCTAATCTCCACACCTTTCTTTCAAGTTTAAAATTAGAAGGACGAGTTATGAATCCTAATATTCTATGAACAGGTGGATGCATCCATGGACTAATAACTCGACCATGATCAATCCCAGCTTCACAACGAACGCTATGTTTTAATAAATCACTAAGTAATAGTTTTTTAGAGACAGACAAAATTAATTTCTTATTTGTATGGGCATTACTAGATAAGTGAAATTAACGTCACTATTAATAGGTGAGAAAACTGCAGGTGTAGTAGGAGAATTACAACTTAATTTAATCAAGTTTGAATCAATGACTTTAAGTCCATCTAAGAGATATCTAACATTAAATGCTATTTGAAATGATTCACCCTTATAAGAGACAGGTAAAGACTCATAACCTGTTCCAATATCTTGGGCGTCTGTGCTAATTTTGATTAAATTAGCAGAGCTATCAGTCGTTACTTTTATAACATTATTATGCTGATCGGCTAAAACAGCTATTCTTTCTAATGAAGATATAAATTCTTTCCGATCAAATTCTAATTCATTTTCAAAAGTATCAGGTAATAATTGCGAATAATTTGGATAAGATCCTTCTAAAGCTCTTATAGTTATAATATCATCAACAGAAATGAAAACTACTTGTCCTTTATCAATAAAAAAATTAATTGGCTTACTAATATCACAAGTACTTAAAAATTTTTCCACTTCTCTTAAAGATTTAGAAGGTAATGTAATAGAAAATTTTTCAAAATTCGTTGAACTATCTATCTCTTTTGAATTAAATAATATATTATTTAAATTAAGAACAGCTAATCTATGTCCATCAGTAGCTGCAGATTCAATACCATAACCGTCAAAGGTGAGATTAACACCGGTAAGTAATTGTTTAGCGTCATCTGTACTACTTGCAAATAATGTTGATTTAATTGCATTAGATAATAATAATGGATTCAAATTCAATGAAGTACCGCTCTCTACTAAAGGTAAATCAGGAAAATCATCAGAAAGCATTCCTCTTACTTGATAAGTTCCACTTTTACTAGTTAACTCAACTTGTTGACTAGTTTCATCTGATGTCAAAATTAAGGGTGAATCGTTAGATAATTTCGAAACAATTTCACCAAACAACTTTGCAGGTAAAGTTATAGCACCACTACTTTCTATGGAAGCAGATATTGAAGTTTGTATTCCTAAACTTAAATCAAAACCAGTCAAACGAAGTTTTCCAGTGACCTCATCTGCAGCAAGCAAAACATTAGCTAATACAGGGTGCGTCGGTCGGTTAGAAACAGCTCTGCTAACCAATTGAAGTGCAGTATTTAATTCAGACTGAGAGCAATTTAATTTCATCCTGTTATTTCAAAAAAACCATTGATATAAGAATTTCATAGCTATTTCTAGAAAGCAATACCGTTAAAAAAAACAAAACTTTTTACTTCTATTCAACTTCTTTATTTCTTATATGAAATTGAATTAGTAGTAGTAGTTCCTGTGGTTTCTGTGGGTAATCGAAAAAAGATAGTATTCAACTGTTTTTTTTGAAATTTTGTCTGTGGAGAAGTTTTTAAAAAGGAGGATAAAAATATTATTATCCACTGATTTCATCCCTTGTGGAAAAAAAAAGATTAATTATTGATGAGTTTTAACAGGTTTTCCTCAGTAAAAAGAACACAGATCGATCGAAACTAACAGACAGTTTTTTTTTTGGCTATTTGAATGTTTTTAAAAGCCCATTATTTTTGTTATTGAACTTAGCTCTGGTTCTATTCCCGTATGAAAGATTGAATCATTATTCTTAATTGCGCAATCAGGATCTTTTAGACCATTCCCAGTTAGGACACAAACAATAGTTGAATTCTTTGGAACATCATCTTTAATTTTCAGTAAACCAGCGACAGAAGCTGCGCTTGCAGGCTCACAAAAAATCCCCTCTTCCTTACCAAGAATTTTGTATGCGTTGATTATTTCTGAATCTGATACGGAAGAAAATTTACCATTGCTTGATTCTTTTACTAAAATAGCTTTTTCTTTATTAACAGGATTACCAATTCTTATTGCAGTAGCAATGGTCTCTGGGTTGCTGATACTTTTACCTTCAACCAAAGGCGCAGAACCACTTGCTTGAAAACCCATCATTCTTGGAAGATGTTTCGACTTTCCAGCGTGAAAAAATTCTTGGAAGCCCATCCAGTAAGCACTTATGTTTCCTGCATTTCCCATTGGAATGCATAACCAATCAGGAGCATTTCCAAGATTCTCTATTATTTCAAAGGCTGCTGTTTTTTGTCCTTGTAACCTGTAAGGATTTACCGAGTTAACTAATGTAATTGGATATTTATCAGATAGTTCTCTAACAATATCTAATGCTTTATCAAAATTTCCTTTAATAGCTAATACTTCAGCTCCATAAACTAAAGCTTGAGCTAGTTTGCCTTGAGCTACATATCCATCTGGAATAATAACAAAAGATTTCATTCCTCCTTTGCTTGCATAAGCAGCTGCAGAAGCTGAAGTATTACCTGTGCTTGCGCAAATGACAGCTTCACAACCAGCTTCTTTAGCTTTACTGATTGCCATAGTCATTCCTCTGTCTTTAAAAGATCCAGTTGGATTTAAACCGTCATATTTGACATAAACTTTTACTCCTTTTCCAATTCGATTAGAAATGGACTTGACTTCGATAAGAGGAGTTGCACCTTCTTTTAAAGTAATGATGGGTGTTTTATTATTTACTGGTAACCAGGGTTTGTATGTTTCTATTAGTCCATCCCAATTGTTTTTTTTGGGGGTAGAAGTGAAAAGTTGTTTTAATTTCTTAGAAAATGACACTACCTAGCTAATCAATTGCAAACAATCTAAGTGCTAGACCTTCCATCTTTCAGTTTTTTAAAGGGAGAATCTGAGTAGAATTTGATTAACTCTTTTAATGAGTCTACTTTTTTAAGGGTTTTACTTAATGCGTTTAGATCAAAAGCAATATTTTTATTTGGATACGCTTTCAAAAAATCTATTAGATTAATTTTTTGATTGTTATTAAAAGAACTTATTAAAAGTCCAGACCTCATAGCTTTAGTACTTAATTTTGTGTTAGATATTTTATTAGGATAAATTATTTTAGATAACCTGCTCAAAAAAACTTCTCCTATTCTGCTGTTCATTAATTTGCTACTTGTTTTTATTGGAAAATCTATTTCTGTAGATAGGATTTGATGTAGATTTTTTTCTTTTTGGCCAGTAATCTTTAGTAAATTTTTTAATTTATTGCTTGGCTTTTTTGTTAATTTAAATTTAGATAACTCTTCTATTTTAATGCTTCTACTAAATGTCCCCTTATAAAGAAAAATGTTTTCTGCACCTTTAGCACTTTGATTGAAAAAAAATATCAAAAATAAAATACATTTATATTTAAATTTCATTTATTGCCTTACCCCAGCTGCAACTTTAACCAACCTAATTATTCCTTTTTCTGAAGTTTTTTTCATCAACCCTAAACCCATTCGATAGGTATCTTTAGTTACTAAGATCTTTGGCAATTTCTTAAAAAATATTTTTCTTTTAAAACCAGATTTCATTTTCGAAATTTTAAACATTTCTCTTATTGGAGACAAGTTTAAAATCTGCTTGTTATTAATTTTAGATGATTTTTCTATAGTTCTTGAACGAATTTTTGAAGGTAACTTTTTATTTATTTTGATTACGGTTTTCCATCCAATAGAGTCAATTTTTGAAGCTAAAATATTTATTAATTCATTTCTAAGAACAAGGCCTTTTTTCGAAAATAGAAAATCAATTGTTTGATCTAATATTTTTTCACCATCTAGTTGTTTTTCTTTTGTAGCGCTTGTTAGAAGATCATCTAATCTCTCTAATTTAAGACTATTTTCATCAAATAGCATTTCTTTTAAACTATTTCTTAATTCTGGATTTTCATCTTCCATTAGTCTTCTTGCGAAATAAGGATATGCAGCTCCTAGTATTTTAAAATTAGGGTCAACACTAAGTGCTATTCCTTCTAAAGTAATTAAAGATCTAATTATTAGTGCGTAATATGGTGGCAATTTAAAAGGAAACTTATACATAATTCCAGACATATCATCTGTTACAGCTTTAAAGTCCATTTTGTTTACGCCTATTTCCAAAGCCTTTGTAAAAACACTTTCAAATGCAGGTGCTATGGGAGTTAAATCAACTTCTTCAGATAAAAATCCTAGTTGAACAAAATCATTAGAAAGTTTATCAAATCTTTTGTTGACAAGATGAACAACTGCTCTAATTAATCCAACCCTAGATTGTTGTGTAATATGACTCATCATTCCAAAATCTAAATAGCATAATCGTCCATCTTCCATTGCTAAGATATTTCCAGGATGTGGATCGGCGTGAAAGAAACCATGCTCAATAAGTTGTTGAAGACTGCAACTTACTCCTATTTCAATCATTTCATTTGGATCAATTCCTAAATTTTTAACAGCTTCTATATCTGTTAATTTTGTGCCATCGATCCATTCCATTGTAAGTACTCTTCTACTTGTAGCCTTTCTATAAATTTTTGGAACTGCAATTTTGTTATTTCCGCTATGGAGATTTTTAAATTTTTCAGCATTGTTCGCTTCATTAATATAATCCATTTCTTCAAAAATTCTTTTACCTAGTTCGTCTATTAATGCAACTAGATCACTTCTAATAATTCCAATATTGTTTTTAAACCATATTGCTATATTTCTTACTATGTATAAATCTAAAGTGATTTGTTCTCTTAATCCTGGTCTTTGAATTTTAACAGCAACTTTTTCACCACCTTTGAGTTTCGCCTTATGTACTTGTCCTAAAGATGCTGCTGAAATAGGGTCTTTATCTATCTCTTGAAATATGTTTTCTATTTTATCTTCTAAATCTTTTTCAATGCATGCCATTGCAAGTTTACTTTCAAAACCTGGCAGCTGATCTTGAAGTTGCGCTAATTCTTCTAAAACCTTGGGTGGAATAATGTCTGGCCTAGTCGAGAGTGCTTGTCCAGCTTTTATGAATGCTGGTCCTAAATCCACAAGGAGTTTTGTAAATTCTTTGGCTCTAAAAGTTTTTCTCTCATCTTTTTCTAATGAGCCAATTAACTTTTCCCATCCAACACCAATTAAAAATAATCCAATTGGTAAAAGCGTCTGCCAAAGTCTTCGAAGTAGACGAATTGGATTTTTTTTGTAGATTGAGTCAATAGCCACTGGGTCATACGAAAGTAGACCTGAGGCTTCAATGAAATCGCTTAATTCTTCGGCCATTTTAGTATGGCAATGTTCTACTTCCCTTCTAATCCATTTTACGCTTAGTTTGCGTTTTTTTCGTTGCTTTGAGTTATGCTAAACAGTCTTCGTTTTAAAAATATAGCTCTATTTGGCAACTTAGAGATTGACTTTGATAAGGGATTTACTGCTTTTACGGGGCAAACTGGCTCGGGAAAATCAATATTTGTTGATACGTTAAACGCTTTATTAGCTAGTAAAAAAACTTCTCTAGATAATAGTTTGGTGGCTGAAAACTCTTCTTTTTCATCAATTGAGGGGATCTTTTCTGTACTGCAAACCACAAAAGATTGGCTAAATAATCAAGAATTTGATGTTGATGAAGAACTAATTGTTACAAGGGAGTGGCGTTTAAAAGATAATAAATATAAATCTAGATTTAGAATTAATGGCGTGTTAGTTAATAGAGATCAAATATCTGAATTGAGATCACTTTTGGTTGATTTTACTTTACAAGGTGATACATATATTCTAAATGATTCTTTGCATCAATTAAGGCTATTAGATTCTTTAGGACTAAAGAAAACTAAGGAATCGCTTAGCAAAGTAAAGCAAGATTGGAATATATGGAATGACTCTAATCTTAGACTAGAGCAAGCGAGAGTTAGAATTAATGATTCCCAAAAAGAGTTTGAGGAAATGCAATATATATACCAAGATTTAGATAAATTAGAATTAGAAGATCCAAATGAACAAAGCAAGTTAGAAATTGATCAGAATCGTTTATCAAATCTTCTAAGATTAAAAGAAGGAGTTAAATCATTATTAACTCGTTTAAGTGAAAGCCTAGACGAGTATCCATCTATTTTAGACCATGCTGATTTTTGTATTAACGAATTAAAAAGCTTGTCTCAAATTGATTCTTCTTTAGAACCTATTTTTGAGAGTTTTTATACAATAACTAATAATCTTAATGACTTAATTTATGAAATTAATGATTACGAAAAAACATTAGATATTGATCCATCTTTTTTAAATAATTTGCAAGTAAGATTATCTACTCTTAAATTCTATCAAAAAAAATATCAAAGAAATATACCAGCTCTTATTCGATATAAAAACGAATTAATCAATTCTTTATCTCTGCAGGATAGTTCTAATAACATTAATGAGCTTTCTTCTGTTGAAAATAAAAAGAGAATTATAAGAGATAAATCCAATAAAGATTTGTCGAATAGAAGAAAAGCGATTGCCCTGCAACTCGAGGATAAACTGATTAGGAGTTTGAAGAAGTTAGGGATTCCTAATGTTCGTTTTAAAGTGATTTTTGAACAAAGTGAACCAACAATAAATGGGATAGACAAAGTTAATTTTATGTTTTCAGCAAACCCAGGTATTCCTTTGGGACCTCTTTCAGAAACAGCCTCGGGTGGAGAGAAATCTAGGGTTCTGCTTGCTATAAAGGCAATCTTTTCTACATATGATCAATCTAATCTGTTGATTTTTGATGAAATTGATTCAGGCGTAAGTGGATCAGTTAGCAGTTATGTAGCAAATTTGCTTTGTGAGTTGTCTAATCATCGTCAAGTGTTTTGCGTGACTCATCAACCTTTAATTGCAGCATATGCTGATAATCATTTTACTTTAAAAAAGAGTGTTATCTCTGGTTATACAAAGTCTATTGTTATTAATTTGAGGGAAAGGGCTGATAGACAGAGGGAGTTGGCTCTCTTGGCTGGTGGAGAAATCGTAGAAGCGAATGCTTATGCGGCGAGCTTGCTGGAACACAAAGCTGCATGATGAGCATATTTTTTTATACAATTAACTATTAAAGTTTTTCCCTAATGGGAAGTTCAAAATCTAATTCAAAAAATAAGACATTAAATATTGGTTCTTCTAGGGAAGAAGTCATAACTATTCGTGGTGCAAGACAACACAATTTAAAGAACGTTGATTTATCCATACCAAGAAATAAATTGGTCGTTTTTACAGGTGTTAGTGGAAGTGGTAAAAGTTCTTTAGCGTTTGATACTATTTTTGCTGAAGGGCAAAGGCGATATGTTGAGAGTTTGTCTGCTTATGCCAGACAATTTTTAGGACAGGTTGATAAACCAGATGTTGATTCAATCGAAGGTTTATCTCCAGCAATTTCTATTGATCAAAAATCAACAAGTCATAATCCTCGCTCAACAGTTGGAACGGTTACGGAAATACAAGACTATTTTCGTTTGCTTTTTGGAAGAGCGGGTGAACCTCATTGCCCTGAGTGCTCTAGGCCTATTAAGCCTCAAAGTATTGATGAGATGGTTGATCAAATTAAGACTCTTCCAGAAGGAACTCGATATCAATTACTTGCACCAGTTGTTAGAGGAAAAAAAGGGACACATTCAAAACTATTGTCTGGCCTTGCTGCTGAAGGGTTTGCTCGCGTAAGAATTAACAAAGAAGTTAGAGAATTGGCAGATAATATTGAATTAGATAAAAATCAAGTTCATTCTATCGAGGTAGTAGTTGATAGATTGATCGCCAGAGAGGGTATCGAAGAGAGATTAACTGATTCACTAAGTACTACTTTGAAAAGGGGAGATGGTCTGGCAATAGTCGAAGTAGTACCTAAAAAGAATGAAGAACTTCCCAAAGGTATTGATAGAGAAAGATTATTTTCTGAAAATTTCGCTTGTCCAGTTCATGGGGCGGTAATTGAAGAATTATCTCCAAGATTATTTTCATTTAATAGTCCATATGGAGCATGTCCTGATTGCCATGGTCTTGGTCATTTGAAAAAATTTACTTGCGAGCGAGTTATACCTGATCCCTCACTACCTGTTTATGCGGCTGTTGCACCATGGAGTGATAAAGATAATTCATATTATTTCTCATTATTGTTTTCAGTTGGAGAGGCATTTGGTTTTGAGATAAAGACTCCTTGGAAAGAGTTAAAAGAAGAGCAAAAAAATATTTTGTTAAATGGTAGTAAAGAACCTATTTTAATAAAGGTTGATAGTAGATATAAACAAGATTCTGGATTTAAAAGACCTTTTGAAGGTATTTTACCTATTTTAGAAAGACAGTTACAGGACGCAAACGGTGAAGCGGTTCGCCAAAAGTTAGAAAAATATCTTGAATTAGTCCCTTGTGCTAGCTGTCATGGCAAAAGATTACGTCCTGAAGCTCTTGCTGTAAAACTTGGGCCTTTTTCAATAACTGATCTCACATCTTCAAGTGTTTCTACCACTCTTGAGCATGTTGAGGATTTAATGGGTCTTGACACATCTAAAAACTCAAAGAACTTACTTTCTAATAAGCAAAAAAAGATTGGGGAACTAGTTTTAAAGGAAATTCGATTACGTCTTCAATTTTTGTTGGATGTAGGACTTGATTATTTAACTCTTGATAGGCCAGCAATGACCTTGTCTGGGGGCGAAGCTCAAAGAATACGACTCGCTACGCAAATAGGTGCAGGCTTAACAGGAGTTCTTTATGTGTTAGATGAACCTAGTATTGGACTACATCAAAGAGATAATGATAGATTATTATCTACATTAAAAAAACTACGTGACCTAGGCAATACCTTGGTTGTAGTAGAACATGATGAAGATACAATAAGAGCAGCTGATCATTTAGTAGATATAGGTCCTGGTGCCGGTGTGCATGGAGGTAAAATTATTGCAGAAGGATCTTTAGATAGTTTGTTGACTGCGAAAGAATCATTAACTGGTGCTTATCTTAGCGGGCGATCTTCTATTCCTACTCCTTCTAGTAGAAGAGACTCAGTACAAAGAAAATTGCGTTTGATTGACTGCGATAAAAATAATCTAAAAAATGTTTCAGTTGATTTTCCATTAGGTAGACTAGTTGCCGTTACAGGAGTTAGTGGAAGTGGTAAAAGTACTTTAATAAATGAATTACTTCATCCTGCCTTAAATCATTCTCTAGGGTTGAAAGTTCCTTTTCCAAAAGGATTAAAAGAACTAAAAGGTATTAAATCAATTGATAAAGTTATTATTATTGATCAATCTCCAATTGGTAGAACTCCTCGATCTAATACGGCTACTTATACAGGTGCATTTGATCCTATACGCCAACTATTCGCTACTTCTGTTGAGGCAAAAGCGAGAGGATATCAAGCAGGCCAATTCAGTTTTAATGTTAAAGGCGGCAGATGTGAAGCTTGTCGTGGCCAAGGTGTAAATGTAATTGAGATGAATTTTCTTCCTGATGTTTATGTTCAATGTGATGTATGCAAAGGAGCTCGTTTTAATCGAGAAACATTACAAGTTAAATATAAAAACTATTCTATTTCCGATGTATTAGAAATGACTGTTGAACAAGCAGTTGATGTTTTTTCTGCTATACCTCAAGCTGCAGATCGATTAAGGACGCTTTTAGATGTTGGTCTTGGATACATTAAGCTTGGTCAACCGGCTCCAACATTATCTGGAGGAGAAGCTCAAAGAGTAAAACTTGCAACTGAATTATCACGGCGAGCTACTGGTAAAACGCTTTATTTAATTGACGAACCTACAACTGGTTTAAGTTTTTATGATGTCCATAAATTAATGGATGTCATACAGAGATTGGTAGATAAAGGTAACTCAATTATTGTTATTGAGCATAATTTGGATGTTATTAGATGTTCAGATTGGATTATTGATATGGGTCCTGAAGGAGGTAATCGAGGAGGTGAGATTATTGCTATGGGAACTCCTGAAGAAGTGGCAACAAATAAAAATAGTCATACAGGTGGTTATTTAAAAAAAGTTTTAGAAATTCACCCTTCTAGAGAATCTTAATTTTTGATTTTTGTACATATTTCTTAATCATTGCGATAAATTTTCCTTTTACTAATTTTTAAAACCCTAAAAATCAAGTGATAGAGACAGTATTAAAAAAATTTATTATTATAATATTTTTTTTATCCTTTCTTTAGATTTAATGACCAAAAAATCAATTATTAATTCAAAATCTCTCATTACGGGTGTTACTTGGGATTAAGGCTTTTACATTTAAATTTGCATGGTTTAATCCGTTCACATGATCTTGAGTTGGGTAGGGATTCCGACACTGGAGGACAAACATTATACGTTTTAGAATTAGTAAAAGGACTTGCATCAAGACCAGAAGTTGAAAAAGTTGAACTAATTACCAGATTAATTAATGATAGAAGAGTATCTTCTGATTATTCAAATCCTGTTGAAAAGATATCAAGTTGTGCGGAAATTATTCGATTACCTTTCGGTCCTAAGCGTTATGTGAGGAAGGAATTGTTATGGCCTTATTTAGATGATTTAGCTGATCAAATAGTTCAAAGATTGCAGAAAGAAGTTAAATTTCCAGATTGGATCCATGCGCATTATGCCGATGCTGGTTACGTAGGAGCATTGGTAAGTCGAAGATTAGGATTACCATTAGTTTTTACTGGCCATTCATTAGGTCGAGAAAAACTGAGAAGATTATTGGCTGCTGGAATTGATCATGATCAGATAGAGCAAACTTATTCAATTAGTAAAAGAATTGATGCAGAGGAATTAGCCCTAGCACATTCAAATTTACTTATCACAAGCACAAAGCAGGAATCTGATGAACAGTATGCTCGTTATGGACGATTTAGTGCAAAAAACATCGAAATAATTCCACCTGGTGTCGATTTACATCGTTTTCACTCAACAGATTTTAATTCAAAGGAAGAGGAAAAAGAATTAAACAAACTTTTTAAACCTTTTCTGAGAGATTTAAATCTTCCACCGCTCTTAGCTATATCAAGAGCAGTAAGAAGAAAAAATATTCCTGCGTTAATTGAGACTTTTGGACGTTCTTCAATTTTGCAGCAAAGACATAACCTTGTTTTAATTTTAGGTTGTCGAGAAGATTCTCGTCAGCTTGAGAAACAGCAAAGAGAAGTATTCCAGCAAGTTTTTGAATTGGTCGATAAATATAATTTATATGGAAAAGTTGCTTATCCAAAACAGCATAAAAGAGAGCAAATCCCATCAATTTATCGTTGGGCTGCAAATAGAAGCGGACTATTTGTAAACCCTGCCTTAACTGAGCCATTTGGCTTAACATTGCTTGAAGCTGCTGCGTCAGGTTTGCCTACGGTTACTACTGATGATGGAGGCCCAAGGGATATTCTTTCTCGTTGCGAAAATGGTTTACTTATAGATGTAACTGATTTAGAAGCGTTTAGAGATGGTTTAGAGACAGCTGGTTCAAACCCTTCTTTATGGAAAACTTGGAGTAACAATGGAGTTGAGGGAGTAAGCAGGCATTTTAGTTGGGATGCTCATGTTTGTAATTACATTGCATTGATGCAGAAGCGTCTCAGATTTCTTGCACCTCGAGACTGGACACTTGGAAATATTAAAAAAACGACTCCCATACCTCAAAAACTAATATTTGTTGATTTAGATAATTACCTTGAGCAATCAAAATGCTTATCAAAATTTAGAGAGGAGTTAAAAAATCATTTATTGAATAGAAATATTCAAATGGGAATTTTAACTGGACGATCAATTAAAGCTGCTCGTCATAGATATGCAGAAATGCAACTACCTAAACCTGCTGTATGGGTATGTCAAGCTGGGACTGAAATTTATTATTCTGATGAAAATCAATCAGATATTTTTTGGCAAGATTCAATATCTGTTGATTGGAATCGTAAAGGTATAGAAAAGGTATTGTTTGATTTAAAAGATTACTTAGAGCTTCAATCACCTGACCACCAAGCTCCTTATAAGGTTAGTTATTTATTAAAAGAACATAGTGATAGGATTTTACCTCTAGTACGAAAAAGACTTAGGCAGGCTGGAGTCGCCGCTTCTCCTCACCTAAAATGTCATTGGTATTTAGATGTTGTTCCTTTGAGAGCATCACGATCAGAAGCTATTAGACACTTGGCATTACGATGGGGGTTATCTTTAGAGAAAGTTCTCGTAGTAGCAAGTCAACAAGGTGATGCTGAGTTAATAAGGGGATTGACCACCAGTGTTATCCCATTTGATCATGATGCGTCATTAGATGGCTTGAGATCTCAGCAAAGAGTTTTCTTTTCTGATTCTCAAGATGGTGTTTTAGATGGCTTAAAGTATTTTCGATTTTTTAAAGGTCATTAAATATTATTATTTGTATGGTTTGTAAGTATGTATCTTTTGAAAATAAAAAAGTAAATTTTATATTTCTTCTTCAAGTATCAATGTAAGTTGTTGATATGGAGGCTCTTCACTAACAAAGCCCCAATCATTAAAAATTTTTGAATCGATATGGGTGATTATTTGCTGTTTATTTTTTTTCTCTACTTTAAAACCCTCTGCTGACATTTGTCTCATAAGCCTTGCAGATTCTTCAAATCGAGCGGCCATAGAATCTAAAGTTTCACAGTCTTTAGTTAATCCTTCTTCTTTCCAGGTAAAATAGGTCATCTTTTCAATTTAAACTATTAGGACTTAATGAAAAAATTAGATTTATTATGACTAAGAATAAAGTCACTATCCAAAAGCTACTGACAATTAAACTCTCATTGTTCCCTTTAAGTTCAAAATGGTGATGTAACGGAGTCATTAAAAATAATTTATGACCTTTTCCTTTTAATCGCTTAGAAATTTTAAAAAAACTTACTTGCATTATTACTGAAATAGATTCTGCGGCAAGTATTCCACCCATAATTAAAATAGACCAAAGTTGATTTGATATTAAAGCAATGCCACCAAGGCATGCGCCTATAGCTAGTGAACCTGAATCTCCCATAAATAATTTTGCTGGATATTTGTTTAGAAAAAGAAATCCCATACAAGCTCCGGCCATTGCTATGCAAAGAGGCGCGAGTGTAAAATCATTATTTGGATTTTCAATTAAAATCGTAATAGCTAGTCCTGTGAAAATTAATACACTACAGCCACTCAATAAACCATCTAAACCATCCGTTAGATTAGTTGAATTACTTTCAGCTAATAATACAAATATTCCTAAAGGATAAATTAGATTTCCTATATTAACAATTTTATTAGCTATTAAAATATTTTGAGGTATAAAATTATTTGATGCACAAACAATAATAAAAATAAGACTGATAAAAGATTGTAAAAGTATTTTTTGGTTAGAGCTCAAACCAGTATTCAATCTTTTTTTTAAGCTAAGTAAATCATCTATAAAACCAATAAACATAAAAAATATAATAACAAAGCTTAATGTCAAAATAATATCGTAATTATCCTTATTAAAATATATAATGTTGCTTATTATTATCCCAATAGGGATAAAAAATATCCCACCCATTGTTGGAGTACCTTGCTTAATAAAATGATTTTTGGGACCTTCTTGTCTAATGATTTGTTTAATCTTAATCTTTTTTAATTGAGGTATACCTATGAAAGTAACAATTGATGATACAAGCGTTGTGATTATAAACGGAATGGTTAAATTACTAGTTTTAAAATAAAAATCAGAAAAGACACAAGTAATTGTTACTAATCCAAATAAAACTAATATATGATTATTAATACTATTATAAAATGATACTTTTTTGTTATCTAAAAGCTTTTTAGATTTTTCCAAAATTTAAGCTAGTAAATTAATCTTCCCATTCTTCATCGGTTGGTTCTTCTTCTGCCTTGTAATCTTCTTTTTCTCCCATTAAAGCTGAGAGTTCTTCTTCTTCAATTGTACTTATTTCTTGATCATTTGAATCTTGATCAGAGACTAATCTTCCACTTGCTTCTAGCCAAGATAATAAATCAGGTTCTTCTCTTAGTGGAAGAACAGGAGCAGGTTCTTGTCTCCCATAACGAGTTAGTGCGGGGTTAATACCGTCTAAATCGGATAAATTGATTTTTTCTAGATCGCTCATATCAATATTATGGTCGATCAATTAACATAATGCATTATGGATTAATTTTCTAATCTTTATGCTGACTTCAAAGCTGATATTGTTGTCTTTGACTTGGTTGATAGCTCTCTTAGTAAGTATTTCTCTTCGCGCAGCAGGCATTGGTCATCCACATCCCTTTCATATAAACCATTTTTTAGTGTGGTTTATGGTTTTTGCTCCTTCTCTTCTTCTTTTAATCTATTTTTTGTTTAAGAGATCTTTTTCTTTAAACTCTTCAAGTGAATTATGATTTTCAAGTGATTTTTAAGCTTTCACATCTTTATTTTCTTTTCACTACTAATAATGATATCCAAGACTTATTAATTTTTGGTCATAATATTGATGCTTGGTTAATTTATGTACTTATTTTTTTTGGGTTAACTTCTTTAGCTTTTGTTGCTGTGTGGCTTATAGGATTTTTAACTGAAAGCCGCCAGTCAGGAAATTCTATTAAACAGCCATGGGAATGATTTGTAAATTATTCTTCAATTTTTAGACTTTGGAAATATTTGAATCAGGATTGAGCATCTAAATCAGAAATATCGTCCAATAGTTCTCTATATTTACTAAGGAGAATTGAATTTCCTTACAGGAGAGAACCATATGGGAAAGGCTAAAAAAGTTGTTTTGGCTTATTCAGGAGGAGTTGATACTAGCGTTTGTATTCCTTACCTGAAGAAGGAGTATGGAGTCGAGCATGTCATTGCTTTTGCAGCAGATCTTGGTCAAGGTGATGAGCTTGATCAAATCAAAAAAAAGGCTATTTCAGCAGGAGCCTCAGAATCACTTATTGGCAATTTGGTAAAGCCTTTTGTAGAAGATTTTGCTTTTCCAGCAATTAGATCGAATGCTTTATATCAAGGTAAATATCCTCTTTCAACGGCATTAGCTAGACCATTAATTGCCAAAAATCTTGTTGAAATTGCAAGGAAACTAAATGCTGATGGAGTCGCTCACGGATGTACGGGCAAAGGGAACGATCAAGTTCGTTTTGATGTGACAATTGGAGCTTTAGCTCCTGATTTGAAATTGCTTACTCCAGCACGGGAATGGGGTATGAGCCGCGAAGAAACAATTGCCTATGGAGAAAGATATGGAATAGTTCCTCCTGTAAGTAAAAAAAATCCTTACTCGATTGATTTGAATCTTTTGGGGAGAAGTATTGAAGCCGGTCCTCTTGAAGATCCATTTGAGATGCCATCAGAAGAAGTTTTTGGCATCACTTCCTCTATTGCTGATTCACCAAACGAGCCGGAGATTGTAGATATTTTGTTTGAAAATGGTGATCCAGTTGCAATGAATGGAGAAGCAATGGAGCCAGTATCCCTCATCAAAAAAGCTAATAGCCTTGCAGGAAAGCATGGTTTTGGACGTTTGGATATTATTGAAGACAGAGTAGTAGGAATTAAAAGTCGAGAAATTTATGAAACTCCAGGATTGCTTTTATTAATTAAAGCTCATCAGGAAATAGAGAGTTTAACTTTACCAGCTGACTTATTAGATACTAAATCTAGGCTGGAACGACAATGGGCAGACTTGGTTTACAAAGGTTTTTGGTTTAGTCCTTTAAAAGAAGCTTTGGATGGATTTATTAATCATTCCCAAAAACAAGTGAATGGAACAGTCAGAGTTAGGCTTTTTAAGGGTAATGTCGATGTCATTGGTCGCAAGTCAAGAGAAAATAGTTTGTATATTTCAGATATGTCTACTTATGGAAGTGAGGATAAGTTCAATCACAAATCCGCTGAAGGATTTATATATGTATGGGGATTGCCTAGTCGAATTTGGTCTTGGGTAAACAAGTAATAAAGAATTTTTATTTTATTTGGCTTTTACTTTTATTCTTTAGATTCTTCTTGCTTCTCGTCTTTGGCAGGTGATTGAGTTGTTTCTTCAGTAGGTTTTACTTCTTCCTTTTCTGATTCGTCTTCTTTAGAAGTAGGTTTTGGAGTTGGCAAAGGACCATCTTGTTTAACTGTGATGTAACGAATAACGTCCTCACTTAACCTCATTGCTCTCTCTAAAATTGCAACTTGTTGTCCGTTGCCTTTGTGACTTAATTGCACATATATTCCCTCTTTATGTTTTGCAATGGGATAGGCAAGTCTTCTTTTGCCTCTCATTTGACTGTCTAATACTTCAGTTTCGGACTTCTCAAGAATCTCACTATATTTTTTTAAATGGCTATCAACTTCTTCTTCCGGTATATCCGGACGAAGAATGTACATGGTTTCGTAATAAGGTTGTTCAGACATGAATTAGGTTTCCGACTAGGACTGAAGGGCTCATTAAGAGCGGCGGAATATTAATCTTATACTGAAGTGGTAACTTTCACAATTGCATTTTTGCTGCTTGGCTTATACCGGCCAGATTAGGCTCTTTTCCTTGTGTGCAAGACCAAACAGAATAAACAATCATTAAGAAAAGACCTATTAATATAGAGCTCGACAGGGTTCTAATAATTAATGAGTTTGAAAAAGGACTAAAAATAATTTCAAAAATAAAGCTAACTATGATTATCCCAATATTGATTAACAAGGATTGAAGTGCATTAAAACGTAAAAAATATGAAACTTTACTATTTCTTACGAGTCCAAAAAAGATCGCTAGAAATAACAATAAACTTCCAAATGGTATTGATCTTTCAATTAAAATTATAGGAATTGCAGGTATTTGAATGATTTGAATAAAAGGATATTTTATATATAAATGATTGCCAAAAATAAGAGAATCAGACCATGGAATCATATAGAGAACAACTCCTAATATTCTCGCTCCTAGTGATGGCATAACCATTTATATTTCTTTTAGATTAAACCATTAAATGTTTTTCTGCAGATGATTTCATTATTTCATTGGGCACGTCATGAAAACCACTCCAAAGTCTTATTGAAAAAGCTCCTTGTTCGACAAGCATATCCAAGCCGTCGATGGTAAAACAATTTTTTTGGTGTCCAATTTCTAACCATTTTGTTGGTTTTGGAGTATAAATCAAATCGTATAAAATAGTTTTATTAGATAGACATGCCCATATTTCATGACCAAGAGGAACATTTTCTTGTTTAGTATTAATGTTATTCATTCCTATTGGAGTTGTATTGATAATTAAATCCGCTTCTTCTATGTAAGGTGAAACATTTAATTTTTTATAATTAATACTTTCAATTGATATACCTCTTCTTGATAATAAATTAATCGTGCTTTTTACAAAAATATTTAATGTACTTTCGTTTCTACCAATTATTGTAAGTTTTTTAATATCTAAACTGCTTAACCCCATTACTACTGCTCTAGCGCTGCCTCCACAACCTATTACAACCACATTTTTATTCTTTAAATTATGATCTTTTAATGGTGTCAAGAATCCCTGAACATCAGTATTAGCACCTATCCATTGATTATTTTTTTCAGGTATAAGTGTGTTAACTGCTTGGATTTCATTTGCAATTTCAGTTAATTTATTGCAAGCCTTTAATACGCTTTGCTTATGGGGAATAGTTATATTTAAGCCTTTGAAATTTAAAAACCTTAATGCTTTTGTTACTCTCTCTAAATCTTTACTGTCGCAAGGCATTGCAACATAACACCAGTCAAGTCCCATTTCTTTATATGCGGCATTGTGCATAATTGGGGAAAGTGAATGATTTACTGGTTGTCCAAGAAGTCCTACCAGATTAGTTTTTCCAGTGATAGTACTCATTTTTAATGATGTTGATTCAAATTTGCTAAGAGACTGTTCGGGAACCACGCCTCGCCTCAAATAGGATTAACTGAGGAGGATGTGTCTTAAAGAATAAATTAGGAGCTAATCACCCATGGGGAAGGTTGTCGGAATCGATCTAGGAACTACAAATAGTTGTGTTGCAGTTATGGAGGGTGGTAAGCCTACAGTAATAGCAAATGCTGAAGGATTTAGAACAACTCCATCTGTCGTTGCTTATACAAAAAATCAAGATCAATTAGTTGGTCAAATTGCTAAGCGCCAAGCGGTGATGAATCCAGAAAATACTTTTTATTCTTCAAAGAGGTTTGTTGGTCGTAGAGTTGATGAAGTAAATGAGGAATCCAAGGAAGTTAGTTATGGAGTTGAAAAAGCAGGGTCCAACGTCAAAATAAAGTGCCCAATACTTGACAAGCAGTTTTCTCCTGAAGAAGTTAGTGCTCAAGTTTTAAGAAAACTTTCTGATGATGCAGGCAAATATTTAGGTGAAACAGTTACTCAAGCAGTTATTACTGTCCCTGCTTACTTCAATGATTCACAAAGACAAGCAACTAAAGATGCTGGAAAGATTGCAGGCTTAGAAGTTCTTAGAATTATTAATGAGCCAACTGCTGCTGCTTTAGCATATGGTTTAGATAAAAAGAGTAATGAAAGAATTTTAGTTTTCGATCTGGGTGGAGGCACCTTTGATGTCTCTGTTTTAGAAGTAGGAGATGGAGTTTTCGAAGTTCTCTCTACTTCTGGAGATACTCATTTGGGTGGTGATGACTTCGATAGAGTAATTGTTGATCATTTGGCTTCCACTTTCAAAGGTAATGAAGGCATTGATTTACGCCAAGATAAGCAAGCACTTCAACGTTTAACTGAAGCAGCTGAAAAAGCAAAAATAGAATTATCAAACGCTACTCAAAGCGAAATAAATCTTCCATTTATAACTGCTACGCCTGAAGGGCCCAAGCATCTTGATTTGACTCTCACAAGAGGAAAATTTGAGGAATTGGCATCAAACCTTATTGATCGCTGTAGGGTCCCCGTAGAGCAAGCCTTGAAAGACGCAAAATTATCTACTGGTGAAATAGATGAAATTGTCATGGTTGGAGGCTCTACCCGAATGCCAGCTGTTAAAGAGTTAGTAAAAAGAGTAACTACTAAGGATCCAAATCAAACAGTTAATCCAGATGAAGTAGTAGCGGTTGGAGCAGCTATTCAAGGTGGAGTTCTGGCCGGAGAAGTTAAAGATATTTTGCTACTTGATGTAACTCCATTGTCACTTGGGGTTGAAACTTTGGGTGGGGTGATGACAAAAATGATTTCAAGAAATACTACTGTTCCCACTAAAAAAGCTGAAACTTATTCAACTGCAGTTGATGGTCAAACCAATGTAGAAATTCACGTCTTACAAGGGGAACGTGAGATGGCTTCTGATAATAAAAGTCTAGGAACCTTTCGTTTAGATGGAATTCCTCCTGCTCCTCGGGGTGTACCGCAAATTGAAGTAACTTTTGATATTGATGCTAATGGAATTCTTAGTGTTAATGCAAAAGATAAAGGAAGTGGTAAAGAGCAAAGTATTTCTATTACGGGAGCCTCCACTTTGTCGGATAACGAAGTTGATAAAATGGTTAAAGACGCAGAAATGAATGCTTCTGCTGATAAAGAAAAGCGAGAAAAAATCGATATTAAAAATCAAGCTGAAACACTTGTTTATCAGGCTGAAAAACAAATCAGTGAGCTTGGCGATAAAGTTGATGAAGCAGCAAAAGCGAAAGTTGAAGAGAAACGCGTAAAGTTAAAAGAAGCAACCGAAAAAGATGATTATGAAAGCATGAAGACGCTAGTTGAGGAGCTACAACAAGAATTGTATTCTTTAGGAGCTTCTGTATATCAACAAGCAAATGACGCTTCTCAAGCTGCTGCAGATTCTAATAATGACAGTAAAGTGGATGGAGATGATGTTATTGATGCTGACTTTACAGAAACAAAATAAATAGATTAATTAATATTTATTGACTCTCAATTTGAAGTCCAATCCATTCGGCACAAGCAGGAGCTAATAAAACACCATTCCTGTAGTGACCTGTATTAATTAATAGACCGGGTTCTAATTGTTTTAATAAGGGAGCAGGTTCATTAATTGGTCTAGCTCTTATTCCGCTCCACTCATGGCTGATTTTTGCATTGGTCATCCATTTTGGAGCATTATTTCTCAGGTTTAACATTTTTTGTTTATCTAATTGGCTTGGTTTAGTTCCTCTTTCGACAGTTGCTCCTATAAGTATGCGATTGGGATTATGGTGTATAAAGTTTATAGACTGATAATTTAATATTGCAGGCCATTTTTTCCAATTTGAAATTTCTTTTTTTAATTCTAATTCAATAACTTGTCCTAATATTGGTTCTAAAAGTATTTCATGACCTAAGGGTTTTAATAAATTTTGAGTATTTAATGCAGAGCAAATGACAATGTAATCTTGATTAATAGATTGATTATTTTCAAGATTGATAGTCCAGCTTTTATCGTTTAAATTATTATTTTTATTTATTCTAATAACACTTTTATCGATTTTATTTATCTTGATTTGATCAAGACTTCGCATTAATGACTTGATTAATTTTATCGGAGTTAATCGACCATCTTCATGAGATATTAATCCTCCTATTAATGTTGTCTCAAATATAGAATTCCAGAAATCTAAAGAATTTTTATCTAAAAGTTCAATTCCATATTTTTTTTTATTATGACTTAATTCAATCATTGATTGATACTCTTTCTCTGAACTTGCTAATTTAATTAATGGTTTTTCAAGAATAAAATCTGTCTCATAATGCTTTATTTGAGTAAGCCATTCTTTCCATAATTTCATGCTTCTATTTCTTAGTAAAAAAGCTCTTCCTTTTGATCTTTTGTAGATATTCCCCATGAGAACACCCAAACTAGCTTGTGTTCCATTTTTTGGATTTAAACTATTTATTTCTGAATTTAAATTTGGGTCGATTAAATTTACTTGATAACCTTTTTTCCCTAAGTGAAAGGCAGTTGTAATTCCTGCTATCCCACCGCCAACAATTGAGATTTCGGTGTGTTTTTTTTTTGTTTTTTGGCTATTCATTTGCACAGATACTATGAAATTTGCTTGTTAATTTTCAATGTGTGGTCTAAAAAAGAGAATAGTTTAAGGATATAGCTATAGTGAGCATCAAAACAGTTATTTTGCAGTTCATTTGTCCTGATAAGCTAGGACTTGTAAGTGATTTGGCAAGTTGGGTAGCAAGTAAAAATGGCAATATTAGACATGCTGATCACCATACAGATGTAGATGCAAAACTGTTTCTAAGTCGCATTGAATGGGATTTAGATGGATTTTTGCTTGATAAAGACGAAATTACCTCTGAGGTAAATTTACTTGAGCGAAGACTGAATGGAAAAGCGGTGTTGAGCTTTTCTGATGATTTTCCTAATGTCGCAATTTTTGTTAGTAAGCAGAGCCATTGTTTAGTTGATCTTTTATGGAGAGTTAAGGCAGGCGAATTATGTATGAATGTACCTTTAGTTATCTCAAATCATTCAGATTTAGAGGAAATTTGCTCAAGTTTTTCTATTCCTTTTAAGCTTATAGAAGTAGATAACAATAATAAAGCAGATTCCGAAAGTAAAATTTTAGATTTACTAAATGAGTACAACATTGATTTAGGCGTTTTGGCTAAATATATGCAAATTTTAAGTAGTTCATTTTTAGAGAAGTTTCCCGATCTCATTAATATTCATCATTCTTTCCTTCCTGCTTTTAAAGGGGCTCAACCATATCATCAAGCTTGGGATAGAGGAGTAAAATTAATTGGTGCAACAGCCCATTATGTCACTAAGGATCTTGATGCTGGTCCCATAATTGAACAGACTATATCTAACGTGAGTCATCGTGATGAAGTATCAGACCTAATAAGAAAGGGTAGAGATTTGGAACGAGTCGCTTTAGCAAGAGCTTTAAGATTGCATTTAAAAAGACAAGTTATTGTTTATAGAGGTAGAACGGCTGTATTTACATGATTAGTAATGCTTATTTCCTAAATTTAAAAAATAATTTTTTAGACAATGTTGGCTGGACTTCTTTTCAGTTAGGTGTATTTTTTTTGCCGTCCAGTGTGTTAATTTCTTGTCTATTTTTGTTTGTAGCTCTTTTTGAAGGAGGTCTGCAAAGAAGAGATCTCTATTGGAGGGAATATTGGAATTATCCGCTAGTGTTTGTAACTTTTTTGATGATAATTGGTTCAATTCGCTCTCATACCGGCTGGCTAGCTTGGCTTGGTCTTTTTAATTGGTTGCCATTTTTCTTGTGTTTTTGGGGCTTGCAACCATATTTGCTAACTCCGGAAAGAAGAAAAAAATGTGCTTCTTGGCTTGTATTCGGAAGTCTTCCTGTTTTAATAACAGGCTTTGGTCAGTTATGGCTTGGATGGGAGGGGCCTTGGCAGATTTTTGATGGTTTAATAATTTGGTTTATTTCTCCTGGAGGAGAGCCGTTAGGCAGATTGTCTGGGTTGTTCGATTACGCGAATATTGCTGCCGCATGGTTATCGGGCGTATGGCCATTCTGTTTGGCGTCCGTTTTCCATCCTTTTATTTTTGGAAGAAACCGTGCTATTCCATGTGCTCTTTTAATTGCTTTTGTTTCAGCAATGATTTTGACTAACTCTCGAAACGCATGGGGTGCAATTTTTTTAGCCTTACCATTAGTTTTTGGGTCAGCATCATGGAGTTGGTTAATTCCTTTAATGCTTATTTGCTTTCTTCCGGTGATTATTGCGGTTTTACCATTTTTTGATGTTGGGATTCAACAATTTGCACGAAGTATTGTTCCTGAATCTATTTGGATGAGACTAAATGATATGCAATTTGTTGATACTAGACCTTTTGAAGCAACACGTATTGGCCAATGGAAAATAGCATTTACCTTAATTCTTGAAAAACCATGGTTGGGTTGGGGAGCAGCAGCTTTTTCAATGATTTATCCTTTAAGGACAGGGTTATCGCATGGCCACTCTCATAATTTGCCTTTAGAATTAGCAATTAGTCATGGCATAATAGTCTCTTGTTTAATTAATATATTTGTGTTTAGCTTATTATTAATCTCTTTCTTCAAGAGAATATTTAATAATATAAATTTTACAAAAAATATAATAGTAGATCGAGCTTGGTGGACTTCTACTTTAATTCTTATTTGTTTTCATGCAACAGATATTCCTCTATTTGATAGCAGGATAAATATCTTAGGTTGGATATTATTAATAGGTCTTAGATGTATGATCTATAATTCTACGAGCTACAGTAATTCGTCAAAAAAATTTAATAAAGAATTATGTTAATTCTCCCTCTTCAATTGTAATTTGCCTTTCATAAATTGAGTGCTCATTAAATATTCTGGTAGTTAAAAAGCTTGCTATACATGTAATTAAGAGCGGCTTTAGTATTAAAAGATTTTTAGTTAATGCGAAGGCTAAAAACATAGCTGTTAAAGGGGTTCTTGAGCATCCAGCGACGAATCCCCCCATTCCTGCGAAAATATAGGTTGTTGGAACATGGCCAGTTATTGTTTCTACTCCAATTCCACTTGCTAATCCTATCGCTCCGCCCAAGGTAAGCATTGGATAGAATAAACCACCTGGTGCGCCAGAAGCAGCTGCAAGGCCAGAGGCAAAGAATAAAACAAAAAATATACTTATTGCAAGTGTGAAGCTGCTATTTTCATTAACAATAATTTTTTGTAATCCTTCGATATTGTGAAAATTTTCCGGAATGATTGAATACATAGTACCAAGCAATAAACCCGATAAACTCATTCTTTCAATGGTTTTATTTTTAAACCATTTATTTCCTAGAACTTGCATTTTTAAAACATATCGGCAATACATTTCTGCTAATAATCCTAATATAATTCCCAAAAATATTAGGTATAAAAAATCTATTGGAAAGAATTTGATTACTGGTGTGTATGCTCGCTCTAATTGAAAGCCTAAATTATTAACAAATCCACCCGCTTTTTGATCTAGTCCAATCGCTTGCAAAATATCAGCGCAACTATCAGCCCAGAAAGTTGTTACTACTACTAGTAAGAGGACTACTGGTCTGGCTGAATTTAGCAGTTCTTCAATTGCATAGATAAAGCCTCCAAGAGGTGCACTGAAAATTGCTGCAATTCCAGCTCCTCCGCCTGCTGCAACTATGACTCTGCGAAACGAAATAGGGGCTTTTAGCCATTTTGCCATTTTCCAGGCAACAGATCCTCCCATTTGTACTGCTGGACCTTCTGGGCCTAGCGGAAATCCACTTCCAATAGCAATAATTCCAGCAAACAGTTTTACTATTCCAACTCTTAATCCCATGGGGACTGGCTTATGGCGAAGGAAAGCAATGATGTGACTTACGCCCGCTCCTTTTGCTGCAGGGGCAAAATTTTGAATGAGCGACCCAGAAATCAAACCTCCCAATGCGCCTAGTATTGGTAAAACTATCCACCTAGGCATAGATTCAAGAAAATTTGATCGATAATCTTCTAATGCATGAATTCCAGTTTTAAATAATATTCCCGTTAATGCTGCTCCTAAACCTGTAAGTATGAGAGCAAGAATTACATTTAGCCATTTCCTCTCAAGAAGTCTTTTTATGCTTTGAGTTGATTTTTTTTGTATCGGATTTTGACTTTTACTTTTGATCATTTAACTAAATTTAGGTTTGCAAAATAGAGGCCTCTTCTTCTTTTGTTATTACACGACCATCTTCGATAAAGTTTGGAATTTCATTAAAGTTTAAGTATCTGTAGATTTCGTCAGTTATTGGTGAAACTTTTTTGGAAGCTATTGCAAGATATTCATCAGTTGTAGGGATGTGACCTAACAAAGCGCAAACAGCAGCTAATTCTGCACTTCCTAAGAACACTTGAGCTCCATTCCCTAATCTGTTGTTGAAATTTCTTGTACTTGTTGAGAAAACAGTTGAATTATCTTCGACACGAGCTTGATTGCCCATGCATAGAGAACAACCAGGCATTTCCATTCGGCTACCAGCTTTTTCAAACATCTCGTAATACCCTTCTTTTTTCAAAATTTCTTCGTCCATTCGCGTTGGCGGACATACCCATAATCGTGCGGATATCTTGCCCTCTCCTTCGAGAATTTTTGCAGCGGCTCGATAATGACCAATATTAGTCATACACGAACCAATAAAAACCTCTTGAATAGGAGTGCCTGCGACTTCGCTTAAAAGTTTGACGTTATCAGGATCATTAGGACAAGCTAAAACAGGTTCTTTGAGTTCATTCAAGTCTATTTCGATGGTTTTTGAGTATTGAGCATTTGTGTCGGCTGATAGTAAATTTGGTTTTTTTAACCAATCTTCCATTTCTTTAATTCTTCTACTTATTGTTCGTGCGTCTTTATATCCCCTAGCAATCATATTTTTCAGTAAAACAATATTGCTTTTTAAATATTCACTGATTGTTGATTCGGAGAGTTGAATAGTACATCCAGCACAAGATCTTTCTGCACTTGCATCAGTCAACTCAAAAGCTTGCTCTAATTTTAGGTTTGGTAGACCTTCAATTTCTAATATCTTTCCATTGAACACATTAACTTTGTTTGCTTTTGCGACAGTCAGAAGACCTTGTTGTATGGCCATCCACGGAATGGCATTAACTACATCTCTTAAAGTGACGCCAGTTTGTAAAGACCCTGTAAAACGAACAAGAACTGACTCCGGCATATCTAAAGGCATGGAACCAATGGCTGCCGCAAATGCCACCACTCCAGAACCTCCTGGAAATGAGATGCCCAACGGGAATCGTGTATGACTATCGCCACCTGTCCCGACAGTGTCTGGCAAAAGCATCCTGTTTAGCCAGCTGTGAATAATTCCATCACCGGGTTTTAATGCTATTCCTCCTCTTTCAGCAAAAAAATCAGGGAGTTCTTTTTGAGTTTTGATATCAACAGGCTTGGGATATGCTGCTGTATGACAGAAACTCTGCATAACTAAATCAGCAGAAAATCCTAAACACGCTAATTCTTTCATTTCATCTCTAGTCATCGGACCAGTAGTGTCTTGACTACCAACTGTTGTCATTATTGGCTCACAACTTGCACCAGGGAGAACGCCTTCTAAACCGCAAGCTTTTCCAACCATTTTTTGAGCTTGTGTAAACCCATACTTTGATGCAGGTGGCTGACCAGGACGAACAAAAAGAGTAGAGGGAGGAAGTTTTAATTTGGTTCTAACTTTGTCTGTCAAAGCTCTTCCAATCATTAAAGGAATTCGCCCACCTGCTCTTACTTCATCAGTAATAGTTTGTGGTTTTAAGTCAAATTTTGATAGAAGTTCTCCACTGTTTGTCTCATTTTTCTTTCTTCTCACTTCTCCTTTGTATGGAAAAATAGTAATTACATCACCTGTTTTGAGATTGCTTACATCGCATTCAATTGGAAGTGCACCTGAATCTTCAGCAGTATTAAAGAAAATAGGAGCAATTTTGCCTCCCATTACAACCCCACTCCCTCTTTTATTTGGCACGTAAGGTATGTCTTGTCCTGTATGCCATAGGACTGAGTTAATTGCTGACTTTCTAGAGCTTCCTGTTCCAACGACATCGCCAACATATGCGATTGGATATCCTTTCTTTTTTAATTCTTTAATAGTGCTTAAACCATTTGGATCTCGAGTCTCTAGCATCGCTAGAGCATGTAAAGGAATATCAGGTCTTGTTGTGGCATGAGTTGCTGGAGAGAGGTCGTCTGTATTTGTTTCTCCTTCAACTTTAAATACTGTTACTGTTATTTCTTGAGCTAAGGGTTGTTTATTGGTGAACCATTCTCCATTGGACCAGCTATTGATAACTTTTTTTGCATAAATATTAGTTTTTGCTAATTCTAAAATGTCGTTTAAAGCGTCATACACTAAAAGAGTATTACTTAAAGCTTGACAGGCTGAAGTTGCTAATTCTTTATTATTAGATTTTAGTATTTCAATTAAGGCTCCTACATTATATCCGCCAATCATTGTACCCAAAAGCTCAGTTGCTTTTAGAGGATTTACTAACGGACTTTTTGATTCTTCTTGAGCAATTGAGCTAAGCCAAGTCGCTTTGACATAAGAGGCTTGATCAACTCCGGGAGGAATTCGATTAACAAGAAGATCAATTAAGAAGTTTTGATCGACATTTTGATCTGGTTTTTCTAATAACTCAGTTAAAACTTGAGTCTGTTTTGCATCTAAAGGAAGTGGAGGGATCCCCAACGCTTCTCTTTCTGCAACATGTGATAAGTAATCTTTTAGCATTTTTTAAATCTCAACAGAGAATGTATTTGAGTGAGAGCCTTTGGTTTTCATTGTTTACAACCGCATGTTTCTTGAACAAACATTCAGATAATGCAACTTATTACCCCCCTATGACTGATACTTCTCTAATCTTATATCTATGATCACGCTTTAAATGTCCACCTCATCATATTTTTCAATGGTGGATAGCACCTCTGACCTCCATGTGGTCGAGACTCGTCCATTAATGTCACCAGCATTAATTCATAGAGATTTGCCTTTAGATAAGGCAGCCTCTGGAGTTGTCTCTACTACTCGAAACAAGATTCAATCAATTCTTCATGGTAATGATCCAAGAATTTTGGTGATTGTTGGACCGTGTTCGGTTCATGATGTTGATGCTGCTATTGAATATGCAAATCGTTTAGCCCCATTGAGGGAAAGATATAGTCAAAAGCTTGAGATTGTTATGCGTGTTTATTTTGAGAAACCACGCACAACTGTTGGTTGGAAAGGACTTATTAATGATCCTCATCTTGATAATTCTTACGATATTAATACTGGTTTAAGAAAGGCAAGAGGACTATTACTTGATTTAGCCAAAGCAGGAATGCCTGCTGCAACTGAATTACTTGATCCAGTTGTGCCTCAGTATATTGCTGATTTAATTAGTTGGACTGCTATTGGTGCAAGAACGACAGAGAGTCAGACCCATCGTGAAATGGCGTCTGGATTATCAATGCCGGTTGGTTATAAGAATGGTACTGATGGGACAGCCACGATAGCGATTAATGCAATGCAAGCGGCTTCAAAACCTCATCATTTTTTAGGAATTAATAACGATGGTCACGCTTCAATAGTGAGTACTACAGGTAATCCAAATGGTCATCTTGTTTTAAGAGGTGGTAAGAATGGTACCAATTACCATCTCGATGCAATTAATTTAATTGCTGATGAATTAGAACAATTTAGGATGCCTGGAAAAGTTATGGTTGATTGTAGTCATGGTAATTCCAATAAAGATTTTCGTAGACAATCAGAAGTTTTAAGAGATGTAGCATCACAGATAAAAGGTGGATCAAAGAATGTAATGGGCGTAATGATAGAAAGTCATCTTGTTGAGGGTAATCAGAAATTAAATTCAGATTTGTCAAAACTTACCTATGGGCAAAGTGTTACGGATGCATGCATAAACTTTTCTACAACTGAAATTTTATTAGAAGAACTAGCTGAATCGGTCAAATAAATGTAGTTAGTTGTTTATATTCTTACTAACCATATTCCAATACAAGTTACTCCAATAGGAACAGTTAGATTGTCAATTCCCCAAGGACTTATTTGTTCTAAAAAAGTTGCTATGAGTGATATACCTAAAATTTCTAGTGGTTGTATGCCTAAATTATTAGTTGCAGAGATAATTGAAGTAGTTATGGCTACTACTGACGCCATTGTTAATGTTCCAACAATTGATTTTGTTTGACCCAGTATTGACCATTTTGGAGAGTTAATAGATCTTCCGATTAAACCTGCTAATCCATCACCAAAAGCCATTGATAGAACTCCTATGGAAATAGATGATGCGTAGCTAGGCCAGAATAGTAGAAGTAAAAGTGTGATACTGATGCCATATGCAATTGTTCCAAAACTTTTTCTCTCGATATCTTCAATGGCAGGTAATAAACGATATTGATAATTAATACCTAAGGCTACGGTGATAAACAATGCAGATAAGAAAGCTATATTTTTAGGAATATTAAATAACCAAGCTAAAAGAATTACGGGCCCTGTTCCTATATGAATAATTTTTCTACTTAACTCCTCTTGTTTAGGAAAATATCTCTTACATAAAAATGCAATCAATAAAATTATAATTATCCATAAAGCAATAACAAAAACAGCTATTTGAATGGGCAATGTTTAGGCAGCGTTTTGATGAGTAGTCATTACCCTCAATTTTAAAATTGCTTTAGCCTCAAGTTGTCTTACACGCTCTCTAGAAACATTTATTTGTCTTCCAATTTCAGCAAGAGTAAGTGGCTCTTCTCCATCAAGGCCAAAGCGAAGTCTCATGATTTTTTGCTCTCTTTCATTTAATTGAGATAACCAGCCTCCTAGGTGTTCTTTTTGAATGCTTCTATCCATCCCTTCCATGGGCTCATCAGAATTTGGGTCTGGAATTAGTTCTCCAAGGGTACTACGATCTTCTTCTCCTCTTGCATGAGCATCAAGAGAGGCACATGGCGCGCTTTGAGACACTAGATCTTCCAGATCTTGAGGTTCAATTCCCATCGCGTTTGCCAACTCGAGTCGATTTGGTTGCCTACCAAATCGATGAGATAATTCACGCGATATACGGCGCATTTTTGAAAGTTTTTCGCTGATATGTATTGGCAGTCGAATAGTTCTAGCACTGTTATCTATGGCACGAGTCATCCCTTGTCTTATCCACCAGTAAGCATAGGTTGAGAATTTATAACCCATTGCAGGATCAAATTTATCAACAGCTCTTTCTAATCCAATGGCACCTTCTTGAACTAAATCGAGTAATTCGAGACCTTGGTTTTGATATTTTTTTGCAACACTTACAACAAGTCTAAGATTTGCAGCCATCATGCGATCTCTTGCTCGTTTACCCATTTTTATTTTGTGTTTCTCACGGGGAGAGCGTTGTTCAAGAGGAAGGCTCAACAAATCTTTCATTTGTTGTACATGATGAGCAAGC
>QCND01000005.1 GCA_003213355.1 Prochlorococcus sp. AG-424-E20
AGAATATTTAGTGAATTGGTGTCCTGCCTCTGGTTCGGCTGTGAGTGATTTAGAAGTTGAAATGAAAGAAGTAGATGGACATCTATGGCATTTTCGATATCCCCTAGTCACATCATCTGTATCAAGTGCGAAACAAATTAGTTACTTAGAAGTAGCGACTACACGTCCTGAGACGATGCTTGGGGATGTCGCAGTTGCTGTGAACCCATTAGATGAAAGGTATAAAGATCTCATAGGGGAGAAACTTACTTTGCCTTTAGTTGGCAGAACCATTCCAATTATTGGAGATCCTCATGTAGATAAAGATTTTGGAACTGGATGTGTCAAAGTCACTCCAGCTCATGATCCTAATGATTTTGAGATAGGTCAGAGACATGACTTACCTCAAATAACAGTCATGACTAAAAAAGGAACGATGAATCATAATGCAGGTCAATTTGAAGGCTTGGATCGTTTTGAAGCTCGTGAAGCTGTTATTGATTCTTTAAAGGAGATTGGTCTTTTAACCAAAATAGAAGCTTATAAACATAGTGTGCCTTTCTCTGACCGAGGGAAAGTACCAGTAGAACCATTGCTGTCAACTCAGTGGTTTGTGAAAATGGATCCTCTTTCTACTAGTTGTTCTGAATTTTTTGAGAAAGGACAACCTAAATTTATTCCTAATAGATGGTCTAAAGTTTATCGTGATTGGTTAACTGATATAAGAGATTGGTGTATTAGTAGACAACTTTGGTGGGGACATCGCATTCCGGCTTGGTTTGTAATTAGTCAAACAGATAATAAAGTTGTTAATGAAACCCCGTACATTGTTGCTCGAACAGAAGATGAAGCGAAGAAATTAGCACGAGAAAAATATGGAGATTCAGTTAAAATTGAGCAAGATGAAGATGTGCTAGATACATGGTTTTCCAGCGGATTATGGCCTTTTTCTACATTAGGTTGGCCTGATGAAACCCATCCTGATTTTCAACGTTGGTATCCCACGAATACTTTGGTTACTGGCTTTGACATTATTTTCTTTTGGGTAGCAAGGATGACAATGATGGCTGGTGTCTTTACGGAGCGGATGCCATTTGCTGACGTCTATATTCACGGACTTGTTAGAGATGAACAGAACAGAAAGATGAGTAAAAGTGCTGGAAATGGCATTGATCCTTTATTACTAATAGAAAGATATGGAACAGATGCTTTGAGGTTTGCTCTTGTTCGTGAAGTTGCAGGTGCTGGCCAAGATATACGTCTTGACTTTGATCGTAAAAATCAAACATCAGCAACGGTTGAGGCATCTAGAAATTTTGCTAATAAGCTTTGGAATGCAACTAGGTTTGCTCTTATTAATCTTGAAGATCAGGATTATGAAAACTTGGAGTCATACGATTCTTCTAAGTTGCAATTATCAGACAGGTGGATTTTATCAAGACTTGCACGAGTCAATCATGAGACTGCTAATCGATATGAAAATTATGCTCTAGGAGAGGCCGCTAAGGGACTATATGAATTTGCTTGGAATGATTTTTGTGATTGGTATTTAGAATTAATTAAACGTCGATTGAATAATTCAGAAAATCTTTCTTCCGATGAATTATTAGATCGAAAAATAGCGAAAAGTGTTTTATACAAAGTTCTAAGTGATCTCTTGATTATGCTTCATCCTCTAATGCCTCATTTGACAGAGGAGCTTTGGCATGGATTAACAGGTTTAGATGAGGATCAATTTTTAGCTTTGCAGCCTTGGCCCAAATCAAATGAACAAGACTTGAATCTAGATTTAGAAAGTTCTTTCTCTGATTTATTTGCATCTATCAGATTGATTCGCAATCTAAGAGCAGTTGCTGGGTTGAAACCCTCTCAAAAAGTTCCTGTCATGTTGGTTTCTGGTAAAGAGGTCTTACAAAAAACACTAACAACATCAATCAATGATATTGCTGTTTTGACCAAGGCTAAAGACGTACAGATATTATCTCCAGAGCAAGCAAAGTCATTGCCTTCAATGAAAGCTCTAGCAGGCGTAAGTGGAGAGCTTGAGGTAGTGTTGCCTATTGAAGGATTAATAGATATAGCTTCATTAAGATCTAGGCTAGAAAAAGATTTAAATAAAGCACAAAAAGAAATTGAAAGTCTTTCTGGACGTTTAGCGAATAAGAATTTTGTTGATAAAGCTCCCAAAGATGTTGTTGAAGAGTGCAGAGCAAACTTAACGGAGTCAGAAGCTCAAGTCCGTCTAGTCAAAGAGCGTCTAATGGGATTGGATTGATTTATCTAGAACTTATGACTCAAAACATAGAGACTCTAGTCAATAATTTTATTCCTTTTTTAAGCAGTCCTTTAGGAATTTTGGGTTTTGCTTTGGTTTATGTTTTTTGGGTGTCTTGCTTGCTGCCAGGCTCCTGGCTTTCCATGTTGTCTGGCTTTCTTTATGGAACCTGGCTTGGAAGTTCGGTTGTTTTTGTAGGTGCTTTTGTTGGAGCTCATCTAACTTTTTATTTAGGGAGAACTTTTTTAAAAGAATGGGCTCAAAGCAAGGTCTCGAATTTTCCAAAAGTTCAAATTATGGAGAAGGCTGTTAAACGCGAGGGCCTGAAAGTCATTCTTTTAACTAGACTTTCTCCTCTTTTTCCATTTGGCTTACTTAATTTTACTTATGGCTTGAGCGATGTAAAAGTTCGTGATTTTACTATTGGAATGTTTGGCATATTACCTGGCACAATTTTATATTGCAGCTTAGGTTCCTTAGCACTTAAAGTTTCAAGTTTTGGCGAAGTACTTTCTGGAAGATCTGATACAAGTTCATTTATTTGGAGCTTAATAAGTATCTTTTCAACAATTTTAATTGTTATTTTAGTTTTACGTTCAACAAGAAAAATAAATCAGGATTCTAAATCCTTAGATTAATCCTCAGCTGTTAAATTCCAATCTTTAATCGTTGCAAATAGGATAAACCAATACAGTCTTATTCGATTAAATATACCTTTTTTGGAAGCCAGCATTTCATATTTAGCGCGCCCACATTCAGTTTTGATTAAAGAAAAAATTTTATTTTTAAGCATTTTTAAATTATGACCATTTTATAGTAATAGCTTCAATTCATTTTCGTTAATTATTTTTACTCCAAGCTCTTGTGCTTTGTTTAATTTACTTCCAGCTTTTTCTCCTGATACTAAGAAGTCTGTTTTTTTACTAATTGAAGAGCTGACTTTCCCTCCAGCATTTTCTATCAATTCTTTTGCTTCGTCTCTTGTAAGTGAATCCAAAGTCCCTGTTAAGACAAAACTCTTACCATCAAAAATATTTGATTGATTTGACTTGTAGTTTGAATCTAAACTCTCTTTTAGAGAAAATCCAATTGCTTTTAATTCTTTAATTAAGGTTTGATTATTAGAATCATCCAACCACTTAACTATTGCATCTTTCATCTCATTCCCAAATCCATAAATATTGGATATTTTTTCAGGTGACTCCTTCGCAATAGCATTAAGTTCTTCGATACTATTAAAGTTGTTGGAAAGAGATTTAGCATTCGCTTCTCCTATGTGAGGTATCCCTAAGCCGTAGAGTTGTTTGTGCCAATTTTTGTTTTTAGATTCGTTAATTTCTATTAGTAAATTATTTGCAGATTTTTCACCAAACCTTTCAAGTTCTAAAAGGGAATCAATTTCAAGTTTGTATAAATCAGCGATTGACTTTACATATCCTTCATTTACTAATTGATTAATAATTTTTTCACCTAATCCATCTATGTTCATTGATCCTTTACTGACCCAATGACGTAAAAGACCTTTTAATTTTGCTGGGCATCTATAATTAATACATTTTGTAATTGCTTCGTTTGATTCTAGAATTAACTTCGAATTACATTCTGGGCAGTTTTGAGGAAGTTGAACTAATTTTGCATCAACTTTTCTAAACTCTTTTATAACCCTAATCACTTCAGGAATAATCTCCCCAGCTTTTCGAACAATTATTGTGTCTTCATAATGAAGATCTAAAGAGGCAAGTCTTTTTGCGTTATGAAGAGTTGCACGATTCACAGATGTTCCTGCAAGCTCTATCGATTCAAATTCTGCTACTGGTGTAACTGCACCAGAGCGACCTACTTGGAAAATTATTTTTCTTAACTTAGTTGCTTTCTCTTCCGCTGGATATTTGACAGCAATTGCCCATCTTGGAGCTTTATTGGTTGCTCCTAATAGATTTTGTATTTCAAATTTATCTATTTTTACTACTATGCCATCAGTTGCATAAGCTAAAAATTTTTTTTTAACTTCCCAATATTTGTAATACTTATTTGCTTCATTTAATGTTTTTTTTGTTTCATATGTAGTATTAACTTTAAACCCAATATTTTTTAAAAACGCAAGTGATTCAGATTGAGAAATTGGTTTTTTAAAATTACTATCAGTTGGCTCCCAATTTTCTGGAAAATAAATACTGTATGCGAAGAAGTCAAGTTTTCTAGATGCAACTATTTTGGGATCTAATTGTCTTAATGTTCCAGCACAAGAGTTTCTAGGATTTGCAAAGAGTGGTTGATCAGTATTTTTTCTTTCAATATTGAGTTTATTAAATATATGATTGGGCATGAAAGCCTCGCCTCTAATTTCAACCCAGGAGGGTGGATTTTCTAATAATAAACGTAAAGGAATTGTCGAAATTGTTCTGATATTAGTAGTGATATCTTCTCCAGTTTTCCCATCTCCACGAGTTGCTGCTCTAGTTAAAATTCCATTTTCATATCTTAATGAAATAGCATTTCCATCAATTTTTAATTCACATATAAGTTCTGGATCATCAACTTTTTTGATATTTTTATTTTCTGAACTTATTAATTTGCTGATCCTTCCGTACCATGCTTCTACTTCATTTACATTAAAAGCATTATCTAGACTTAAAAGAGGAATATTATGCTCAACATTTTTGAATCCTTTAGAAGGAATACCTCCTAATCTTTGTGAGGGGCTATCATCAGTAATTAAAGATGGGTGAATATTTTCAATTTCAATTAATTCTCGATAGAGTTGATCATAAACAGCATCGTCTATCTCTGGTGAATCTAATACATAGTAGGAGTAATTTGCTTTATTGAGTAAAGCTCTAAGCTCTTTTATACGTTCAAAATGTTGATTAAAGTTTGAATTCACTTATCATGTTCTGCTTAATTATGTATTGGCTTTAGCAATACGATCAATTTGCCAATTTTCGTTGATTTTAATAAAAGTGAAATCCAGCGGCATTTCATTTTTCTTATCTTCTGATTTCAAGCTTAGTGTGAGCATTATTTGATTGTCTTCTATCCTTGGACGCCCTGATTTTAAGTTTCTATATCTATTTAATTGCAAACTACCCAAAAATTTGATGAAGTCTTGTCTATTGACGTGTGATTTATAAGCTTTTGTCGTAAGTCTATAAGCTCCATCTATTCGGCCAGCTGCAATCTGATTAAAAAACTTTTTCACAAGAGGATTAATCCCTCTAGCACTTACAACGAGTTTAATTGCATTAAAAGTCCAAAACAGGAGAAGTGCGCCAACTCCAACTAAGAGAGCTTTTAAACCAATTGCTTTGATTAAAGCGCTATCCATGTTTTTAATTCCTTTTGATTAAAGAGTCTGACTTATTAGCTATGAGATTAGCTTGTTTGTTATTGATAGTCAGACAGAATGTTATCGAAATAATAAAGCTAATGAGTTCTCTGCATCAATGTCTTTAATACCTGTTTTACCATTATTTCTTAAATTTAACAGACAATATTTTCATAACTCTTTGTTGGAGAAAGGAGTTCCCAGAGTCTCTGTGCGTTGGAGTGATGGTCGGATGCGGACTACCGCTGGGATATATAGAAGTAAAACGAATTTCTTAGGAGATAAAGCTAGTGAAATAATTTTGTCTAGACCAGTATTAGAAAATCTTCCCCAAAAAGCATTAAACAGTACTTTGTGCCACGAAATGATTCATGCTTGGATTGATCTTGTCCTGAAAGTTGAAGAGGCCCATGGGCCTAATTTTCATCAACGTATGGCAGAGATCAATTCCGCTCAAACTGATTTTCAAGTAACAGTTCGTCATTCTTTCCCAATATCAAACAGATTTCCCAAATGGGTGGCAACTTGTCCTTCATGTAAACGAAGTTTTAGTTATCGACGTATTGTCAAAGGCGCTGCCTGTCGCAGTTGTTGTAATAATTATTTTGGAGGTCGATGGGATCAAAAATGTGTACTTGAATTTCAACCATTTTCTAGAATTAAAAAATAATTTTCTTCTTTACGGTGATTCACTTGTTGGTTTGAAAGCGTTAAAT
Organism: Prochlorococcus sp. AG-424-E20; assembly: GCA_003213355.1. Taxonomy (GTDB): domain Bacteria; phylum Cyanobacteriota; class Cyanobacteriia; order PCC-6307; family Cyanobiaceae; genus Prochlorococcus_B. The sequence continues at coordinate 6,296 of QCND01000005.1, forward strand.
TTAAAACATGAGCTCATATAACAATCGTAATCAAATTCGTCAGCGATCTCGGGCACCTCTTGATCGCAGAATGGATAAATGGATACAAACTGGAAAACAGGTTGTAGATGGTGTCGCAGGTAATCGCCCGGGTCAAAGAAGGGGAGGATGGCAAGATAAAGAGACTTCAGCAAATTTCGATAAAGTTGGTCGTTGGATGGAAGAGAAAATTGATTGGTTTTTTGAGGATGATGACGATTGGTTGGATAATGAAGACTTAGATGATGAACCCTTTCAAGAAAGCTTAAACAATACAAAAAGACCCTTAACTGCTATTTCCTTAAGAGCTCCTAAAGCCTTACCACCTCAGATTGAAGGAAGGAGAAATAATTCAGATGAACTGGATGAATGGCCAGACGATCAATCTTTTAAATTAAATAAGTGGGAAAGAAAAGATAATTTAATTAAGCAAAATGCATCGAATTCAAACGATTCTTGTTTAGATGAACGAACTCCTCAAAGAAGAAAAAACATACCAAGATCTAGTCGAAGAAAGTACTAGTTTCTCAAAAAGCCTTCCTTGGAACTGGTCCAAGCCATTTTTCTAACTTTGGGCTAAATACTTCTCTGATTACAGTTAATTCTTTTTGTTGGCGAAAAAATCTGTAATGCCTGCTCCAAAAAGGTCCCTTTTCATCGAATTCTAATTTCAGCCAATTCGCATTTACTAAACCCAATCCATCTACCTCTCTAAAAAGTTCTGAGCGTCCTTGGGTGAGGCTTTTCCAGATAGGTTGATCCTTATTGCGCAGATGTTTTTCTGCTTCTTGATAATTCCACCAGCTTTCAGCCCATGCCAAGGTTAAGTCTCCGCATGTCAGCCAAACTTGTCTTCGTATTAAAGGGGGTTCTAGCTCATTAACTTCTTCTGGTACACCAATTTCATTATTATTTTCCTTTGCCATGGAAATAACCTTTATGGCAACTTCATGACCCGTTAATAGCTTGAGATGTCTTGTTGGGCTGCCGTCACCCAATAGCATTAACTGCCAAGCTCCAGACAGCTTATGATTCCCTCTCCCTGAAAGAACATTTTCTTTGGATGCTTTCCAAATCACTTCAGGAGAAGGTAATTGAGATTGAGGTGAATTCACTGTTATTAATTTGTTATTTGAAGTGAATCTTTTCTTTCAACTTTTTTCATTTTCTCTATTTTTAACCATACGAGAAGTGCAGTTAGATCAGCTTTGCTAACGCCTGGAAGTTGAGCAGCATGCCCAAGGCTTTTTGGCTGAGAAATTGTTAATTTCTCCCTAGCTTCTTTAGATAGTGTTTCTATATTATTGTAGTTTAAATTTTTTGGTAATAACTTTTTACTTTGCTTCTTTAATTGATTTATTTGAGCTTTTTGTCTTTCTAAATAACCACTATATTTAATATCTATTTCAACTCCTTCTTCAACATCTAAAGGAATACTTTGAGTTGTTAAATTATAATTAATTAAATCTTTATAGTGAATATTTGTTCTTCTGAGAAAATTTGCTAAAGTTAATGATCCTTTTATAGGTGTTCCAGTTGTGGAATATATTTCCTTCGCACATTTATCACTTTCTTTGATTCTCTCTTTTTCTAGTCTTTCTTTCTCTTTAGTGATTAATTGTTGTTTAGCATTAAATATTTTCCACCTTCTTTCATCGATTAACCCTAATTTATAACCGAGAGGAGTTAATCTTCTATCTGCATTATCGCCCCTTAGGATTAATCGATACTCACTTCTACTGGTTAATACTCTATAGGGTTCTTTTAGATCTTTTGTAACTAAATCGTCAATCATAGTTCCTATATAACTACTTTCTCTTTCAAAAATAATTCCTTCTTTATTGTTTACTAATCTTGCAGCATTTAAGCCTGCTACTAAACCTTGAGCTGCAGCTTCTTCATATCCTGTTGTTCCATTTAATTGGCCTGCACTATATAAGCCACTTATTCTTTTTGTTTCTAGCGTTGCTTCTAATTGTGTGGCTGGTATGTAATCATATTCAACTGCATAAGCAGGTCTAAGCATTACGCAATTTTGTAAGCCTGGAAGTGTCCTTAAAAGTTCTAATTGTAAGTTTTCGGGCAGTCCAGTTGAGAAACCTTGCACATACATTTCTGGAGTATCTCTCCCTTCGGGTTCTAAGAAAATCTGGTGTGAATCTTTATCAGCAAAACGTACAATTTTATCTTCAATGGATGGACAATATCTGGGACCTTTACTATCAATAAAACCTCCATAAATAGGAGTTAAATGAAGATTATTTTTAATAAGTTGGTGAGTTTCTTTTGTTGTTCGTGTGATATGACAACTCATTTGTTCTCCACTTTTCCATGAAAGAGGATCAAAAGAAAAGAATTTATCTGAAGCATCGCTCAATTGCTCATCGAGGGAGTCAAGATCAATAGTTCGTCTATCGACGCGAGCAGGTGTTCCTGTTTTTAAACGATCAGTAGTAAAGCCTAACTTTTTTAATTCTTCAGTTAACCCCTCAGAGGCTTGCTCTCCTGCTCGACCTGCGCTCATGGATTGATTGCCAATCCAAATTCTGCCTCCTAAAAATGTTCCTGTTGTAAGTACAACTGCTTTTGCATGAAAAATGCTTCCAAAATAGGTTTTAATTCCCTTTATAAATCCAATTCTCTCTTGAATTTCTGGTGTTTTTTTGTCAATCTGATTGGGATAATGTTCAATTTCTAGCCCAGTAACCATTGCCTCTCTAATCTTTAAATTTGGCGTGTTTTGAAGGATTTTAAGCATTTCAAGTGCATATGATCGCTTATCTGTTTGCGCTCTCAATGCTCTAACTGCAGGCCCTCTACTTGCGTTAAGCACTCTTTTTTGAAGAGCTGTTAAATCGGCTAATTTTCCGATTGTCCCTCCTAGCGCATCAACTTCATGAACTAATTGACTTTTAGCTGGTCCCCCTACGGCGGGATTACATGGCTGCCATGCGATTCGATCTAAATTGAGTGTAAATAAAGCTGTATTCAATCCTAATCTTGCTGAAGTCAGAGCAGCTTCGCAGCCTGCATGACCACCTCCTACAACAATTACGTCAAAACTTTCATTTGAAGATTGTTTAGTAATCATCAACTAAGCATTTAGGAAATAAATTTTCAAACAATTAAGCAGCAAGATTTCTAAATCTAGTGAATTGGGGTTCAAAAAGTAATTTAACTGTTCCAACCGGTCCATTCCGGTGTTTTGTCACGATAACTTCTGTAATTCCTCTATCAGTAGTTTCTGGATTGTAATATTCATCCCTATAAATCATCAGAACCAAGTCCGCATCCTGTTCTATTGAGCCAGATTCACGCAGATCGCTGAGCATTGGTCTTTTGTTGGTTCTTGATTCAACTCCTCTACTTAATTGAGATAAAGCGATTACAGGGACTTTAAGTTCTCTTGCCATACCCTTAAGGCCTCTAGTAATCCTTGAGATTTCTTGAACTCGATTATCTGGAGAAGTACCTTCCATTAGTTGAAGATAATCAATCACAATTAGTCCAAGCTCTTTACCTTGTTCAGCAATTAAGCGACGGCATAAGGACCTCATCTCAAGAACACTGGAATTTGGTTTGTCGTCAATGAAGATTGGTAATTGACCAAGCGTATTAATTCCCTGACCGAGTAATGGCCATTCATCTTGTTGCAAACGTCCCGTTCTTAATCTACTGCTCTCAATACCTACCTCGCTTGATAGCAATCTGTAAGTTAGTTGCTCTTTACTCATCTCAAGACTGAATACACAAACAGGTAGGTCATGTAGTTGTGCTACGTTTTTAGCCAAATTCAGAACAATTGAAGTTTTTCCCATTGCTGGTCTTCCTGCAACAATGATTAGATCGCTCCTCTGCAGTCCCTGTGTCATTGCATCCAGATCGTAAAAATTAACTGGTATGCCTGCTACTGATGTACCAAGTGATCTACTTTCTATTTCATTGAAAGTACTTGTTAAAATTTCTGCTGTGGGTGTTAGACCTTTGGATGGTTGCTCTTGGCTGATTGCAAAGATCTTCTGTTCAGCTTGATCAATAGCTTCTTCCATTGGAAGACTTTGATCAAAGCCTAATTTGATTACATCATTTCCAGATTTAATTAATTGTCTGCGCAGAAATTTATCGCTAATTAATTTAGCAACTTGTTCGATTGAAGCTGTAGATGTAACCCGCTCAACAAGTTCAACTAATCGGTTGTTGCCTCCAACTTTTTCTAAAGAATTTGTATCCGCAAGCCAAGCGCTCATGGCTGTTAAATCTGTAGGTTTGCCCTGGCTATGAAGCATTAATGCAGTTCTATATATTTCTCGATGAGCAGATATGTAAAAAGCTTCAACTTGTAGTAAATCAGCTATGCGTCCTATCGCATCAGGATCCAATAAAATTCCACCAAGAACAGATTCTTCTGCTTCCAAATTTTGTGGTGGTATTTGGTCAGGTTGAGCTTCAAAACGAGGTTTCTCAATCTTGGAATTATTAAAAGCTCCAAAATCTCTGCCTTGTTTTGAAAAATCCCCGTTATTTGAAGAGGGGGTGCTTATCATTTATTGCTTTTTGAACAAGGACACTTACTTTGGCTTGTTCAGGCAAAGATGCAACTATTAGTAACTTGTAACTTCAAGGTTTATCTCAGCATTTACTTCGTTATGAAGCTTGATTTGCACTTTATATTTACCAACTCCATGTATTTCAGGTACAGATATGTCTCTACGATCTATGTCTTTTTTGGTAGCTTCTTTTACAACTTCTGCTACATCTCCATTTGTCACTGTTCCAAATAAGACTCCATCCTCTCCTACTTGTTTTTTGACAGTAAATCTGCCAATCGTTGTAAGAGCTGTTTGGAAATCAATAGCTTCTTGCTTTTTAGCCGCTTCTTTTTCTGCTTGTTTTGCTCTTCTGTGCTCAACTTGTTTTAAAACAGTTGGAGTAACTGGTAACGCCTTTTTGTTGGGGAATAAAAAGTTTCTTGCAAAACCTGGAGCAACCTCAACAAGGTCACCATCATTACCAAGACTTGTTATGTCTTCATTCAGAACTACTTGAACTCTCTTAGCCATGGATCGAAAATTAATAAATTCTATTTAAGCTTGATATTTATATTACGACGCGACAGGGAGTCTAATTTTTTTAGCTAATCCAATTGCTTTCAAAAAACGTATGTGTTGCCAAGTTAGATCTATTTGTTTTCGTTGAAGGCCATGCTTTGCTGAATTAGGGAAAGCATGATGATTATTGTGCCATCCTTCACCAAATGTGAGAGCTGCTACCCATTTATTATTTTTTGAATTATCCCCACTCTCATAAGCAATAGTTCCCCAACAATGAGTTGCTGAATTAACTAGCCAAGTTATGTGATAAACAAAAACGAGTCTTAGAGGTATTCCCCATAGGACCATTGCCCATCCTCCAACTCCAGCTGATTGTCCAATTAAATAAAGTGTCGCGCCTAAGGGTAGTTGCAAAAGTAAAAAATTTTTGTTTAAGAAACGATAGTAAGGATCTTTGATTAAATCTCCAGAAAGTCTTGGAACCGCTTTCATGGCAGGCACATCTTCAAACATCCATCCCATGTGACTCCACCAGAATCCTTTATTGCTGTTATGGTGATCAGCTTCAGTATCGGAAAAAGTATGATGATGCCTATGAAGACCGACCCAATCAATTGGCCCATGTTGGCAACTTAATGCTCCACAAGTTGCAAAAAATCTTTCAAGCCATTTTGGAACTTGAAAAGAACGATGTGAAAGAAGGCGATGATATCCTGTCGTTACTCCCAAGCAAGCAGTAACCCAATACAAGAAAATAAATCCAGAAAATGCTAGCCAGCTCCAAAATTGAGCTTGCAAGGTAAATATTGTTAGAGCATGTATTGTCAGCATAAATATGACTGTTCCCCATCTTTTTCTAGCCCTTTTATTCTGAATCCGCCTTGGTACATGGCCTTGGAGCTTCTTAGATGCAGCCATTGCTTTATCGGCAGCAACAGGTTTTTTTAATGGAGCCGAAGCCTCGATCAAACTTGAAACCATCAGCGATCTGTCTACGTTGTGTATATAATATACGATAAGGATCCTAATCAGGTCTATTTACCAATCTTGAATGTGATTTGTGACCTCTAGTTTTCGGGATCAACTAACTGCAGGCAGAAGGGCTATGGCTCATCTAGTGCATGTATGGCATGAGCGTAATGGCTGGTCTCATAAAGTTCTTCCTGCTTTGGCTGAATGCTTGGATCTAGGTAGAGTTCACAGTTCCCAAATCTCAAATCTAAGAAATGGAAAACTTGTATCTCCAAGCCCTGAAGTATTTTTTACGTTGGGTAGGGTTAATCAAGTACTTTCTCGTGGGTTGGAAAATATAGAAAGTCAAATATTAAACGTTCATCCTGAGTTGCTTAGATCGCTTCAAGAATCAGCTATCCCTGTTGACGGAAATGATAATAATCCACTTTCTGCTGGTGATTTTTTTGAGATTTTTGTTGGCTTAGCGTCTTTGCCGTCCTCCTTTGATTGGTTTATTGAGGAGACTGAGGCTCCTCAACTTAGCGCTGCTTTGGCAGAATATTTATGTAAAGGAAGGTCTTGGAGAATGTGTAGAGAGCAAGTCATGTCAGCATATCCTGTAAGCAAAAAGCAACGAAGAGAAAGATTTGAAGCAGTTATGGCGGGTTTAAGGGATTACACAGCTGAGGAGCTTGATGGTGAATTGTTAGATTTACATGCAACAAATAAATTGTTAAATACAACTAACTTGCAAGGTGCAGATGACTTTTTGGAAAATCTTCGCCAAAAAGGCTTATTACTTAAAGATCAAGAAAAATTAGAGATTATTTTTTCAGATTAATTAATTTAAAATTTATTAAAGCTCAATTAAAAGACAATATGTTAAATAATTCTGCTAAAAATTTGGTTGACAATATAGAAAAGAAATTATATTTATTGATTAAAGAAAAGACTGATAGCATAACATTTAAATTAGAAAAGGTATTAAAGGCTTTTTCTGATTCTCATCTAAATGTACAACATTTTGCATCTTTAACAGGTTATGGACATGGAGATTTAGGGAGAGACATAATTGATAAAATTTTTGCAAATGTTTTAGATGCTGAAAAGGCAGCAGTAAGGCTTCAGCTTGTTAGTGGAACGCATGCTATTACATCATCGTTGTTTGGGGTCTTAAGACCAGGAGACTCTTTGCTATCTGTTACTGGAAGACCTTATGAATCACTTGAAGAAGTAATTGGATTGAGGGGAACTGGACTAGGATCTTTGATTGAGTTTGGTGTTAATTATGACGAAATATCTTTAAAAAATGATGGAAACATAGATTTTGTAGCGTTAGAAAATGCTTTAAATATACCTAGGAAATTAATTTTTATACAACGTAGCTGTGGTTATACATGGCGCCCATCTTTGAGCATTGAGGTGATTAAAGAGATTTGTTATTTATGTCATAAGATTCAGCCTAACTGTATTTGCTTTGTAGATAACTGCTATGGAGAATTCGTAGAAACTAAGGAACCAACCTCAGTAGGGGCAGATTTAATTGCAGGTTCTTTAATAAAAAATCTAGGTGGAACCATCGTTCCTACTGGTGGATATATTGCGGGAAAATCTGATTTAGTTGATAAAGCATGTTGTCGCTTGACTGCTCCAGGTATTGGAGCTGAGGGTGGTATTACTTTTGACTTGAATAGAACTATTTTACAAGGACTGTTTTTGGCGCCTCAAATGGTTGCAGAGGCCCTAATTGGTGCTGAGATTATTTCCTCTACGTTTAGTGAATTGGGTTTTCAAGTGTTGCCAACACCAGGTTCTATGCGAGCTGATTTGATTCAAGTAGTAAGAATCGGCGATCCAAAAATTCTACAAATTATTTGTAGGTCTTTTCAGGAAAAATCACCTATTGGATCTTTTCTCGATCCAATACCTGCTCCAATGCCTGGGTATGAAAATAACTTAGTCATGGCTGGAGGAACTTTCGTAGATGGCAGTACGAGTGAATTTTCTGCTGATGCCCCCATGAAACCTCCATTTGATCTATTTATTCAAGGAGGATCTCATCGTTCTCATGTCAAAATTGCTTTGATTCATGCACTATCAAATTTATTTCAGGCAGGATTGATCAAATTGCCCCAGAATGGTTAAGCGTTTTTCGTTTTGACGCAATGCCTTTTTCCTTCCCCGATCATTTTCGTTTTGCTGATAGCCATGAATATGCTTTCTCTGAAAATGCGTTAGTTCGAATTGGTATCAGTGAATTTGCGGTTGATCAATTAGGAGATATCGTGTTTGTTGATTTACCAGAGGAGGGTACTTCAATAGCAAAAGGAGAGAGCTTTGGCTCAGTAGAGTCAGTAAAGGCTGTTGAAGATATGTATGCCCCAGTGAGCGGAGAAATTGTCCACAGAAATAATTCTGTTTTGGCAAGCCCAGAGGAACTTCAAAATGATCCTCATGGCGAAGGATGGTTATTAATAATTCGTCCTGATAACCCTGATGAACTAAAAGAGCTTATGGACTCTGAAACTTATTCAAAGAAAATTTCTGCATAAATTTTGCTGAATAATTTTTTCTTACAACAAATTGGGAAATTTTTCTCTACACTGGCCTTCGTTCAAATAACTTAATTTGCTTGTGCTTGAGAACAAGCTCATGTCAAAAGAAGAATTAAAGGATTTTACTTTTAAGTCTCGCCATATTGGTCCAACTAGCGAAGATGAAGCTTTAATGCTTCAATATCTTGGTTATGAAAATTCGGAAGAATTTATATCTTCTGTAATTCCCAATGAAATATTTGATTCAGATGACAAGGTTGTTTCTATCCCAGATGGGTGTGATCAAAATCAAGCGTTAAAAGAAATCAATATAATTTCAAAGAAAAATGTTGAACATCGTTCGTTGATTGGTCTGGGTTATCATTCGACTGTTATACCTCCAGTCATACAAAGAAATGTTCTGGAAAATCCTAATTGGTATACAGCTTATACTCCTTATCAAGCAGAAATATCTCAAGGGAGATTAGAAGCTTTATTTAATTTTCAAACGTTAATAAGTGAATTAACGGGTTTGCCCATATCAAATGCGTCTTTACTTGACGAAGCCACTGCGGCAGCGGAGGCAATAAGCTTGAGTTTGGCTGTTAGAAAAAATAAAAATGCTAAAAAGTTTTTAGTTGACCAAGAAATTTTGCCTCAAACATTGGATGTATTACAAACTCGATGTAAACCGCTAGGCATTTCCATTGAGATGTTTGATAACAATAATTTTGAAATCGATAATGATGTTTTTGGAATTCTTATTCAGTTACCTGGGAAAAATGGTCGTATTTGGGACCCAACCAAACTAATTAATGATGTACATGAATTTAATGCAATCGTTACCATTGCAATTGATCCTTTAGCTCAAGTTTTGATTAAACCTATGGGCGAGCTTGGCGCAGATATTGTAGTTGGAAGTGCACAAAGATTTGGAGTTCCAATTGCTTTTGGTGGACCACATGCCGCTTTTTTTGCGACTAAAGAAATATATAAAAGACAAATCCCTGGAAGAATAGTTGGGCAATCAGTTGACGTAGAAGGAAATCAAGCATTGAGACTTGCACTTCAAACTAGAGAGCAGCATATTCGAAGAGATAAAGCAACAAGTAACATTTGCACAGCTCAAGTCTTACTAGCTGTTCTTTCTTCTTTTTATGCAGTACATCACGGCCCAAAAGGTCTGAAGCAAATTGCAGAAAAGCTGGTCAAATATAGATCAAATTTTGAATCTATTTTAATAAATTTAGACTATCCTGTAAATAAATATTCGGCATTTGATAGTTTTGATGTTTATTGTCCGGAAGCATCGAAAGTTATTCAGTTAGCATCTGAAAAAGGATATAACTTTAGAGTTCTTCCTATTGGATCAGATGTTCATGATGCTAAGGGTTTTGGTGTGACTTTTGATGAATTAACATGCGATGAAGAAATTTATAAATTGTATCAAATACTTGCACAAGTTAAAGGAAAAAAAGTTCATGATCTTTCTAATATTATCAATGAGAATGAATCACTAATTGATATTCCACTCCGAGAAAAACCTTGGCTTGAACAATCGGTATTTAATCAATATCAAAGCGAGACTGATTTAATGAGATACATACATTATTTGGTATCGAAAGATTTTTCTTTAGTTCAAGGAATGATTCCTCTTGGGAGTTGCACAATGAAGTTGAATGCAGCTGCGGAACTTTTACCAATTGAATGGAGCGAATTTTCCTCCATTCATCCTTTTTCTCCTCATACTCAATTAACTGGATTTCAGGAAATAATTAGTGACCTTGAAAACTGGCTTTCTGCTTTAACAGGTTTTCAGGGAGTTTCTCTTCAGCCAAATGCAGGATCTCAAGGAGAATTTGCTGGTTTGCTTGTAATACGTTCTTGGCATCAGTCTCTTGGAGAGGGCCATAGAAATATTTGCTTGATTCCAACAAGTGCTCACGGTACGAATCCAGCTAGTGCGGTAATGTCTGGCTTTAAAGTTGTCTCAGTTAAATGTGATGAATATGGCAATGTTGATTTAGAAGACTTAAGAAATAAATCAAAGATTCATTCAAAGAATTTGGCTGCATTGATGGTTACCTACCCTTCAACTCATGGAGTGTTTGAGCCAAATATTCGTCAAATTTGTCAAGTTATTCATCAAGAGGGTGGTCAGGTCTATTTGGATGGTGCAAATCTGAATGCTCAAGTAGGTATTTGCAGGCCGGGATCATATGGCATAGATGTTTGTCATTTAAATCTTCATAAAACTTTTGCTATTCCTCATGGAGGAGGAGGGCCAGGAGTAGGTCCTATAGCTGTTGCTGGTCATTTAGTTCCTTATCTTCCTGGACATCCAATTGTTAATTGTGGGGGTGAAAAAGCTATTTCTTCTGTCTCTGGAGCACCGTATGGCAGTGCTGGCATATTGCCCATCAGTTGGATGTATATTCGAATGATGGGTAGCGATGGTTTACGTAAAGCGAGTTCTATTGCAATTCTCTCTGCTAATTACCTAGCAAAACGACTTGATCCTTATTATCAAGTTTTATTTAAAGATCCCAATGGTCTTGTAGCTCATGAATGCATATTAGATTTACGCCCTTTAAAGAGTCAGTTAGGTATCGAAGTTGAGGATGTTGCGAAGAGATTGATGGATTATGGCTTTCATGCTCCAACAATAAGTTGGCCTGTCGCTGGAACTTTGATGGTTGAACCTACAGAGAGCGAAAGTTTGGCTGAATTAGATCGTTTTTGTGCGGCTATGATTGGAATACGAGAAGAAATTGAACAAATAAAATTAGGAAATATTGATCCTATTAATAATCCTTTAAAACAATCCCCACATACTTTAAAAACAGTTACCTCTGATGATTGGGATAGACCTTATTCTCGTAAAGAAGCAGCTTTTCCCTTGTCTAGCCAGGAAAAATATAAATTTTGGCCATCGGTTTCACGTATTAATAATGCTTATGGAGACAGGAATTTGATATGTAGTTGTCCTTCAGTGCAAGATTTAGAAGATATTAATTCTATTTGAAGACTGGTTAAAACTTGTTTTATTAGTTAAATTTCAACCGAAAACCAAATTATTGGTTATTTTTGGTCTGTTTTGCAATTTTTTCTTTTAATCTTTGCCACAGCCTAAAATTATATGGGGACTAAATGAACAAAAAGACATCTTTTGATCTTTCAGATCAAATGAATAAAAAGGATGATTTGTCCTTGCCTTCTTTTTCTAATTGCTTTGAATCTGTTTTAAACAAAGGAGAACTTTTACAAGTTGCTGGAACGAATGTTGTTAGAGTCCCGTTTGGGGTTCGTCAGCCTAAGAAACAAAGGCCAGCAAAAGTTTCTCCATGGGCGACTTTGGTATTACCACTGCAATCATTTGATTCTCCCACTCCACCTCCTCATGCTGCGTAAAAACTAAGCAGCAACATTTGATTGTTTTTTGTCTAGTACGTCTTCGTAATAACTTCTCAATTGTTTTGTAGCGCTTGCCCATCCCCATCTCTCAGCTTCTGAACGAGCTGCTTTTCTCATGGCTGTGCGCTCTATTTCGTTGCCCAATAATTTTTTTGTAGCCTCAATTAAACTTAAAGCCCCATCCTTTTCTCCATCAGGATTGTATAAACATCCATTTTCTCCATCTGAAATGATATCTGGTATTCCACCTTTATTTGCTCCTACGACTGGGCATCCAGCAGCCATTGCCTCTAACAGAACTAATCCCAAGGTTTCTGTGCTTGAGGGGAATAAAAAGGCATCACCGGATGCATAAGCACTTGCTAGTTCATTCCCACTTAAATATCCCACAAAGGTAGTTGAGGTTCCCTGGAAAATTTTTTCTAATTGTTGTCTATATGGACCATCTCCAACAAGAGCTAGTCGAGTTCTTGGAAGTGCTTCAAGTACAGGTTTAATTCTTTCAATTTGTTTTTCTGCGGAGAGTCTTCCCACATATATCAATAGAGATCCTTCATCGCTAAAACTTCCTAAAAGACGTTTTCTCATTTCTTCGTCTCTGAGTTCTGGTTTGAAAATATCTGTATCAACTCCTCTTTGCCATAACGCGGTATTTTGAATTCCTTTTTCTGAGAGTTCTTGCACCATTGCAGTGGAAGTACACAGATTTAGAGTTGCTTGATTATGAGCCGCTTTTAACAATTCCCATAAAAGCGGCTCTAACATTCCCATTCCATAGTGTTCTAAATACTTTGGTAAATGAGTGTGATAACTAGCTACAAGGGGGATATTGTTTGTTTTGGCTAGCCAAATACCACCTAATCCAAGTACAGCAGGGTTAACGACATGTATTAAGTCAGGTTGAAAGTTTTCTAATTCATCTGAAACACCTGGACCAGGGAGCCCTAGCTTTAGTTCTGGATATAAAGGTAATGGCATCGCGGGTACACCTATAACTTTTGCACCCATATATATTGATGGGCAGCCTTCTGGACAAAAAACAGTTACTTCATCACCAGATGCCACTAGATTTTGAATTGTTTTAGTTAAACGAGTGACTATCCCATCAACTTTGGGTAGGAAAGTTTCTGTAAAGAAAGCTATTTTCACTGAGCGTATTTGTTCAAGATTTTGTAGTAGGTAGGTTTAGGACTTATGGATTGCTTGTGCTTGAGTGGATGTCCATGCAGATACACAAGGTATTCGTTTTAAATCACACCGATTTGAGAATCTTTTCGCGACATTAACAACTTCTTCTAAAAGTCCATTATCGAGAGTTGTCGGATCTAATCCAAGCTCAATAAAACATCGATTATCAACTATCAAATCATTTTCAACCGCTTCGTTTCTTGGGTTTGGAAGATAATCAATTTTTGCTCCAGTGAGAGAGGCTACTTTTTTAGCTAATTCCCCAACTTGGTGACTTTCCGTCATTTGGTTGAAAATTTTCACCCTTTCACCCTTCTCAGGCGGGTTCTCGAGTGCCAACTGAACACATTTTACTGAATCTTGAATATGTATAAAAGCTCTTGTTTGTCCACCAGTACCATGAACAGTTAATGGATATCCAATGGCCGCCTGCATTAAAAACCGATTTAACACTGTTCCATAATCACCGTCATAGTCAAATCGATTAGTCAGTCTTGGGTCACGACTCGTTACATCAGTATTCGTTCCCCATACAATTCCTTGATGAAGATCAGTGATTCTGATCAGATCATTTTTGTTGTAGTAAAGAAAGAGCAATTGATCAAGCGTTTTTGTCATGTGATAAACGCTGCCAGGACTTGCTGGATGAAGGATTTCTTCTTCAAAACGACTGCCATCTGGTTGAGGTACTTCCACTTTTAAGTAACCTTCAGGAATGGTCGCGCCTCTATGAGACCCATAGCCATAAACTCCCATTGTCCCAAGATGAACAATGTGAATATCTAATTGAGATTCAACAATTGCGGCCAGGAGGTTATGAGTACCATTTACGTTGTTATCAACTGTATATCTCTTGGTTGCGCTGCTTTTCATGGAATATGGAGCAGCACGCTGTTCAGCAAAATGAATTATTGAATCAGGCTTTTCCTCGATCAACAGATCTAAAAGCTTTTGATATTCAGAGGCAAGATCTAAATGAATAAAATGAATAGGTTTCCCACCTATTTCAGACCAAGCTTTAATCCTTTCTCCAATACTTGCAATTGGGGTTAAGGATTCCACTTCAAGGTCTATATCGATTTTTCGACGACTGAGATTATCCACGATGAATACATCATGACCCTTGTCAGCAAGATTCACTGCACAAGGCCATCCGCAGAAGCCGTCACCACCAAGAACGAAAACTTTCACTCTAAACTCCAGAAGACAGAGCAAACGCTCATATTATTCAAGCTACTACAAGGGTTTCACTTGATTGTTAAAGAATATGCGATAAGCCCAATTACAAGGATAACTCCAGCAAGGGTCAAAAGCCAAGAACCTTTGTTGCCACTGCTTTCTTTTGTAAGTATTTCAATTCTTGGCTCATCCGCAAAAACGTTAAGCCTGCCTTGACTTTCTTTAGTGACTGTCATGTTTTTTTGTTTATTAGCCTATTACGTTACTAATTTTTAACGAATTACTCTAATTATTTGAAATAACTCCATCTAGTGGAGAGCTCGGATTAGCAAGAGGGCTCTCTTGCAGTCTTCCAGATAGATAACCATCCCTACCCGCCTCGGTCGCCTTATAGAAGGCTTGAGCCATCAGACTTGGGTTTTCAGCTAAAGCAATAGCACTATTTATTAGAACCCCATCAGCACCCATTTCCAATGCTTGAGCTGCTTCACTTGGAACTCCAATACCTGCATCAATAATTATTGGGATTCGAGATTCTGCGATAATCATGGCAATGTTTGCAGCATTTCTTATTCCTTGAGCAGATCCAATGGGGGAACCAAGAGGCATAACAGTTGCACATCCAATTTCTTCAAGTTGTTTGGCAATTAATGGATCAGAATTGATATAGGGAAGAACAGTAAATCCTTCTTTTACTAATTGTTCGGCTGCTTTTAAGGTCCCAATTGGGTCCGGTAATAAATATTTTTTGTCAGGAATAACCTCTAATTTGACAAAATTATTATTCTCTTGACCTGCTAACTTTGCTAATTCTCTGCCAAGTCTTGCTATTCGAATAGCTTCTTCTGCATTTGAGCATCCTGCAGTGTTTGGCAGCATCCATATTCGTTTCCAGTCTATTGATTCCATTAATCCTTTATGTCCATGTTCGAGTCCTTTAATTCTTCTAACTGCGACAGTAACTATTTCACATTTTGAATTTATTAGGCTTTTTTGCATGACTTCTAGGGATGAGTATTTGCCAGTTCCAACAAGAAGTCGACTTTTGAACTCTTTATTTCCTATTTTTAGAAATTGATTTGTTGTTTGCATGGGTCAAGCATGATGAATTAATAATGATTTAGAAGCCTTTTTTATTCAATAATTGATCTTTATCTTTTCCAACTATACGTTCAAGTCTTTTAATTTGAGTGATAGCAGTTTTATTATTAGGATCTAACTTTAAAACCTCTTGGTAATTTTTATAAGCTTCGTCTTTTTTGAGCAGGCGTTGATAAGCAAAACCGAGATTATTTAATGCAACTGGATATTCAGATTTTGCTGTTAATGCTTTTTTGTAATGAATCACTGCTGATTTAAAATCATTTTGAGCAGCGAGTGCAAAGCCTAATGCATTTTCTATAAGTGCTTTAGCCTCTGCTGGCTCGCCATCAAGTTTCTTTAAGGCCAGTTTTAAGGTTGATATAGCTTGAGGATATAATCTTTTCTTTAATTGAACAGATGCTAATTCATACATTTTTGCTGAATCTTCTTGTGTATTTGAATCTTCTTTCTCTAATTTGATGAGCTTCATCTCATCTTTTCTTACTTTATATAGTTGTCTTCCTACTAAAATTGCAATAATTACTAAAATCAAACATAGTCCTATTAAATAAGTTTGAGGAAGATTAACTATCATCAACTAAAACTCAAATAATAAATTTGTTAATTGTAATGTAATTATTTATTATTATCATATTCTTAATTTTTGGAATTTCTCCAATATTTTTTTACCTGAATTAATTATTCATTGATTATTTTAAATAAGTCAAATAATACTTAATCATATTTAACTTTTTGAAGTAACTGCAACGTTTGTGAATGTTTTAGGATCTGTAACTGCTAATTGCGCAAGCATTTTTCTGTTAATTCTTATATCTGCTTTCTTTAGGCCACCCATAAACTTGCTGTAGCTTAATCCATTTAATCTTGCTGCTGCGTTGATTCTTGCAATCCAAAGTCTTCTGAAATCACGTTTTCTTCTTCTTCTGTCTCTATATGCGTTACAAAGCGCTTTCATTACCCTTTGATTTGCGGTTCGGAAAAGGGTTCCATTACCTCCTCTAAATCCTCTGGCTAGACGAAGGATTTTGTTTCTACGTTTTCTAGCAACATTCCCTCTTTTAACGCGTGCCATAATTAATAATCAGAAATCAAAAAATTGAACTAATAAACGTTTTTAAGAAGACTTAAGCATATGGAAGCATAAGGCTTACGTTTTCCGCATCACGTTCGTCTACGACTGCTTTTGTTTTAAGGTGCCTTTTTAATTTAGGACTCTTGTGGTCGAGTAAGTGATTGTGAAACGCACGACGCCTCATGAACTTGCCAGTGCCTGTTGCTTTGAACCGCTTTGCAGCAGCTTTGCGGGTCTTGAGCTTTGGCATTGATAATGCATAGTTAGTTTATAAGAATACGTCCTTGAGCTCACTTAAGCCAACCCAAATTTATTAAATTCTCATGGAAGGAGATTTTTGTTGTGATTAAAAGTTTTTTACAAGCTCAAAAGAGGTTGGTTTTTTTTGGTTTGCTTGTCGTGATTGGTGTGCCTTATTTAAATCAAGTAAGTATTGCGAATCCTCGCAAAATTAAGTTTTTTGGAACTCATCAGGCCCCTCCTGAGACGCCTTTAATTAGTTCGGAAAAAAATGTACTGCTTGTTGGGATCCAGCCATATTTAGGAAAGGAAATCATCAATGATCATAAATCTCCATCTTTGAGGCTTGTTAGTAATGGTAGAAACTTGATTCTGAAAGATGCTGATGGAGTTATTAGAAAGGCTAAAGAAATTAATATTGATTGGCGTGGTCATCACTTATTAAATCCAAAAGTATTTGTACGACACAAACTTGGTCCCTTTGCAAGTTTCGAGTCTGCTGAAAGATTGGCAAATGATTTAAAAGATAAGGGTATTGAATCAACTATTGCTCATCCTTTGGATTGGGAGGTTTGGGTCTCAGGCGACATCGAGATTCCTCCAGCCATAAAGGCGACTTATCAAAAAATAAAAGTTTCAAAGATTGTTTTTCCTTATCTTGATGGAAAGGTTGCCCTCAAAGGTCCTATCTCTTTGCAAGCACCTGATGGGTTGCTCTGGGAGAAGGGTCTATACTTAGGTCCATTTTCGATCCAGTCAGATGCATATGGCAGTTGGACTTTGGTTGAGCATGTTCCGATCGAGAGATATTTAAACGGAGTAGTTCCTTATGAAATCGGCGCCAGTTCACCTGAAGCAGCACTAGAAGCGCAGGCAGTACTAGCTAGAACATGGGCTATGGCCAATAGCCATAGATTCAAAGTTGATGGATACAATCTATGTAGTAATACCCAATGTCAGGTTTACAAGGATCCATCTAATGCCAATTTGAAAATTCAAACAGCCATAAAAAAAACTACTGGCAAAATTCTCACTTGGAATAAAAAGCCAATAAACACTGTTTATCACGCAACTAATGGTGGAGTAATGGCTTCGGTCGATGAAGCATGGTCAATTAATCAAGTGCCCTATTTGCAAATGCGCTTGGATGGTCCAAAACAGTGGACTAGTTCCGTTGATTTACCTCTATCAAATGAGAAATATTTGAAATCTTTTTTATTTTCCAAGTCTGAGGCTTTTGGCTCTGATCATCCACTTTTTAGATGGGAAAGAACGATAGAGTCTTCTCAGATATCTAAACAGCTCAATAAAGCTCAAAAAGTTGGTAGTTCTTTTTATCCAATGAAAATTGAAGTTGTAAGGAGAGGAAGAAGTGGGAGAGTCACTTCGTTAAAAATTGAAGGGAAGACAGGTTCAGAAATTTTACTTAAACTTGATGAAATTCGACGTGTTCTTAGAGAATTACCAAGCACATTATTTGTTGTTAAAGAAATTAAAGAAGGTAAATGGCTGTTTTCTGGTGGAGGTTTTGGCCATGGAGCAGGAATGTCTCAGTCTGGGGCTATAGAGTTAGCAAAAAAAGGATGGACTACTAAGCAAATTCTTTCTCATTATTATCCGAAAACTAAATATGGATTTTTGCCTTAGTGATGAAAGCCTCTTAGAGTCAATAGTTGATAAAAGGATTACTCCATGGCTTTAGCCAAAATCAGTGGAGAAAACCGACGCATTAAATCAATATTGTTTTTGATTTGCTGCGCTTTGGCAGGAATTTTTCCTCATCTGATGGCGCCTAGCAAGAATTTATTCCCTTCAATTACTTTGGCTGTCTTGCTGGGTGGGTATGGGTTAAGAGTTGTTTTAAGAGATAGTAGAGACAATTATCAATTGAAAAACCAGTATCTAATCAAGGAAGGAACATTTGTTGAGACTCTTCCCAAAGTTGATGTTTTGGTGGCAGCACGTGATGAAGAAAATGTAATAGAGCGATTAGTCTCACGACTTTTAGCAATTGAATATCCAGAGGAGAAGATTTCTTTATGGATAATTGATGATGGAAGCCAAGATCGAACACCTGATTTATTAAAAAAATTACGCACAAGCTTTTCTAGAATTAATGTTTTAAGTCGCCCATTGATGAGTGGTGGTGGGAAATCAGGAGCTCTGAATTCTGTATTGAATAAAACTGATGGAGAATGGTTATTTATTCTTGATGCGGACGCACAACTCCATAGCAATGTATTACTTAGAGCAATAGCTCTTGCTTTGAATGGTGGATGGTCTGCTGTGCAGTTAAGAAAATCAGTTGTAAATTGTGAGTTGAATCCAATTGCTTCATATCAAGCAATGGAGATGGCAATGGATGCAGTTATTCAAAGAGGCAGACTTGCTAGTGGGGGTGTTTCGGAGTTAAGAGGCAATGGTCAATTAATTAATAGAAAAGTTCTTGAATGTTGTGGAGGCTTTAATGAACAAACTATCACTGACGATTTAGATTTAAGTTTTCGGTTTTTATTAACCCGATCGCCAATAGTAATAATGTGGGATCCACCTATTCAAGAGGAAGCAGTGGAATCATTGTCGGCTTTATTCCGACAAAGAAAAAGATGGGCTGAGGGAGGTTTGCAAAGATTTTTCGATTACTGGCCCTTATTGATCTCAAAACGCCTATCAAAATTTAAAAAAATAGATTTATCTTGCTTTTTCTTATTGCAATATGTTTTACCAGTTGTATCATTTATAGATTTTATTGTATCAATTATTTTATTTGAAACACCACTGTATTGGCCCTTATCTTTAGTTGCACTTGGTATTTCTAGTTTGGCTTTTTGGAAAGGATGTTCTCAAAATAGCGAAGGTCCACGATTACCATCACCTAATTTTATTAATATACTTGGAGCAACAATTTACCTTGCACATTGGTTTATTGTTATACCATTTATAGTTGTTAAGATGTCATTATTTCGTAAGACTTTGATTTGGGAGAAAACTGATCATATTGGTTCTTAATGTAGTTATTTCATTCATTCAAGATTCACAATTTCTCCATTAAAGAAGTCTGCGAATTGCTTAGCTTGTTGATCAATAGAATTTACGTTCAAATTATTTTGTGACTCTATTTCCTCTTCTTTAATAGTATTTTTATTTCGTTCCCTATCAATTTTAATTTGATTTTTTGGTTCTATTTCTTGAGGATTATTTTCAACTTTTTTGTGATGTAGTAAATTATCTTTTTGTTGTATTAACAGAACTTTAGTTGACGATCCTCTCGCTTTATAAAAAGCATCTTCAATCAGATTTTTTCGACTTTGAATCATATTTATCCATTTTTCTGAAATTGCTATTTCGGCAGAATCTGAATTCAGATTTATTAATTTAGCTTGTTGTGAAAGTAGCATCTTTGTTGAAGGAAGTTCTAGCATAGCTATAACTTTTTTCCAAATATCATCAAGATTTACAGTTTGACTTGTTTTAGTTTCTCCTTGAAATTCTGTTTTTTTAATTAGTTCTTTCTCTGAATTAGCAACTATGCTTTTTGATGTATTATGTGTATATTTAGATTTAGGATGATCTGATATTTTGGTTTTAACTAAGGATTTTTTTATGCTATTATTTTCTTTGGAATCTTCATCTGAAAGCATTCCAAGTAAATGAATTTCTAACCATAAGTTTGGTTGATTACTGTTTCTTATATAGCTTTCTGATCCTTTTAACTTGGCCTGTAGGTTGAGTATTTGATCAAGATTACTAGAGGTTGCCAAGTTGTTTAAACTTTCACTATGCTCATGAGAAATATTACATAAATTTCTTGGTTTATTTGTGACTTTTGTTACAACAAGGTCTCTTAATATAGATGCTATTCCTTGTAAAATTGCAATTGGCTCTTTCCCTTTATTTATTAGGCTATTACAAACATTCAAAATAGAATTTGGATCTTTAGTTATTAAAGACTTTGCTAATATAATTAATTCTTCTTCTGGTATAGCTCCTATTAAATTAATTATGTTTAATTGAGTTATTGGCGGAGGAAGTAAACTGACTTGATCAAGTAAACTTTCCGCATCTCTCAACCCTCCTTGGGAGTGTTTGGCAATTAATGATATTGCTTCTTTGTTGATTTGAATGTTTTCTTTTTTAGCAATACTCATTAAATGACTCTCTAAATCATGCAGAGCTATTCTTCTAAAATCAAATCGCATACATCTACTAAGAATTGTAGGTAAAACGCGTTGAGGATCAGTTGTCGCAAGAATAAATACGACTTGACGGGGAGGTTCTTCTAAGGTTTTTAGAAGTGCATTAAAAGCTGCGGTTGAAAGCATATGGCATTCATCTATGACATAAACTTTCCAGCGAGCTTTTGCAGGAGTAAATCTAGACCTTTCTATTAATTCACGAATATTTTCAACACCTGTATTCGAAGCTGCATCAATTTCAATTACATCCAATGCATTCCCAGAGCTAATTCCCTTACAGAGTTCACATTGACCGCAAGGCACGGTTGTAGCTTTTTCACTTTTTAAGCAATTTAAAGATTTTGCGAAAATTCGCGCGCTTGATGTTTTACCTGTTCCTCGAGGTCCAGAAAAAATATATGCAGGGGCAATTCGATCACTAATTAATGCCTGCTTTAACGTTAACTTGATTGGATCTTGCCCAACTAGTTCGTCAAAGCTTGCTGGGCGATATTTATGATGTAACGGCTCATAAGTCATTATCATTTCA
Organism: Prochlorococcus sp. AG-424-E20; assembly: GCA_003213355.1. Lineage (GTDB taxonomy): Bacteria > Cyanobacteriota > Cyanobacteriia > PCC-6307 > Cyanobiaceae > Prochlorococcus_B. Next base: position 27,775 of record QCND01000005.1, read on the forward strand.
ATTAAAAATATGAATGAATTTGATCTTGATTTTTTTGATCATATTCACAATCTATGATCATTTATCAAATATTTGACTAATTTAATTTTTGAAAAGTTTATAATTTTTTTCTTAATCTAAGGAATTTAAAAAAGGTATTCATAAAGTTTATTCTTTCTAGGCAGATTCCTTGACGATTCTTTTTTCATTTGATAAGAGAGGAACTACTTTCCCTCCAGTACTTTCATGAACCATTTTTTTTGTTACATTGCAATTTTTAATTTTAGTTTGAGAAGGAAGACTATACATTAGATCTAGCATGATTTCTTCAACAATTCCTCGCAACGCTCTAGCTCCAGTTTTTCTTTTATAAGCTTCTTGCGCAATTGCCTCAACAGCATCTTCGTCAAATGAAAGTTCTACATTATCCATACTTAATAAAGTTCTAAATTGTTTTACTAAAGCATCTCTTGGTTCCGTGAGAATGGACTCAAGTGCTTTAGCATTTAGTGGCTCTAATATTGCACTGACAGGCATTCTTCCAATAAATTCGGGAATCAGACCATATTTCACTAGGTCGTCAGGCTCAAGATCATTAATTAGATCTGCACCAACACGATCTCTATTAGATTTTGTTCTTGCCCTATTTTCATTTTGTATGAAACCAATTGAATTTTTTCCAAGTCTTTTTTCCACCACCTCATCTAAGCCAACAAATGCTCCACCACATATAAAGAGTATTTGGCTCGTATCAATTTGAATAGAGTCACCATAAGGATGCTTTCTCCCTCCCTGAGGAGGAACGTTGGCAACAGTCCCCTCGAGCATTTTGAGAAGAGCTTGTTGCACACCTTCTCCAGAGACATCTCTAGTGATGGATGGGTTTTCACTTTTTCTAGCGATTTTGTCAATTTCATCTATGTAAATAATTCCTCTTTGTGCTAAATCCACGTCCATATCTGCTTTTTGCAGGAGACGTAAAAGAATGTTTTCTACATCCTCTCCAACATATCCAGCTTCAGTAAGAGTGGTTGCATCAGCAACAGCAAATGGAACATCAAGCATTTCAGCTAATGTTTGGGCAAGTAATGTCTTGCCGCATCCAGTTGGTCCAATTAATAAAATATTAGATTTTTGTAATTTTGTTGCCGTTAAATCAGTCTCGCCAGACCCGTCACCTTTCCAAGCAAGTCTCTTGTAGTGATTGTAGACAGCTACGGATAAGATTTTTTTTGCTGGTTCTTGCCCTACTACTTGATCATCTAAAAACTTTTTAATTTCAATCGGCTTAGGTATGGATGCCAAAGTTGGAGCTGGTTTAGCTGTCGTTGTGGCAGCTTTGGCTTTGCGGTTTTGTTCATGACCATTCCTTTGATGCGTTGGATTATCAATTAATTCTTCATCTAAAATTTCGTTGCATAAGTCGATACATTCATCGCATATGTAAACTCCTGGACCAGCAATGAGTTTCCTCACTTGATCTTGGGCTTTGCCACAAAAGGAGCATTTAAGATGGGCCTCAAATTTTGCCATCGAGCTCTAAAAAAAAACAGGTTAGAAAGACCGATAATTAATTTTGTTCAGTCTCAATTACTAGGATCATTGAGGATTGCTGTCTTGTCAGCTTTCCTTAATGATTCATATGGAGTTGAGATTGGAAACTACTTTGTCGATCAGGCCATATTCAACCGCTTCTTGGGGAGAAAGAAAGTGGTCTCGATCAGTGTCTTCTGAAATTTTTTGAATATTTTGTCCAGTATGCTCAGCTAAAAGTGAATTAAGAGTCTCTTTTAAATAGAGAATTTCTTTGGCTTGAATTTCAATTTCGACTGCTTGACCTTGAGCTCCACCAAGAGGTTGATGAATCATTATTCTGGAATTTGGCAATGCAAGTCTTTTCCCTTTTGTCCCCCCAGAGAGAAGAAAAGCACCCATGCTTGCTGCAAGCCCGTAGCAAATTGTTATGACATCCGGACTAACTTGCTGCATGGTGTCATAAATAGCTAAGCCAGCAGTTACAGAACCTCCAGGAGAGTTGACGTACAGCTGAATATCTTTTTCTGGATCATCAGCTTCTAAAAAAAGCATTTGAGCTACTAATGCATCAGCAACTTGATCATTTACATCAGTTCCTAGAAAGATAATTCTTTCACGAAGTAATCGAGAGTAGATGTCAAATGCCCGATCACCTTGACCGGATTGTTCGATTACTGTTGGCAACACTCCCGGTCCTGAAAATAGAGAGGATTTATTCCATAAACTATTAATGGGGTGACTTTGTCTTGCTTCAATCAACTTGAATTTGAAATAGCTAATACTTCTAATCTATGCGTAGAAACTAGGATTTGGGTGTTTTAGAACTTTTCTTTTCTTTATTTGTTTTTGTTGTTTTCTTTTTAGAACTTTTCTCTTTGATTTGATCTTTAGCTTTTTCCGGGGGTTTCTCTACAACAGTATTATTTTCTTCAAGCCAAACAAACAATTTTTCTTGTAACAAATCATCAGTAATAGCCTCTTTGAGACGATCTGCGTCAATACTTTTTTCGTTTGAAAGTTTGATATCAGCTTCTACTTGTTGAAGTTTTGAGTTAATTTCTGTATCTGAAACTTCAATTTTTTCCGACTTAGCCAAAGCCTTCAGAGCAAATTTTTGACGAAGCTTTTTCTCTGCTTCGCCTTTTGAAGACTCCATTAGTGATTTCACCAGCTCTGGAGTAAACATTGACTTGACATCAATGCCCTGCTGAGCAAAATTTTGAGCTGTTTGTTCAACAATTATTCGAACTTCTTGGTCAATAAGACTTTTTGGTAGGTCAACTTCAAGTTCTTTGACCAAAGCGTCAAGAAGCGAGTCTTGACGGGTCTTCGCTTGTTTTCTGTCATTATCCTCTTTGAGTCTTTTTTCAAGATCTGCGCGTAAGTCAGACATATTTTCTTTGTCACTTGCTTGCTTAGCAAACTCGTCATCGAGTTCAGGTAATTCTTTGATTTTTAAATCTTCCAGACTGACCTTGAATTCAGCTTTTCTGCCTTTGGCTTCTTCTTGATGATAATCCTTGGGAAATTCACACTTCAATATTTTTTCATCATTGATATTCATTCCAATCACTCCCTCAATAAAACCAGGGATCATTCTGCCTTGTTCAAGTTCTATTTCAATTGAATCTGCGCTTCCCCCTTCAATTTCGCTTCCATCATCTGAGAAATTCCCTTTAAAGCTGACTAAGGCAATATCTCCTTTTTTTGCGGCACGATCACTAACTGGGACTTTAGTTGCTAGTTGAGCTCGGGATTGCTCAATCAGTTCATCAACTTTTTTGGGATCAAATATTAGATTTTCTACTTCAGCAGTGAGACCTGATGATTTTTTTAAAGTTGGGATAGGTGTTATATCGGTTTCAAGTTTTAATATTAGAGTTTTTTCAGGGTTGAAATTCTCCAAAATAGTTTCGAAGCCATCTTCTATTTCAGGTTCACACAGAGGTTCTATTCCTTCTTGATCTAAGGTTTCTGTCCATACTTTTTGCAATAGTGATTCCAGTGCAGATGCCTGTATTCTTTTGACTCCAAGTTGCTGGATTACTACTGTTTTTGGGACTTTACCTTTTCGAAAACCCGGGATTGAGATAGATCTGCTGAGTTTGCTTAAGGCTTCGTTGTAACTATTTTTGCATCGATCTGCGGGCACCTCTACCTCTACAGCAATTCTGCTATTGGGTTTTGAACTGGTTTTTACGTTTAATTTGGCAGCACTCATTGAAACGGAAATCTCAAATTTGGTTAGCGTAAGAAAGCGTTAAGTCACTTCCAAAGCTATTGTGGCCTAAAAAGCAGCGAAAAATTTGTTATTTGTTGATTTTTCCAATAAGAAAAACTTTTTTGTTAAACCTTTTAATTCTCTTCATCCAGTTTGAAACCAAAATTTCTTCTCCCAAATAGACCTCTTACAGTTGCGATTCTTGGATCGAGTGGAGCTGTAGGTAAGGAATTATTGGCTTTGCTTGAAGAGAGATCGTTCCCTGTTGAAAAATTAATTTTACTAGCCTCTCATCGCTCAGCAGGCGACATTCAGAGTTTTTGTGGAACTGAGGTGAAAGTCGAAGAGACAACTAAAGATAGTTTTGAAAATGTAGATTTAATTTTGGCTTCAGCTGGTAGTTCAATATCTCGTAAATGGAAAGATATAATTCAAAGTTCTGGAGCTTTGATGATTGATAACTCCAGTGCATTTCGCATGGACGAGAATGTTCCTTTGATCGTTCCAGAAGTTAATCCTTCCGATGCGATTAAGCACAAAGGTATAATTGCTAATCCGAATTGCACGACTATTTTATTAGCATTGGTTCTATCTCCATTGAGTAGGCATATCCCCATTAAGAGGATCGTTGTATCAACCTATCAATCCGCTAGTGGTGCAGGTGCAATAGCAATGGAAGAATTAAAAAAATTAAGCCAAGAAGTTTTAGATGGAATAACTCCAAAAAGTAAAGTTCTTCCATATTCTTTGGCGTTTAATCTTTTTTTGCATAATTCACCTTTGCAATCCAATAATTATTGCGAGGAAGAGATGAAAATGGTTAATGAAACACGAAAGATTCTTGGAGATCCCGATCTTTCACTGACCGCAACATGTGTAAGGGTTCCAGTTTTTAGAGCCCATTCTGAATCGGTCAATATTGAATTTACAAAGCCTTTTCCAGTAAAAGAAGCTTATGAGATTTTGGAAGCCTCACCAGGAGTTGAGATACTTGAGGACTTGGAAAATAATCGTTTTCCGATGCCACAAGATGTAACTGGCAGAGACCCAATATCAGTTGGCCGAATAAGGAGGGATATAAGTAATCCCAATGCTTTGGAACTATGGTTATGTGGAGATCAAATCCGCAAGGGCGCAGCACTTAATGCAGTGCAGATTGCTGAACTTTTATTGCCAAGAAATCATGAATAAGTCAGCTTTATTATCACCAGCACCTTTTGGAAGGCTGCTAACCGCAATGGTGACCCCATTTAATAATGAAGGGAAAGTTGATTATGGTCTTGCTGCCGATTTGGCAAATTATTTGGTAGATCAAGGTTCAGATGGCATCGTTGTATGTGGAACTACTGGAGAGTCACCGACTCTAACTTGGCAAGAACAACAAAAAATGCTGGAAACAGTGAGAAATTCCCTAGGCACTAGGGCTAAAGTTTTAGCTGGAACAGGAAGTAATTCTACCTCTGAGGCAATTGAAGCTACAAAGGGAGCCGCTAATTCAGGCGCTGATGGTGCTTTAGTTGTTGTTCCTTATTACAACAAACCACCGCAAGAAGGATTAGAAGTTCATTTTCGCGCTATTGCTAATGCTGCTCCAAAGTTGCCTTTAATGCTCTATAACATTCCTGGGCGGACAGGGTGTTCGATATCGCCTATTATTGTTAGTAAGCTTATGGATTGCAGTAATGTAGTCAGTTTTAAAGCTGCAAGTGGAACAACCGAGGAAGTGACTCAATTAAGAAACTATTGTGGATCAGATTTAGCTATTTATAGCGGAGATGATGCTTTGGTTTTACCAATGCTTTCAGTAGGGGCAGTAGGCGTTGTTAGTGTCGCAAGTCATTTAATTGGTCCTAGTTTGAAGAAACTTATAGAGAGTTTTCTAGAGGGTAAATATGCTGAGGCACTTTATTTGCATGAGACATTACAACCTCTCTTTAAATCCCTTTTTGCAACCACAAATCCAATTCCTGTTAAAGCGGCACTTGAACTCATCGGTTGGTCTGTTGGACCTCCTCGAAGTCCTCTAGTCTCTTTAAACAGTGAAATGAAAGAAGAACTCGTGAAGATACTCTCTTCTATGAGATTGATTTGATCTACTCCCTCTATTAATAGTGGGTTTGGCTTTCATTTAGGTAACAATCAAGTTTTTTCGCATAAATTTTTCCATGACATCAAGTTCAATGAATTCTCAAGGTTCAAAAAGTAATCAAACAAAATCTCCTTGCTTGAGGATTATTCCCTTAGGCGGACTCGGAGAAATCGGAAAAAATACTTGCGTCTTTGAATACGGAGACGACATCATGATTCTTGATGCTGGTCTGGCTTTCCCAACTGATGGGATGCATGGAGTAAATGTTGTCATGCCTGACACTACTTATTTGCGTGAAAATCAAAGCCGCATAAGAGGTTTGGTCGTAACTCATGGACATGAAGATCATATTGGAGGGATTTCCCATCATTTAAAGAAATTTAATATTCCAATTGTTTATGGCCCTCCCCTTGCGATGTCTATGCTTAGGGGGAAAATGGAGGAAGCAGGAGTTGCTGATCGGACAACAATACAAGTATGTGGACCAAGAGAAGTTATTAAAGTTGGACAACATTTTTCAGTCGAATTTGTAAGAAATACGCACTCAATTTCTGATAGTTATTCCTTCGCAGTGACGACTCCAGTGGGAGTAGTATTTTTCACTGGTGATTTTAAGTTCGACCACACTCCCCCTGATGGACAGCCTGCAGATTTAGCCAGAATGGCTCATTATGGAGACAAAGGTGTTCTTTGCCTTCTATCTGATTCAACGAACTCTGAAGTTACAGGATTTACTCCCTCTGAATATTCTGTTTTTCCAAATCTAGATAGATATATTGCAACCGCTGAGGGCAGAGTTATGGTTACTACTTTTGCTAGTTCAACTCATCGCGTAGCGATGCTTTTAGAGCTAGCAATGAAAAATGGAAGAAAAGTAGGCTTGCTAGGTCGTTCAATGCTGAATGTGGTTGGAAAAGCTAGAGAACTTGGATATATGCGTTTTCCTGATGATTTATTTTTTCCAATTAAACAGATCAGAGATTTGCCTGATAGAGAGACTTTTTTGTTGATGACAGGCAGCCAAGGAGAATCAATGGCTGCTTTGAGTCGTATTTCTAGAGGTGAGCATCAACATGTTCAGTTGAAAACCAGTGATACTGTCATTTTTTCTGCTAGCCCTATTCCTGGAAATACAATTTCCGTAATGCATACGATTGATAAATTAATAAAACTGGGTGCAAAAGTAATTTATGGCAAAGACAAAGGTATTCATGTTTCTGGTCATGGATGCCAAGAAGATCAAAAATGGATGCTTGGCTTAACTAGACCTAAATATTTCATACCTGTTCATGGGGAGTACAGAATGCAAGTTCTTCATGGAAAAACTGCTGTATCAATGGGGGTTCATCCGGAAAATGTAATGGTCATGGAAAATGGGGATGTTGCTGAATTGAGACCTGATTCTCTCGTTGCAGGGTCTCCAGTAAAATCAGGAGTAGAATTACTTGATTCTTCTAGAACAGGGGTTGTTGATACTCGCGTCTTAAAAGAACGGCAGCAACTAGCTGATGATGGAGTTATTACTGTTCTTACTCCAATTAGCACAGATGGCGTAATGGTTGCACCGCCTAGGGTGAATCTTCGTGGTGTCATTACTAATGTTGATGCCAAAACGATGGTCAATTGGACTGAAAGAGAGATTAATTGGGTTCTAGAAAATCGATGGAAACAGCTTGTTCTTAAAACAGGCGGAAAGTCAGTAGAGGTCGATTGGATTGGATTGCAAAGAGAGGTTGAAGCAGGATTATCGCGTCGCTTGAGGAGAGAAGTTCAGGCGGAGCCTTTAATTCTTTGCCTTGTTCAACCAGCTCCAGGCGGAACTCGCGCATATAAACCTCAACCTGATCAACAGTCAGACTCACGACAAGTAGTTAAAAAAGCTGGTGATAAAGCCCCTAAGACGACAAATGGATCCATAGCAAATCAAGAGAAAAGTTCGCCAGCAGAACAAAAAACAAATACGGAACCTAATGCCGAGGAAATGCCATCAGGCAGAACAAGACGTCGTAGATCAGCAATTAGCTGATAACTGAAAAATTGTATATTTTAATTAGTTTTATTTGAGATATAAATAGCTTCTTTGTCCCAGCGTATTACGAAGTCTCCATGAAGATGGATACTTCCAGGTGGTTTTCTTTGAGATACTTTGATATTTATTTCTTCAATTTGCAAAGCTGTTACTCTTGTCACACCTATTGCCTTTAACCAATTAGAAAGAATTATTTGTCTAGTAGAGTTTGTTAAATTGAATAGTTTTATCCTAGAAAGTGAATTGACTTTGTCTCCTTGACAAAATTCTATTGCGATTTTTGCAAATAATTTTTGGTCTTCGTTATAACTTTCAAGTCTATTAGCTACTGAAGCTATTCTTGAGTCTGCTCCCCTATAGATTGAATTTAAGATTGGTAAAATTTTATTTCTTATTTTATTTCTTGTTAAATTAATATTTTCATTGGAAGGATCAATCCAAATTGGCAAATTAAAATATTGACAAATTTCGAGAGTTTCATTTCTATTGAAAATTAGTAGAGGTCTGGCTAAATCTATATTATTGTCTATAGTTCTTTGCTCCTTAAGAGTAGTAAGTCCAGTCAGATCAGTTCCTCTGGCTAAGTTCATAATGACTGTCTCTGCTCGATCAGTAGCTGTATGACCAGTTACTATTCTTGTACATGGAGAATGTACATTTTTTGATGATAATAACCTAGCTTTCATTATTAGGTTTTTATATCTCCAATCTCTTGCCTTTTCTTCATTAGCGACTTCTTTTTTATTTACTCTATTAGAGTGAAATGATATTTGATTATTCAGACACCAAAGTTTTAGCTCTTCTTCTATTGTCTCGGATTTAGAATGCCATTGGTGATTTCCATGCCAGATTTCGACTTGCCATTTATGTATTCTTTTTAAATCAATAATTAGTTTGAGAAGGGCCATTGAATCTTGGCCACCAGATATGGATAAAAGAATGGTGGAGTTACTGGGAAGCAGAGATTGATTTTGTTTCAGCCTTTTGTGTAAACGCATATGCCATTTACTCCAAGGCCTGTGATTTTCAGTGGATTGTGACATTTGCTTTGGTTTCAGAGCTCTATTTGCATTTTTTTAGATCTTTTGCTGAGTCAATGTCACAATCAGGTTAATAGTTTATGTTTTTATGACACGCTTGCAGACATTGCCAGTTTCACTTCAAGAGAGAATTCAAAATAGATCTTTATTGAAAGTAATTTCCGGTTTAAATAATTTTAATCCAGAATCAGTATTTCTAATTGCGAAAGCTGCTGGTCATGGGGGTGCCGACTTATTAGATATTGCTTGTGAACCAAAATTAGTAGAGCTAGCTGTAGAGGCCGCGAATATTCCTGTGTGTGTAAGTTCAGTTGAACCAAGGCTTTTCCCTGATGCTGTTAAAGCAGGAGCATCAATTATTGAGATTGGGAATTTTGATTCTTTTTATCCAGATGGCCGTTTTTTTACGGCTGATGAGGTTCTCTCATTAGCTACTGAATCTCGACGTCTTTTACCTGAAGTTTTTTTGTCAGTGACCGTTCCCCATGTTTTGCCTTTAGATAGTCAAGCTCAATTAGCGTTAGATCTTGTGGATAAAGGGGTCGACTTAATTCAGACTGAAGGAGGTACAAGCTCTCAACCCATGAGCCCTGGAACTTTGGGTTTAATAGAAAAAGCTTCACCTACTTTGGCCGCGACTTACGCTATTGCATCCGCTTTAAAGGAGAGTCATCATGATGTGCCTGTGATTTGTGCTTCTGGACTCTCTGAAGTCACCGTCCCAATGGCAATATCAGTTGGAGCTAACGGGGTTGGTATTGGATCAGCAGTAAATAAATTGAACACTGAATTAGCCATGATTGCTACTGTCAAAGGTCTTCGTCAGGCTTTAAATTCGTTAAAATTGGTTTCCACGATTAATTAATGAGTTTTGTTAGGTGATTTAAGCTTTTTTATGATCAAAATTGGAAGAATATGGAATTGATAAATCTATCTTTGTTTAGCCTTTAATAAGAATATGCCTGAATATAAACTTCAAGCTCCTTATGCTCCAAAAGGCGATCAACCTTCTGCGATTAAAGGACTCGTTGGAGGTGTAAATAATGGGGAAAAGTTTCAAACTTTATTAGGTGCAACTGGAACAGGAAAGACTTTCACAATAGCCAATTTGATCGCTCAGACTGGAAGGCCTGCGTTAGTTTTAGCTCATAACAAAACACTTGCAGCTCAATTATGCAATGAATTAAGGGAATTTTTCCCTGATAATGCCGTTGAATATTTTATCTCATATTATGATTATTATCAGCCAGAAGCTTATGTTCCAGTAAGTGATACTTACATAGCCAAGACTTCATCGATTAATGAAGAAATTGATATGTTGCGTCACTCTGCAACTAGATCTTTATTCGAACGAGATGATGTCATAGTTGTTGCTTCAATTAGTTGTATATATGGTTTGGGTATTCCAAGCGAATATTTAAAGGCTTCTGTAAAGTTTGAAGTTGGTCACAGTATTGATTTAAGATCTTGCCTTAGATCATTAGTCTCCAATCAATATACACGAAATGATATAGAAATTAGTAGAGGCAGATTTAGAGTTAGAGGAGATGTATTAGAAATAGGACCAGCTTATGATGACAGACTTGTCAGACTTGAATTATTTGGAGATGAAGTTGAAAGTATTAGTTATGTTGATCCGACTACTGGCGAAATATTGAATAAACTCAACTCGATTAATATATACCCAGCAAAACATTTTGTAACACCAAAAGATCGCCTAGAATCCGCAATTAAAGCAATAAAAAAAGAATTAAAAGATAGGTTAGAATTTCTCAATCAAGAGGGAAAATTACTCGAAGCTCAAAGATTGGAGCAACGGACAATTTATGATTTAGAAATGTTAAAAGAAGTCGGATATTGTAATGGAGTCGAAAATTACGCTCGTCATTTATCTGGTAGAGAACCTGGTTCTGCACCAGAGTGTCTAATTGATTATTTCCCTAAAGATTGGTTATTACTTATTGATGAAAGTCATGTTACTTGTCCTCAATTAAGAGCGATGTATAATGGTGATCAAGCTAGAAAAAAAGTGTTAATAGATCATGGCTTTAGACTACCAAGTGCAGCTGATAATCGTCCTTTAAAGGATATAGAGTTTTGGAAAAAAGCAAAGCAAACGGTTTTCATAAGCGCAACGCCAGGTGATTGGGAATTGTCTCAAAGTACTGGGAATATAGTTGAGCAAGTTATTAGGCCTACAGGTGTTTTAGATCCTTTGGTTGAAGTACGTCCAACAGATGGTCAGGTTGAAGATTTACTGTTTGAAATTCGAAAGAGAGCTTCGAAAAATCAAAGAATACTTGTGACAACTCTTACGAAAAGAATGGCTGAAGATCTTACAGATTATTTATCTGAAAATAAAATAAGAGTTCGCTATTTACATTCGGAGATTCATTCCATAGAGAGAATTGAAATCATTCAGGATCTAAGACTGGGAGAGTATGATGTATTAGTAGGAGTTAATCTTCTGAGAGAAGGTTTAGATTTACCTGAAGTCTCTCTGGTAGTGATTCTAGATGCAGATAAAGAAGGATTTTTAAGAGCTCAAAGATCTTTGATACAAACAATTGGGCGAGCAGCAAGGCATGTTGAAGGTTTAGCTTTGCTATATGCAGATAAAATGACTGATTCTATGGCAAAGGCTATTAGTGAGACTGAGAGAAGACGCGAAATACAAAGTATTTATAATATTGAGCATGGTATAACTCCTAAGCCAGCAGGTAAGAAAGCAAATAATTCAATTCTTTCTTTCTTAGAGATCTCCAGAAGATTAAATAAAGATGGAAGCACTGACGATTTTGTTGATATTGCAGATAAGTTAATACAACACAGCTCTAAAGATTCTGATAGTGGACTATCTCTAGAATCTTTGCCTGAATTAATTGAAAAATTGGAATCTAAAATGAAAATAACAGCTAAAGATCTGGATTTTGAAACAGCTGCAATTCTTAGAGATCGTATAAAAAAATTAAGGCACAGGTTAGTCGGTAGATAATAGATTTTTATCTTTCATTTTTTCCTAACTTAAAGCAAGAATGAATTTCCTTTAATGCTTTTTCACCATATTTTTCTGAGATAATACAAGTTGTTCTTATTTCACTCGTAGCGATCATTTCGATATTGATTTTTTGATTTGCTAGTGCTCTAAATATTTTACCGGCGGTTCCTTTTGTGAAAGGCATTCCAGAACCTACTGCGCTAATTCTTACTATGGATTCTCCCTCTTCGAGTTTTGATCCTTTCCAATTTTCAAGCAATTCTTTTAATGCATATTTAGCATCGCTCCTATCATTTTTCTTTAAAGTGAAGCTAATATCTTTGGTTTTATCTTTATGCTTTCTTTCTGATTGAACTATTGTATCTAAGCTGATGTTTTTCTCAGCCAAAGTGGAACATATTGTGGAGGCAGTCCCTGGCTTATCTGGAACATTCTTGACGCTAATTTGGATTTGATCTTTATCTAAAGCTATTCCTCTTACTTCTGGCTCGTTATTATTTTCAATCGTAGGATTCAGAGTAATTTGTTTATCATTGAGCTTGAAAACCTCGCCTACATTACGTAATGCTTTTTTCCCTAATTCTGCATCAATAACACAACTTACTTTGACTTCACTAGTTGCAATTAGTCGTATATTAATACCAGAGTCAGATAGAGTTTGGAATAGAGATGAGGCTATTCCAGGTCTTCCCATTATTCCAGCTCCAAAAATACTTAGTTTCGTCAGATCTTTTTGAAAAGAGATATCACCTCCAATAGTATTAATGAGTTTTTCACATTGTGTTAGTGCATTATGTAATTCATTTTCAGCAACAGTAAAAGTGATGTCGTTAGAATCGATCTGATGTGTCGCTTGAATAATGAGATCGACATTCACTCCACCCTTTGATAAAGATTCAAATAGTTCAGCAGCAATTCCTGGACGATCTGGAATATTAGATAAAGCTACGACTGCTTGATTCTCAAGAAGTTCTAATCCATCGACAGGACTCCGATGTTCTATTCCACCTTGAGAAAAGTCAGGCTTCTTATTACTAGTTAGAATTGTTCCATCAAGGTTGTCCCAACTGGATTTAACAACAAGAGTTACCCCGAAATTTCTTGCTATTTCAACAGCTCGAGGATGTAAAACAGCTGCTCCAAGGCTGGCCAGCTCTAACATTTCATCACAACTGATACTTTTCATTAATTTTGCATTTTTAACAATTCTTGGGTCAGTTGTAAGTACGCCAGGAACATCGGTATAAATTTCACATTTAGCAGCTTCAAGAGATGCTGCAAGAGCGACTGCAGAAGTATCTGATCCTCCTCTTCCTAAAGTTGTAATTTCAGCAATTCCTCCTATGCCAAGAGTTGTTCCTTGGAATCCAGCGATAACTATGGTTTGACCTTGGTCTAAGAGATTTTTTATTCGTTCTGTCCTTATCTCGAGGATTCTTGCTCTTCCATGAGCTGATTCTGTGATAATTCCAGCTTGAGTTCCAGTTAAAGAGATTGCTGGTGTGCCCAATTCATTCAGGGCCATTGTCAGTAATGATATTGAAACTTGCTCCCCAGTTGAGAGGAGCATATCCATTTCTCGATTAGGAGGATCAACAGTTATTTCTGATGCTAGGCGAGTTAACTCATCAGTTTGATGTCCCATTGCCGACACAACAACTACTAGATCATCACCTTTTTCTTTACTTAATTTGATTCTTTGCGCGACAGCTTTTATGCGCTCAATGCTTCCTAGAGAGGTGCCGCCAAATTTTTGAACCAGCAATGCCATTAAACTTTAGTTAACTTTTTGATTATTTCAGCTATTAGTCAAAAGTTTACTGTCTGTTAGCAGATTATCTTTAAAAGAATCGATTGGATTGGCGCCTGATTTTATTGAGGCTTCAATTTTTAAAAGTTTTTTCATCAATTCAATCAAGGTTTCCAAAGATTTACCTTGAATTTGTTTGCGAATTATAAAAATACGTTTTGGGTTGGCAATCCCAGCAAGTTTGGCTATTTCTTTGACATCTTGATTTCCTTGTGAATCTAATAGATGTACCCAAAGCCATCCTCTTGATTGACCTGTCAAAGTTGTAATTAATCGTAAAGCTGGCTCTCCATTTTTAAGTAAGGATTGAATTTTGTTTAGAGCTATAATAATCTCTCCTGTTAATAGGAAATTGGCAATTTCTATTGCATTAGTCGAATTATTTTGAATGAGTTTTTTGACTAGCTCTTCTGATATTTCTCGCGGTCCAGCTGTATCTAATTTTTTATTAACTGCCTCTGACAATAATGCAAGCTTTTGAAGCTCAGTATTAATTAAAGAGCTATCATTACCTATACTTTCTACTATTAAATCAATTGTTTCATGATTCATTTGAAGATTTAATTGGTATAAAATATTTTTAACTAAGTTACGTTGCCCATTAATATCCCATGGCAGTGGAAGAAGACAACTTTTTTCCTTTGAAAAGCTATTTGATTGAATACTTTTTTGTATTAATTTTGTTGTCTTAAGTCTTTTATCTGGTTTATTTGAATTATTTAGAATTAGATATGTATTATTAGGAATTAATTTAATTGCTTGTTCAAGTTTATTAGCTAGTTCAATTGAACATCCGTTACAAAAAGGGCTTCTTCTAACTAGTACAACTCTGCCTCCGCTTCCTAAGGGAGAACTTTGAACCTCTTCAAGTGCTCTAAAATTTTGCTTTTGGTCATTTCCGTCTATTTGACTATAGTTAAAACTTTTCCACGATGGATCAATCACTGTTTGAATTGTTTCTTCTATTTCCCTGTTACAGGCCTCATAATCATCCCCCCATATTAAATGTATTGGCATAAATTAGATATATGTTATTAAAAAGATTTTGATCTTAAATTAGCTTAAGAAATTTAACAGTGAAAACACCAGAACATCCAATTTTTCTCGAAAGTGTTAAATACATTAGATCTAAGATAGGTATTACAGGACTGGATCAGGTTCAGCAATCAATTTTAGAACGCATTATTCATTCAAGTGGAGACTTTGGCTTGGAATCATCTGTCAAGTTTAGTCCCACTGCTTGTAGGGATGCCATTAAGGCCTTAAAAAATGGTGCAACGATTTTTACTGATACTTATATGGCACAGGCAGCAATATCTCCTATGGCCAAACGGACCTTGAATTCCAATATTGAATGCATTTTAGGTATGGCTCCAGCTTCTATGTCTATTGACACAACTGTGACTACTAGAAGTGCAATTGGCATGAAAAATAAGTGGTTAAATTTTGAGGATAAAGACACCATAAATAAATCAAATGCTCCATTGGTTGTAATTGGGAGCTCTCCAACAGCTTTAATTTCTTTATTAGATCTTGTTGAAGCTGGTTATAAGACACCAAGTTTAATTATTGGAATGCCAGTGGGATTTATTGGGGTGAATGAGAGTAAAACTAGATTATTAAATAGTGATTGCTCTTATATTGTCCTTGAAGGTTCTAAAGGAGGCGCATCTTTAGCTGCAGCTGCTACAAATGCTTTATTGAGAGCAGCTGAGAATTAAGTTGGAAGAATTATTCTTTATTTTATTTGCAACTTTCAACTGGCTTAGTGACTTGAATAGTGCTTGAGCTATTTTTTTCTAGACTTCTTAATATTACCTTTGCATTATTGACTACATCTGAGGGGACTCCCGCAAGCCTAGCAGCTTCAATTCCATAACTTTTATTTGCTCCTCCTCTTTCAACTTTGTGAAGGAATGAAAGGGAATTATTTTTATATTCCACTAGAACTTTATAGTTTTCTACATTATCAATATATTCCGAAATTTGGTTCAATTCATGGTAATGAGTTGCAAAGATTGAACGACTTTTAATTTTTTTTGCTAGAAACTCACTTACTGACCAAGCTATAGATAACCCATCAAAAGTTGATGTTCCTCGCCCAATTTCATCTAATAAAACTAATGAGTTTTCAGTGGCATTATTCAGGATGAATGCTGTTTCAATCATTTCGACCATGAAAGTTGATTGGCCTGAAGCCAAATCATCTACTGCTCCAACGCGTGTAAATAACTGATCAGCGATTCCAATATGTGCTGACTTGGCTGGGATCCAACTACCAATTTGGGCCATTATTTGTAAGAGACCTACTTGTCTTAAATAGCAACTTTTGCCACTCGCATTTGGCCCTGAAAGAATAATTAGATCGGTCGTGGAGCCAAGTTCAATATCATTAGGGACGAAAAATTTATCAACAAGAATTTGCTCAACTACTGGATGACGGCCATTAATAATAGATAATTTTCTTGATTTATCCTGCTCATCAATGCCTAATATTTTAGGTTGAGTGTAGTTTCGAGTAGCAGCTACTTCAGCTAGTCCAGCTAAAACATCTAAGTAAGATATTGCTTTAGCAGCTTGTCTAATTATGTTTGATTTATTTCCAGTAAGTGTTCTTAAATCACAAAAAAGTTTATATTCTAGTTCTGATATTCTTGCCCTAATTTGAAAGATTTTTCCTTCTCTTTCTTTTAATTCTGGTGTTACAAAACGCTCTTCATTAGTTAAGGTTTGTCTTCTGATCCAGTGATCTGGAACATTTATAGCCTTTGATTTGTTTACAGCTAAAAAGTATCCAAAGGATCTATGATATTGAAGCTTTAAATTATTTATTTTGCTTTTCTTTCTCTCCTCTAATTCCTGAAATTTAAGCCATGAATTATGATCATCTAATTTGTTTCTTAGTCCATCAAGTATAGGATTTACACCATCATAAAGTAGACCACCTTCTGTAAGGCTAAGTGGTGGATTGTCTATGATTTGAT
>QCND01000006.1 GCA_003213355.1 Prochlorococcus sp. AG-424-E20
GAACTACAAACAATCCTCCTCCGATGATTAAAAAAGTAACGATACGCCCCGCTGAACTCAAAACTTCAACTTCACCAAAACCTATTGTTGTAATGGTTATGAGTACCATCCACAAACAATCCCCCCAATCCCAACCTTCTGTATATCGATAACCTAAAGCTCCGAATAAAAATAAGAATATGAGTAAAGATATTGGCGCTGCCCAAACTTTTAAATAGCCTCTAAATTTATTTGTTTTTACCAGATTCAATTTAATTCTTAAGTCTTAATTTTTATACTATAGTGAAAATTGAATTAAATATGTTTTCGTTTTTATTTCTATAGGTATAAAAACAGCCTATTAGCTAATCATCCATTTCTTATCATTACTTATAGTATGATTAAATTAAATGTGTTTGTAATCATTTGATATGCAATCTCTTACAGCTGAAGATAAAAAAGAATTATGTAAGGATGCTTTCCAAGACATATCTTCAATTCTTGCAGGTTTACGCGATCAGGGTTTATCTGATTTGGAAATCTTTGAGTTTGGAAAGTCACTTATAGATCATTTTGACCCAATTAAAATGGAAATTTTAAAAAAAGAGTCAGATTATCAAGATGCTTTGTTTAGAGAAGCTAATGATCTTTAGGTGTATTCTTATTCTTATCCTTTAGTATTTAAATATGTTTAGTTAGATCATATTTTTGATTTGTTATTCAAAAAAAATTAATATTATAATTTTGTTATGATTCGTTGTTAGTAAATACATTTATTCCATATGAATACTTTGCTTGGGGTTTGTCTTTTGAATATAGTCAATTATTTCTTTGCTCTGCGCTACAGTTAATGATGATAGAGGTGATGAAGCGGGTATTTTTAAGAGAGTGCATGTTGCAATTATTTCAGGAGAATCAACGCTTAGGGCTTCAGCAAGTTCTTTTACTCTCAATCTAGCCACATTAAAAGTCATTGTAATTAATGATCTTATAAAGATCTGTGTGTTTATTTTTTTATTTTATTGCTATGAGTAAAGGTATTAGTTTCGAAATTGTAAAATGAGTGATGATAGTGATTTAAAGTTTACTCTTCACAAAGTTGTCTCTAATGCGGTGATTCGAATGGAATCTGCAACAGATGCCAATGTAAGAAGATGTATATTTCAAGAATATAAGGAATGGTTAGGAACTTCTATTGATGATTGGGTTTTGGCATTGCCTAATGATTGGGGTAGGTCTGATGAGAATTTTTATTAGATTTGCTTATCTTTAAGTTCTTATTTAAGGTGGATTAATTAAAGTTTTTTTGAGCACAGTCGTAACCTGATTCTCTAATATCTTTATTTTCATCAATAATTGCATTGAGAGCACAATCACAATAGTTTTTTATAGCGATTTTCGATATAGACTTAGTTGCAGGATTACTTAAAGCACTTGAAACGCAGTCATCCATTTGACTTTCAGGGTATGAATAAGCTGTTCCAGAGTATGTAAGAATTATAATAGCTATAATTAAGATGGCCTTCATGTTCTGAATAGTAATATACTTACTATACATTTTATCTTTATTATTGATTAATTTACGATTTAAATATTCATATTTTGTTGTTATTTTATTAAATTTAATTTAATAGGCCATTGATAATTTAATATAGTTAATCTAATAAACGTATTACTTTTCTTAAATGTCATTAGATCAATTAAGAAGATTTTTAAAAGAAATGCAGAATGATGAGACGCTAAAAAATGAAGTTCTTTCTTCCTCAACGGCAGATGACGTTGCGCTGATTGCCTTACGGAAGGGCTATGAATTCTCAGGCGATGAATTGCTTCGATTCTCAGGTAAAAAAGTTGGAAGAGTTACTGTACAAAAGAATGATGTACCAGGAGAATATAACTAAAAAGTCTATTTTCTTCTTCTTAGCTCATCAACTATTCTATCCCACTTTTTACCGGCCATAATATAAGAATTTCTCTTTCGTCTATAGATTAAATAATTAAAAAAACATATAGTTAATATAAATAAAATAACTATAATAAAAATAAAATTCACTTTATTTAAATATTCGAACTTTTTTATTATATAGAGATTTAATTAATGTGTCATTTCAAATTATTCACAAATAACATAGCTTATGAATTAAGTGATACTACTCAATTTAATAATGATATTTTCCCATTTCTTTTCTTTATCCACTAAGATATATTGTAATTCTTACTAAATTTATGGATATTACATTAATAGCTATTGCTATTTTTATCTTGGTGGCAATAGTATTTCTTGGACTATATTTGTTTAAAAGTATTAATAAAAAGTCTTTTACAGCAGATGATGGTTCTATTTTTGATAATGAATCTGACCTAGATGTTTACCAGCAGCTATATGAGAAAACTAAGCCTTTATTTAGCATTGATGCTGAGAAAGCTTCTGCACAGTCAATACTAGGATTTGAGAAATCATTCATAACAAAACTTTCATCAGAAGGTTTTACAGATTTAAAGACACTTTTTAAATATCGTAAGCAATTTAAGTCTTTATCAGATTTAATTAATTCTTAGCTTGATTTTGGGCTTTAACGTATTGGTATACTAATATTATAATAATTTTTTCTAGTCACAATGAGTAATGCAGAATATTCTGAAGAACAATTATCTGAAATGAGGGAAGATGCTTTTGTAAATATCAAAGAAGCATGTATGAGACTTCAAGAAAGAACAAAGTGTGGTAACGAAATCGTCATTAAAATGTTAAACGAAGTATCTCAATATTACATTACGCAAGACGATAAAAATAATATATAGAGGACTTACAATTGATTAGTTTTTCTCGAATATATATTCTTTTAATAGTACAGGATTTATTAAACTAGTACTTCTATCTTTCAACAAGCTCATATCTTCAACTGAACCATCAACTTTGATTAAATTATTTATTATTCCTGTAAAAGTAATTTCTCCCCCTGTTGTACTGGCTAGGACTGTTGTTGGATTAAATAACTTTAGTAATTGAGGTAGTACAATTTTACCTTTAATAAATTTACCTGCAAGTGGTAGTGAAAAATCTATTACTGGGGTTATTACTAAATCTATTTTTCTAGGTTTAATGTTTTTATCAAGAAAACCATGTGGCTCGATATAAATTGAATCTAGGCCTGATTCGATAATGTATCCATTTTCAATATTTGGTACTGGAGCCCCTGATGTAGCTTGAATATTTATATTGTTTTCTTTAAAGCTTTCACTAGGCTTAAGTGTGTTTATTTGGGTAAAACCCATTTTACTTGCAACGTTAGAAGCTGCTTGTGAAGCAATTACTGGAATACTTTTATTTATCTTCTCTAGTGTTGGAGGATGGGCATGATCCGGTTGGCCTTGAGTTAGTAATAAAAAATCAATGCCTATGGGAACCTCAACTTCTTTACTCAGTTCCCCCTTTATTAGCCAATCTCCTGGAGGGAAAGTTAATTCGCCATTTAACCAAGGGTCAATCAAAATTCTTGTTTTATCCAATTCAATAACCCAACCATTCGCTCCGTAGTAAGTCGCTTTTATCGTCATGTTTTTTAATTCAATATAACTGTCGATTTTTTATATAGTGGATTATTCCCATGATTTGCTTTGCTTTAAGCTATCAATATATAACTGATATTATTAGTAATATAATTAATATCGAAATTATAAGAAGTAAAAATTTCTTAATATATGTTTGAAATTCATATAGCCAGTCATTTTCCATGATATCAATATATTTTTTTGATTATATACTTGATATTATTATATTAGATAATTAATGTAGATAATGTAGTTTGTTTGAAACACTCGCTTAAGAAAAGATTTCTCTAGTATTGAGTTTAAACTTTTAATATCATGACAATTCGAGATTGGGATGGAATAGCTCTAATTATTGGTGCTGGGGATATTGGTAAATGTATGTCTGATTATTTGACAACTGTATCACCTAAGTTGGATGTTTTTGTCTGTGGGCGAAATCTAAAAAGTCAAAATTCGATATATTTAGACTTAGAGAAAGATGAGTCATTTATATCTTTTGAAAACCAAATTTCATTATTTAAGAAGCCGCTTCGTCTAGTTATAAATACCAGTGGTTTTCTTCATTCAAGTCATTTAAGACCTGAGAAGAGACTTTCACATATCAATCGCACTAATATTAGCAAGAATTTTTCTATTAATTCTATTGCCCCAATTATGATTGCTAAATGTATAGAAAAATTTATCAGACCTGAATTTCCATTCTCCTATGCAAGTTTAAGTGCCAGGGTTGGAAGTATTGGTGATAATAGGCTTGGTGGTTGGTATTCATATAGGGCTTCTAAAGCTGCTCAGAATCAATTTTTAAAAACTCTCAGTATTGAATGGCGTCGAAAGTTCCCTTTATCAATTGTATCTATATTGCATCCAGGGACTTGTGATACGAAATTATCAAAACCTTTTCAATCTTCTGTTCCTAAAGATAAACTTTTCACTCCTGCTAAGTCAACAGAATACTTAATTAATATTATTTCTTCGCAGAAACCATCTGATTCAGGTAAGTTTTTAGCTTGGGATAGCAGTGTTATTCCATGGTAAGTTTTATATTTTTTAATTGTTTAAGAATCTTTCTATTTAAACATTTAGATATTTTGTCTGTTAAGTATTTATTCGTTGTACTATATTAAAACAAATATATTTAACCCTTGAAAAAACATATTATCGCAATAGGTGGTGGTGGATTTGGGAGTAAGAATTCATCTCAGTTGATCGAAGAATATTTACTTAGTATTTCAGGCAAGATTCACCCAAAAATTTGCTTCTTACCAACTGCAACAGGTGATAATGATAGCTATATAGTACGTTTTTATTCGATTTTTACTCGCCTGAAGTGTATTCCTAGTCACATTGAATTTTTTAATAGAACTATCGATATACAAAATCATATTATGGATCAAGATATTGTATTTGTTGGTGGTGGAAATACAAAGAGCATGCTTGCGATTTGGAATGATTGGGGTATGAGTCAATTACTTAAAGAGGCATATAATAAAGGAGTAATCATGAGTGGTGTAAGTGCAGGAGCAATTTGTTGGTTTACTAGTGGTATTACCGACTCTTGGGATAACGAATTAAGGATATTACCTTGTTTGAATTTTATTAGTGGGACTTGCTGTCCTCATTATGATGAGGAACCTGCACGTATTCCTTATGTAAAAAAAATACTACTTGAAGAAAAATTAACTAATTGCATTTCTATTGAAGGCGGTTCCGCGATGCACTTTATTGACGGTAAACCATTTAAAAATGTAAGTTTCAAAAATAATAAAAATACTTATAATGTATTTGTAGATAAAAAGGATATAGTTGAGATTCCCTACGAAAAAATTCAATTATAGATAATTATTATTCATTTACATTTGTTTATCTTTTAATCAATTCGTTTAATATAAGAAATCTTATATTTATTTATTTATTAGTACTTAGAATGTATCTTTTTTTATTATCTTTTTCAGAGATGGGGCTTAACTTGCCTCTTGTAATTGTATTAGTTTTATTTGGCAGTTTTTTTCTTGTAAGCTTTTTTATTACTAGTCCTAATATGGATACAAAAGGTTTATTAAGAGTTCTATATTCAAAACCAGTTAGGAAGGAAGATGGAACGGTTGAATATCCAGAAAGTAGGAGGAACTAAATTTTCTACGTATAAGGTTTTTTTATGAATTTTTAGTTGTGTTTATTGATATTAATGGCAAATAAATTGACTTTAATTAGACATAATGAGACTTTTATAAACTATTTTTTGTGAAAGTTAGAAATTCCTATAGCCTCATAGCACTCTTGCAGAGTAACGTCGTATATGATCCGTAATCATGTTCTAAAAATTGAAAAAAAGTTTGTTTACTAGATTCGATAGGGTCAATACCGAAATTAATAATAGTACTTTTCTTCCTTCTGGTCTTAATGGGAAAGCATTAGATATTTCACTGGATGATATTCCCTCTAGAAAAGAAGTTAGAGATACGATACCCAAGCATTGTTTTACTCGCCAAACTAACAGATCTCTTTTTTATCTCTCTAGGACAGTAGTTATTCAGATCTTTGTTGTTTTGATAGGTCTCTCTATCCCTCTTACCAAGGGGATGATTCCAATTTGGATTTTATATGCAATTCTCTCTGGGACAACTTCTATGGGGCTATGGGTTATAGCTCATGAATGTGGACATGGTGCATTTTCTGATAATCGTAAACTTGAAACACTTGTCGGATATTGTCTTCACTCCTTTTTATTAGTTCCATACTTTTCGTGGCAAAGATCACATGCTGTTCACCATGCTTTTACCAATCACATAACTGATGGAGAGACCCATGTTCCTGTTGTGATCTCAGGAGATGGTAAATCCGAAAAAAAAGGTGGAGAGAATGAAATGGAGTCTTCGTTGTTTTTTGGCAAAATTCTATATGGATTTAATCAACTATTTCTTCACTTGATTCTGGGATGGCCAGCTTATTTACTACTTGGCAAAACAGGCGGACCTCGATATGGGACCAGTAATCATTTCTGGCCAACCGCTCCCTTCTCGAAAAAACTTTGGCCATCCATATGGGCTAAAAAGGTATGGATCTCTGACTGGGGAATAGGTTTTATGCTCCTTTTATTGATCCTTTGGTCTAAAAATTTTGGGATTAATTCTATGATTAGTCTGTATTTAGGTCCTCTTATTGTTGTTAATGTCTGGCTAGTTATTTATACATGGCTCCACCATACAGATACTGATGTTCCCCATCTTGGTGCTAGTCAATTCTCCTATATGAGAGGAGCCTTCTTATCTATAGATAGACCATATGGAAGGATATTTGATTTTCTTCATCACTCAATAGGTTCTACTCACGCCATTCATCATATTGAACCAACAGTTCCTCACTATCATGCAAGACTTGCAACGAGAATATTGAAAAATAAATTTCCTAAGGTATACCTATACAATCCCACCCCAATTCACAAGTCTCTTTGGCACATAGCCACTAATTGTGTTGCAGTAAAAAAGGATTATGCTATCGATAGATATGTTTGGAAACAACCCTACCATTCACAGTCTTAATTATCACTGTTATATCTTTAATATTATCTTCTACAAATTATTTTAATTTCTCTAAATTCACTAGATAAAATATTTATATAATTTATTTTTTAAAATTTAAAATAAAATGTCAAAAAAAGATTATGAACGGTTTTTATATAAAATTGATCAATTAAATCAATTAGTTAAATTAATTAATAGTTCGCCTGAAAAGTATAAATTAATTACTAGTTGTAAAACACATGAAGATGTCGTTGAACTTGCAAAGCTATGGGGATATGAAATTGGAAAGAGATGGGGTGAATCCTAGGCATCCAATAGAAAGAAGATAGCCTATTGTCCTCCACCATTGCAGCTCCAAACCTTTGAGGGAATTCCTTGTGTATTTTTTCCGTCGATACGAAATGTTTTTGTTATGCATTCATTTTGTGAGTCAGCCCATGTTGAAATCGGCTCCAAGTCAGCTGATAACTCCTTAACCGACTTAGATACGGATATGATTGAAATTGACGTAAATAATAGAGATAAAGTACTTAAGCCTGCACAAATCAGGTATTTGTTATTGTCAAAGAATTCCTTTTGCATCTCTAGCAATGATTATTTATTGCCAACATTACTTATATTTTAGAGATTGATCTGATTAAGTTATCCTTTGAGAATATTAGCTATGTTCAATAATCTTGTTTTTCGGTTATTAAAATGATTTGTAGTCACGATTTTATGTACTTAAGAATTTAATTCTTTTTTTCAAAAAAGTCTAAGATCTTATTTAATCTATCTGTGTTTTCAAAGTTTGGACTTGCAGTAAGGAAAATAACTAAAAGTATCATTAGTACCCCAACACTAGTTACGCCTAATAGTAGTTGCTGGAATGGATCCAAGGATTCAAGCATTTCTAATTCCTTTAAGCCATGTAAATTTTGTATTAATGCTAATTGACGAAAAGCCTTTATAACGTAATAAAAATTTTATGTTTTAGTTCTTAGATAATTATTTACTTCTCTTTAGTTTCTTTGGGCCATCTTGGCTTCAGGTTAAGTGGGTTTATGAGATTAATTTCTACGGGTTTCCCTTGAGCTATCGATATCAATGCTTTAAAAGCACACCCACCAAGAATTAATAGCATTGAGATTAAAAATATATAACTTATGTTCGTTACCATTAATCTTAAAATTATTTAGATATATATTAAGCTCTTATTTGATATTTTTTTAAATTGTAAATGTAAATAATTAAATCTGTTCTTTTTTTATAACAAATTTTACTTGCTTTTGATTTTGATAATTTAAATGAATTTTCTATTCCCTTAGATCCCCTCGAAAAAGAGACACTCGCGAAATAAACCAAATCTTTTAGTCATAAATACTTAATATACGCATTCATTTAATCTCTGATTGTGTTTGTTCAAGCATTTTGTTATTTTTTTTTTAACTTTTGTTGATTTTTATCTGATTTGGTATGAATATAAAAAAGTAATTATTAATCTGAATGATCAACAGTACATATTTATATTCCTTTTTTCTATTACTTGGTTTTGGTTCTCTTTTTTACTTTTTTCTAAATTTCAAATCCGGAAAAAATGAAATTAACAATAAAATCCTTTTAAAAAATTTATTAGAAGGTTTAGATATGGAAGTGCCTGATGAATTGAAAACTTTAGATAATTCATCTACTGATCCTCAAAAATTATCTTAGCTTGTACTTGAATGTAATCTAATGTCCCAATTTAACTTTGACGATACAGAAACGTCAGGTATTTGGTGGTCAACTAATGTATCTATTAGAGATTTATGTGCAGAGCTTAAGGCTGATACAACTTGTGGTGATAGTGAGATTGTTGAATTGCTAAGATCAATTGCAAAATCAATTGAGGTAAATGGTTTATAAACTTTTAATTACTGAATTATATATCCTTTATTATTTATCCCATTGAAGTTTCCATTGAGATGATTTCCACTGCCTTGTCCATGAATTTTGTTTCTTATTTTGTGTTTCAAGTTTTGTCTTTAGCCAGTCTTTAAGTGATGTAGGAGCAATATTTAACTCTTTCTGAATTGATTGAAGATTATTCATATCAGCTCCATACCCTGATCTTTCAATCCAATCTGCCATAACGCCAATGTCGTATTCCAATAACTTAATTGCTAATCTGGGGATCATCACATAATTTGTTTTTAGGCCTTCTGAAGAAACTATTTTTTGAAGTGTCATAGCCATTTCCACTCCTGTTAGTTCCTCGCCGGCAATATTGATAGATTGATTTTTATATTTCTCTGATTTCGATAAAACACCTCTAACCCATTTACCTACATCTTCTACTGCGATTGTTTGCCACTTAAAATTCTTGCCAACTATTCCTGGTAAAATTTTCTTTGAAATTGTATAGCCAGGTAATTTGTTTTCAAAGTTTTCAAAGTAGCTAACGGGTCTTAATACAGTAGTAATTTTCTTAAGACCTGATTGTTCTATATATTCTTCAATATCCCATTTACTCGTAAAATGTCCTGGAGCCGGATCATTTTTTAGTGGGTCTTTTGCTTTACTAATTGAACTAAATACAAAGTGATTTAAACGTCCTTTTTCGTAGGCAGTTTTGACTTGATTTATTAAATTATAACCTTGTTCCATTTCATATGATCTGACGATACTTCCTCTAAATAATTTCCATCCTTTTGTAGGTGTTGTATTTCCAAAAATCACATCAACTCCTTCAAAAGCTTTTTTAAGGCTTTGAGGATCCATTAAATTTCCCTTGACTAGTTCAACGTTGTTTAGGCTTCCTAGCTCTAGAGCCTTTGTACTCTTTATATTTCTTGTGATAGCACGTATTTGGTATTTATCTGTTTTGCTTAATTCTTTAACGACACCAATACCCTGCCTGCCTGTGGCCATAGTTACTGCTACAACAGGTTTTTTCTTTTCATCTAATTCCAAAATTTTTACTTGCTCAAGCACGCTCAAATACCTATTGAGTTAAGAAAATAAATCATAAGTGAATTTATGTAAAGTTGTAGTGCTTTTCTTTGTGAAAGTGATAGCTATAGAGATTTTTGTTCTGATCTTTATATATCTCAGCTTTCGCCTTTTATCGAACCAGGCCTTTTCGTAAAGGAATGTTTTAATTGCTTCTACAGTTGCGTGATATTGGCTATGTATTAATTGGCACTAAATTTGATCATTATGGCAAATGAAGTTCTTGCAAAAATTGATCGACAAAACATTATCTTTGATGTTGTCGACGGCATTCCTCCATCAGGAGAAGAATCCGAAGAAATTAGATCCTTCCGTTCCCAAATAGAATCTGATAATTTGATGCTTGAATATTCAGCCGAAGAGTTAGGTTTTAATAATGTCTTGTTTGAGTACCTTAGTCAGGGATAACCATTTATCTAAATTAGTAATTTAATCCAGACCTTGGAATAATTCTTTGTGAACAGCAAATGTATGGTACAAGCACGTGCCATTCTCTGGTGATAATCGCTCTCCATCTTTATTCCATGCGAGTGAACAGATTAGGTCTCCGTCCCATTTAACCTTATGCTCATTAATTTCTTTTGACCAGTCTCTGATATTACTAAAGTGTTCTGGCATATGGTTACCTATTTTTCTACAAATTTCACATAGCACAGATAATATTGGTGGCTTTGATTCTAATTTAAGATCTTTAGTGAGTGACGGTTGAGTAAATACACCAACATATCTAATGTGGTCAATAATCTTTTGTTCTTCATTATTTAAATTGGCTTTTAAACAGGCTTGTTCAAATTCATCAACGGGTGTTATTGGACGTAGGTTAGAAATCACTTCGACACTTTTAAATTGATTTTATTTTCTTATATTAGCAAATTTACTTCTTTTCTTATATTTTGATTGAAGTTCAATGGATTTTAAATTATATTTTTTCTCTTTTATATTTTTTATTTTTACATCAATCAATCTGTTCTATAAACAGCAGAGTGGCTATCTTTCATAAATTTGAGTTTAACTAAGATTTCTTCATGATTCTCTTTATAAACCCAGTCATAGCTTACTTAAGCTAGATTTAAATGTTACAAATTAAAATTTCAATGGTCATATTCCCTAATGGCTGGTATTTATATTGGGTCTTACTAAAGAACATGCTTCCTTTAACTTTCGCTGGACTACTAAGTACACCAGCTCCTACTGCTCCAATCGTTGGTATCGCTTTTATGGCTCTATTTGGAATTATGGCTGTCGTAGTTGGTCCTAATTACGATGGTTTCAATGATCCAAATACATCTAAATAGTCTATCTAGTTAAATTAAGTGGGTTGATATGTTTTCCATGTTTACCCATTTTTTTTGTTTTAAAATAATCGTATCTTAGATAAATTATTCCTTGCAGGCCTATTCTTTAAATATTAAGTGTACGATTAACAGTTAGATTTGTATAGAATATTTTCAACATTTAAACATTAGTTTCTTATGTCTGTATCAAAATTTCTATTTTAGATTTTTTGGTTCAAAACTAGTTAATAATTAATAAATTGGTTCCTTTTTCTGCTATTTATAACTAGCTTTATTAATCTTTTATGGGTAATTTTTTAATTGCTGGCCTTACTACTACTCCAGCCCCAACGGCTGTTCTGGTTGGAGTTGCTTCAATTGCTTTATTTGCAATTGTAGGGTTAATGGTTGGTCCTGACTATGATGGAATGAATGCTCCAGAGGTTAAAAAGTAGAACCAATATATTTAATTTTCAAACAACAACTAAGAAAAGTAAATGAATTATTTTTCTTAGTTTATTTTTTTTCGTTTAGTAACTTTTCAACTAATTTATTGTATCTAACTTTATCATGTGTACTTATTAAAAATACCTTATAGCAATTAAGATATTTTTGTACATTTTCATAAAATAAATACCAAGACTTATCGAATTTATTAAAGACCTCACTAGTCTCTCTTCCTCTTTCTGATTGGTCCCTTTTTAGTCTTCTTTTAAAACAAATTTGTTTTTCATCTTCACATACAATATTTATAGTCTCTTTGTAGTTTAAATCTAATCTATGAGCAAATATTCCTTCTAATATTAGGAATTGATTGTCACCTTCATAGTTAACACTTACTTTTGATCTTTTTGAATATTTTCTTTTGAAGTCATATTTATAAAATGATATTAATCTTTCTTTATTATGAATAGACCTAATTGTCTTCTTTATTTCATTTTTCATGAAACTTATAGGCCTATCATAAATATCATGTTGAAATATTGATACAAGACGGATAAATATATTATCTTTATAATATGAATCTGTTTTTATTACTATCGAATTATTAAATGATTTAGAAATCTTTTTACTTAGATATGACTTCCCAGAGCCAGATGGGCCTGTAATTATAATAGTTTTCATTATTTATAATATTACTTATGCTTAATTAGGCTAATTATAAATATTTTCTTGTTAATATATTCTCAGGCTATTTTATTGTAATTAAGTTCTTCCTTAGTCCAGTTTCTATTGTTAAATCTATTTTCAATAAATCTTAGAACTAGTATAATTACAGGAATATGCATAAGTCCACCAATTACCACTGTGATTTGGTTGTAAGGCATAATCTCTTCATTTAATTTTTTTCAATATACGTTATTAATCATTTGTTACCTAAATATGTATCTTTTATTTATATAAAATATACTCCTCCTAGGTATTAATTACATTATTTCAGATAATTCCTTTTCAAAAAACCAATTTATCTCACCATTATTTAGTTTAACCACTAGTCCAAATTCATTTCCGTCTACCATCTTGTATCCTACTAATTCGACAATAGGTTCCTTTCTGATGTCTTCAAGAATATTTTGAGGTAGGCGATCTTTAACTTCGTCTATTTCAACTCTTAAAAGTTGACCTTTTTGAAGAGTTGAGGAATCTCTTATCATAATTAACTTTTTCTAGTTATTTTTCATATTGATAATTAAGCTATCCGATTATTGATAGCGATAATTGATTTTCTATTCCACTATATTTAATGTACTCTTGAAATTCAGATGAATTAAATGCTTGTTGAGCTGCTGCTTTTGATTCAAATTCAACAATTACTCCTAATTGTCCTCCATCCCATTCGTTTAAATCTGAATTTTGGTTAACATCTTTAGCAATGATGGTTCCGCCAACGGACCTAAGCCATGGAACTACGGTTTTTACGTATTCAATGAATTGTGCTGTGCTTTCTATTTTGGCCTGCTTAAGCCAATAGCCTTTAGTACCCATCTCTTTATTTTTTCTTTAGATTCTCTCATGTCGATGTCCTTCTTCGCTAAGGGCTCCAAATTATTTAATGTTATTACTTTATAAGTACAATTGCTATTTATTATTTTATAGACAATGATTGTTATACATAATAATTTATTTAATTAATTAGTTTATTGGGTTTATTGTTTCCAGTTTTGATTTTAGTTGCATAATTAGATGCTGTCGCCCCACTGCTAGAACTTTAAGGGTGTCTTCGTGCATCCTTAATTGAGCGTCGGCAACCTGCATACCTTTAATAAGTTCTTGTACTTCTTTGGGTAAGCTTTTAATGTCATATCTTTTATCCTCAAATGTTAAAATAGCTTCCTTTTCGCTTGATGGAGTATTTGACATTTAATTAGTAATCTTCTTTATAATATAGCATTAATTCTATTTTAATAGCTCTTGATAAATTGTTTATCGCAAAAATTCTTATATCTTCCTTGTCTATTAATTAATTCTTTATGGCTACCTACTTCAAGTACTTCGCCTTTTTCAATCACAGCTATTTTGTCTGCCTTTTGTATTGTTGATAATCTGTGAGCGATTACCAAGACTGTTCGATTGTGCATTGCTTGTTGAAGACCCTTCTGAACTGATTCTTCAGATTCTGCATCTAGTGCACTAGTCGCTTCATCTAGCAATAAAATTGTTGGATCTCCAAGTAAAGCTCTTGCAATTGATATTCTCTGTAACTGACCTCCAGAAAGATTGCTACCTCTTTCTTCTATAAAGGTTTCATAGCCGTCGGGTAATTCTTCAATAAAGTCATGAGCATTTGCAATTCTTGCTGCATTAACTATGTTTGTGTTAGTGGTTGGCCTTCCAAATCTTATTGCTTCTGATATGGTCCCTGAAAATATAAATGTTTTTTGTGGAACTATACCTATTAGCCTTCTTAAATAATTAGTATTTACTGTGTTCAAATTATAATTATCAATAAATATTGATCCATTAGAAGGCTCTATGAATTTTAAAATTAATGAAAAGATTGTACTTTTTCCTGCTCCTGAAGGTCCAACTAATGCCGTTATTTTTCCATTATCTATATCTAAATTAATTTTTTTTATAACCTCTTTATCATTATTATATGAGAAAAAAACATCCTTAAATGATAACTTACCATCTATCCTATCTGGAGTAATACCTCTATCTGAGCTTGATATTTCTAATGGTTTAGTTGTTATTTCGTTTAATCTTCTTAGTGAAGCTTGTCCTTGCTTTAATTCGTTATAGTTCGTTGTAATATGGCTTATTGGATCAATTAACATTATTAAGGCTGTAAAATAACTGCCAAATTCTTCGTTAGACATACCTCCTGTTTGTATTCTATAAGTTCCTATTGTGAGGATTCCTAAAATACCTATTATTTCTATTAATCCGACTATTGGATGCTGAAGGGCTACAAGCCTCAGCATTTTATATTTAGCCTCTTTGTGTAATCTAACTTGTTTTTCAAAATCATCTTGAAGCCATGCTTCTACAGCAAATGCTTTAACCATGGGTAGACCTTGAACTGCCTCTGATAGCAATCCTGCTAAGGAACTGATTTTGTCTTGACTTTGTTCAGATGCCTTTAATACTTTCCCTCCAAAATCACTTACTAACAAAGCAATTAAAGGCGCTAATATGATCGTTGCAAGTGATAAATTCCAATCAATAAATATCATATAACCAAATACTGCTAGTAATTGAAATATCGATGGTGTTGTATCTTGAATGGATTTATATATAACCTCCCCAACTCGATCAACATCCTCTGTAAGTCTGTATGCAATATCCCCAGATGAAAGTTTTTCGATAAAAAGAATATTAGTTCTTTGAAGTTTTCTAAATAGTGTTGTTCTTAGGTCTTGGCTTAGAGCTAATGCTGGTTTTGCTAAAAGACTATCTTGAAGATATTGTGCTGTTTTTTGAATGATAAAAATAATTAAGGCTTGTAAAATTACAATAAGTACTTGTTTTGTATTGCCTTGACCAATAGCAGGTATTAACTTGCCTGATAACCATGCAAGTATTGGCCAACAAATTACATATATAAACATGCTTATGCCACCCAAAAGCAATGTTGGCCAATGTCCCTTTAGTTTCCCTATCAGGTAAATAAAATTTATTTTGTTTTTTTGTTTCATTCCATCAAACTATCAAGGTTTAATTTAAAAGCACGTTAATGAAATTAGATCAATTTTTAAAATTTATGGGAATCGTTCAGACTGGAGGTGAAGCCAAAATGATTATTAAGTCAGGAAAAATATCAGTAAATGGCATGGTGGAAAAAAGAAGAGGTAGGAAATTAATTGATGGAGATCAAATTTCTTTTGCAAATGAAACATACATTGTTCCAAATTCTGATCCTCTAGGCCGTAAGTTGGCAAGAAGCGAAAAATGAGGAGCTAGCGTGCGTAAACCGGTCATTGCAGGGAATTGGAAGATGAACATGACATGTACCGAAGCGATTGAGTACATGCGTGTATTAATTCCACTACTGAAAGATATTCCGAAAAAAGATAGGGAAGTTGTTATTGCACCCCCATTTACAGCCCTATACCCTCTGTCTGAGTTTATTAGGGACACAAGTGAATATCTATCCTTATCTAGCCAAAATGTTCATTGGGAGGATAGTGGGGCCTATACGGCCGAAGTTTCTCCCCTTATGCTTAATGAGCTTTCGGTTAAGTGTGCAATCGTTGGGCACAGTGAACCTCGTAAATATTTTAGTGAAAGTGATGAACAAATTAATAAAAGAGCAAAATCCGCTCAAGATCATCAGTTAATTCCAATTGTTTGTGTAGGAGAAACTTTTCAACAAAGAGAAATGGGTGAAGCCGAAAGGGTTATTCGGAGGCAAATTGAACAAGGTCTTGAAGGAATTGAGGTGAAAAGACTAATAGTTGCTTATGAACCAATCTGGGCTATTGGAACTGGTAAAACTTGTGAAGCCAATGAGGCTAATCGAATTTGTGGACTTATTCGTAAGTGGATTGGTTACGAAGACGTGATTATTCAATATGGTGGATCAGTAAAATCAAATAATATTGATGAAATAATGTCCATGTCAGATATTGATGGTGTACTAGTTGGTGGAGCCTCTCTAGATCCTACAAATTTTGCCAGAATTGCTAACTACGAAAAAATTTAATACTTTCCCGCCTAATCATTGGAAACAAGAAATCCAATTAATGGCAATAGTAAACATCACTGAAGATTCTTTTAGTGATGGAGGACTGTACATAGACTTACCCGCTGCAATCAATCATGCATCATTATGTATTAAACAAGGAGCACATATTCTAGATATTGGAGCACAGAGCACACGACCTGGCGCATCTGATGTAGGTCCTGAAGCTGAGATTAAAAGATTAGTTCCATTAATAAAAGAACTAAAGTTATTACATCCAGAGGTTCCAATTTCTGTAGACACCTTTCATCATTCTGTTGCAGAGAAAGTTTTAAATATTGGTGCCGATTTGGTTAATGATGTTAGTGGAGGTCGGCATGATCCTGAAATCTTTAATGTTATCGCTAATAATGGATCTCCTTATGTTTTGACTCATAGTCGTGGAAATAGTAAGACAATGGATTCTTTAGCTGTATACACAAACGTTGTAAAAGATGTAAAAAATGAATTATCCAATCAAATTGATTTAGCACTATCTAAAGGCATTAAAGACGAGCAAATTATTATTGATCCTGGAATAGGCTTTGCAAAGAATGTCGATCAAAACTTAACCTTGTTGCGAAATTTAGAAGAATTCGTTTCTATGAATTATCCAGTATTGATAGGTGCTTCAAGAAAAAGATTTATTGGTTCAGTTATTAAAGAACCTGACCCAAATAAAAGAATCTTTGGAATGGCTGCCATAGCCTCTAGATGTGTGAGTTCTGGTGTCGATATTCTAAGAGTTCATGATATTAAACAAATATCTCAAGTTGTAATAATGACTAAGTCAATTATTTAAAATATTGTTAATCTTCTGTATTAACTCCTTCGATTCTATCTTCTACTTCTTGATAAAGTTCTTTTAATTGTTCAATATTTTCTTCAGATGTTTCCCAATATCCTCTCCCATTAACTTCTAATAATGTACCAACTATCCTTCTAAAACTATGAGGATTTAATTCCATTAATCTCTTCCTCATCTCTGGATCATTTATAAAAGTTTCATTTGATTCTTCATATACGAAATTATCAACTTGCCCACTAGTTGCACTCCATCCTAATGTGTAATTAAGTCTATTAGAAACCTCTCTTACTCCCTCATATCCTGACTTAAGCATTCCTTCATACCATTTTGGGTTAAGTAATTTTGTTCTGGAATCTAATCGAATAGTTTCACTTAATGATCTGACCTGAGCATTTGCTGTAGTTGTGTCGGCTATGTAACTACTTGGCGCTTTACCATCATCTCTAAGATTCTTAATTAAATTTGTTGGATCTGAGTCAAAGTAATGACTTACATCTGTTAATGATATTTCAGAAGAATCAAGATTTTGGAAGGTAACATCAGCAGTTTTCATGACTGATTCAAAAACGTCTCTGTTCTGATTCATTTCCCCTGGATTATCTGCATTAAAAGCAAATGTTTTTCTTGAAAGGTACATTTCTTGCAATTCATTTTCTTCTTCCCATGTTGAATTCTCTACAGCCAAATTGACATTTGAGCTGTAACTTCCACTTGCATTTGAGAACACTCTGCTTGCTGATTCCCTAATACTTTTACCTTCCTTTTCTGCCTGCTCTAAGACATGCTTTCTTACAAAGTTTTGATCAAGTGGTTCATCAGCCTCAGCAGCCATTTTTACTGCTTGGTCAATTAATGCCATTTGATTAATAAACAAATCTCTAAACACTCCAGAGCAGTTAACTACTACATCAATTCTTGGTCTTCCTAGTTCCTCAAGAGAAAGGAGTTCTAATTTATTTACCCTTCCGACAGAATCTGGTTTTGGTTTTACTCCAACAAACCAAAGGATTTGAGCTAATGATTCACCATAAGTTTTGATGTTGTCAGTACCCCAAAGTACGCAAGCGATAGTCTCTGGCCATGTACCTTGCTCCTCTTTCTGCCTCTCAATAAGTTTGTCAACTACTCCTTTGGCTGAAGCCACAGCCGCAACAGTTGGTATCGATTGGGGGTCTAATGCATGAATATTTTTACCACTTGGTAATACTCCTGGGTTCCTAATTGGATCTCCTCCAGGACCAGGAATCACATAATCTCCATCTAGAGCTTTTAAAAGGCTCTCCATCTCTTTATCTGCACATATTTGCTCTAAGCAAAATCTCAAATAGTCAAAGACCTTATCTAGAGAACCTTGATTTACATTTTCAAAACCTGCTTTCTTAGCAGATGCTTGCCATGGTGATGGAATTGAGAATCCAATTCCTCTCAAGAACTCAACAATTAGCGTCCAGATATTCTTCTTCATATTTACCCTCCCATCTCTTCCTGTAAGGGACCTAACCATTGAACCAACAGCTTCTCTTGATGTTTCTGTAATTAATTTATTAAGTTCAACATCTTCTAATTTTCCCTTGTTATTACCTTCATAGACTTCCTCAATTGTTTTTCCTTTTGATTCTGCCAATAAACCTGGCAAAGATCTGATTCCATCATCTTCTCTTTCTATAGATGCGATACTTACCAAGGTCGCAATTGCTTCCTCAGCAGTGGCTGGTTTACCAATGGTGTGTAAGCCGCAAGGTAATAATCGACTTTCTATTTCCATTAATTGTTTATATACATTTCCTACTAACAAATCTCTTTCATCTATTTCTAATTCGGAGGCATCTTTTTCAGGTAGTTTGACATCTTCATCAAGATTACATTTTTTTGATGTTTCAACTATTGCGTTAACAATTTGAATGCCTCTTCCACTTTCTCTTAATTGTTGATAGGAACCAACTAATTCTCCAAGTTCTTTTAGACCTTTATATAGTCCAGCATTTTCAGCAGGGGGCGTTAAATAACTAATTGTTGATGCGTATCCTCTTCTTTTTGCGATTGTTGCTTCCGAAGGATTATTTGCTGCGTAGTAGTAAAGATTAGGTAGACCTCCAATCAATGAATCTGGATAACATGTCTCGCTCATACCCATTTGTTTCCCTGGCATGAATTCAAGCGATCCGTGGGTTCCAAAATGTAGAACTGCGTCTGCCTTCCAAACTTTTTCTAAATAAGTGTAATAAGCGGCAAATCCATGATGAGGACTGGCACTTCTAGAATAAAGCAATCTCATAGGATCACCTTCATATCCAAAAGTTGGTTGCACCCCTACAAATACATTTCCAAATTCTTTTCCATATATAAGAAGATTTTGTCCGTCACTATTTAAATTTCCAGGTGGCTTTCCCCAGTTCTCTTCTAGTCTCTCAGAATATGGAGTTAATTTCTCATATTCTTTTACACTCATTCGATGCGCTATTGATAGCTCAGGAGCACCTTGTAAAGCCTCTGGATCATTTATTAATGTCTCCATTAGTTCTTTTGGATTCTTAGGTAGATCTTTTATGTCATAACCTTTTTGCTTCATTTCTTCTAAAACTCTATAAATAGAGCCAAAGACGTCTAAATAAGCAGCTGTTCCAACATTTCCTTTATCAGGTGGAAAACTAAATACAGTAATAGCTAATTTCTTCTGGTCACGTTTTTTAATTCTTAGTGATGACCATCTGATAGCTCTTTCAGCTATTGCATCTACTCTGTCTTGTAGTGTATGAGCTTTGCCAGTTGCATCATCTCGACCAGATAAAACTATTGGCTCAATAGCACCATCTAATTCAGGGATTGCAATTTGAAGTGCAACTTGAACTGGATGAAGTCCTAGGTCACTTCCTTCCCATTCTTGAGTTGTTTGAAAAACGAGTGGCAGAGCAACCATGTATGGTCTATTGAGCTTTTTTAAAGCATCGACAGCTTTTGGGTGATCTTGTCTTGCAGGACCTCCAACAAGTGCGAATCCTGTAAGTGAAACAACCCCATCTACAATGGGTTTATCAGGATTTATAGGATCGTAATAAAATTCATTGACTGGCTTAGAAAAATCTAACCCACCACAAAAAACAGGAATTACTGTTGCTCCCCTGTATTCCAATTCTTGAATAACTGCGACGTAGTGAGCATCGTCTCCAGTAACAATGTGACTTCTTTGAAGTACTAGTCCTATTACAGGACCGTTTTTAGCCTTACTTGATAGATCATCCCTAGAAGCTGTCCAATTTAAATATTCTTTTTTATCCTCAAACATATTTGGAGCTAAAGGATGCCAAATTCCCAAATCAGGGAAAACTTCAGGCTCTGCAACTTCAATTTTTTCTTCTTCTTTATTTAGTTCTGGAAATACATATTTGTCTCCAAGCATTAATAAGAAATTACGAAGATTATCTGGAGTTCCTCCTAACCAATATTGAAAACTAAGCATAAAACTACGAGCGTCTTGTGCTTTGTCTACAGGCAGATACTTAAGAATTGAGGGTAGGGTATTTAGAAGCTTCAACATTGAATCTTGAAATCCAGCGCCGCCCGCTTCTTTCCTCTTCTTCATGAAATCGCCAATGATGCTTTTACTTTGGCCTAACTGCGCCATAGAAAAAGTTCCCAATTTATTCAATCGCATTACTTCTGGCATTGATGGAAATACCACCGCTGCCTTAAGACTGTCTTTGTGAGGTTCAACTGCTTCAACAACTTTTTGCGCCAAATCTTCAATGAAAATCAATGAAGCTACGAATAAATCAGCATTTTCTATATCTTTTTTAAAGCTTTCATAATTGTTTGTATCTCTAAGTTCTTCAATTAAATATCCATTAAGTTCAATTCCAATAGGGCCATTTTGCGAATTTAATGAGTTAGCAGCCTGTGTAAGAGCATTTTGATATTGAGGCTCAAGGACTACATAAACAGCCTTCATCACAGCTTTATGCTTGTGATTCTCGACAGGTGAAACTCTGCGATTTGCTGAGCGAACCTGTGTAAACATCTTTTCTTCGTAGGTAATTCGACCAAGCCTAGTGTTCAGTGGGCCTTTAGTGTGTTATTTAGTTAATGCGTGTTACATGAAAAAGGAAATATAATAATGCAAAAAGAAATTCAATGAGTTCTGCTAATCAATCAATACCAGTTTTAGTAGCAGGAGCTTTGGGTCGAATGGGATCTGAAGTTGTTAAAGCGATTAATTCATCCAAGGATTTTCAACTTGTTGGCGCAATTGATAACCAGAAGGACAAAGAAGGTCAAGACATAGGTTCGTTGCTTGGGTTAGGTGAATTAGATGTTTTCCTTGCTAGTGATTTCGAAGGCTCTTTGTGTGCTGCAAGTCAAAACGTCCCTAAAGATGGTTCAAATAATGGTGCTGTTTTAGTTGATTTTACTCATCCAAAATTTGCTTATAAACACACCCGTACATCAATCGCCTATGGAGTTCATCCTGTAATTGGTACCACAGGAATAACGGCAGATCAGTTAGATGATCTTTCTAAATTTGCAGACAAAGCTTCTCTTGGTTCAGCTATTATTCCAAATTTCTCAGTAGGTATGGTTTTGCTGCAGCAAGCCGCAGCCGCAGCAGCCCGTTTTTATGAGTTCGCTGAATTGACTGAAATGCATCACAACAAAAAGGCTGATGCCCCAAGTGGTACGTGTATCAAAACCGCCGAACTGATTGAGGAGCAACGTTCAAACTTCAATAGATCTTTTGTAGAGGAAGAAGAATCAATTAAAGGCTCTCGAGGCGGTTCTCGTGCTAGTGGTTTGAGACTCCATTCCGTAAGGTTGCCTGGTCTTGTTGCTCATCAGCAAGTCATGTTTGGGTCAAATGGAGAGACATATGAGTTATCTCATAACACTATAGATCGATCTGCCTACATGCCTGGCGTTCTATTAGTGATCAAAAAAATTAGATCATTCAATAAATTGGTTTACGGACTTGAAAAAA
Source organism: Prochlorococcus sp. AG-424-E20 (assembly GCA_003213355.1). Lineage (GTDB taxonomy): Bacteria > Cyanobacteriota > Cyanobacteriia > PCC-6307 > Cyanobiaceae > Prochlorococcus_B. The sequence goes on from QCND01000006.1 coordinate 22,238, forward strand.
TTTTATAGTTTTTAATACAAATGTTATTTCCTATTAAGCAAAATGAGATTAATAAATTGATTCCTGCTGTTGCGACAGGTAAACAATTCAATTCAGCATTAGGTAATCCTCAGAAAATCTTCCAGCGGATTATGATTTCTGCCATTGGTGGTGTTATTACTTTGCTAATTAGTCAAAGTCAAGTAACAAGTCAGTTCTATTCTCTATGGTTGCTATTAGGTGTTGTTTTTCTTTTATATATTTTATGGGGACCAATACTTGAAGCTAGTAGAAAAAATTCTAAGTTTAAAAGTTTTACTTTTTCAGCATTAGTTGATGGTTATATTTCTGATGTTTATGTGGAAGATAGGGTGGAAAATAAACAGGAGCAAGCTAATCAAGATGGAAGATTAGAGGTGTTAGAGAAAAAACGAACATTCGTTATCTTGGATATAGAAGATGAAGATGGATTTATAGGTAATATAAGTTTTCCACTACAAAACAAATTTAATATACTTACTAAAGGAATGAGAATTAACTGTGTGGTTTTTAGCAATAGAAGAGATTTTGATACAATTCAGGCGATAAGTGATGCTTGGTGTCCAGAAATAAATTTATGGGTAGGTTCTTATCCTTTTCTTCTTCGTCCTGCCTTTGAGGAATTTGTTAATTTGAGAATTTCAGGCTAAATCTTTTTTGTAAAAAATGATATAATCTTATTTATGAATATAGCAATTATTGGCTCTGGATTAACTGGATCATTGGCCGCAATTTCATTAGCAAAAGCTGGCTGTAGAGTAGATCTATATGAGAGACTATCAGACGAAGAACTTGTCAATAGAGATCGAACATACGCTATTACACATTCTTCTAGAAAGATATTAGAAAAACTTGGTATCTGGTCAAATTTATCAAAAGATTTAGTACCATTTCAATATCTGAATGTAATCGATTATGAATTAAATAAAAAGTTTGTATTTCTTACTAATGATTTACCTATTCCAGACCAAAAATATTCAGCAGTAGGTTGGATTGCTGAACATAAATTTATAATGTTATCAATTTTAAGCTTTATTTCTAATTTAGAAAATATCAACAAGATTCCAACATCTGTGATTCCCAATACCAATAATTATGATCTAATTGTTGCTGCAGATGGATCAAGCTCTAATACCAAAAAAAAGCTTAAAACACCCTCTTTTAATTTTAAATATGATCAGATGTGTATTACCGCTAAGGTTCTTCTTAGAGGGGTAAAATCTAATGAAGCATTCGAAATTTTAAATAGTGAGGGACCATTTGCTGTTTTACCATTAGGAGGTGATTTATTTCAAGTTATATGTAGTCAATCAATCTTAAAGGGTACTTATAATATGAATTTATCTAAATCTCTATTTTTAGACTATTTATCAACAATTCTTCCTTACGGTATTGAACCTGACACTATTATTGATTCGCCAGAATCTTTTCCAATTGATTTTTGTCTTAACTATTTATATTTTTCTGGTAAATATATTTACTTAGGTGAGACAGCACACAAAATTCATCCTGTAGGTGGTCAAGGACTAAATCTATGTTGGCGAGACGTTGATTGTTTGTCGAAATTATTATCCATTCCATTATTAAAGAATAATCATTCTTTAATTCCATTAATATATTCTATTTCTAGATCGTTTGATGTATTATCCATATCTATTTTAACGGATTGTTTAGTAAGATATTCTCGAAGCAATATTTCTGTCTTTTATTTACCTAGGTTACTTGTATTCCTTATTTTAAAAAGATCATCTTTATTTAGGAAATATATCCTCAATTTAATGACTAATGGATTCTAATTTGTTTTATATATAAATGATAAATACGACTAATTCTATCAATCCTCCTTCAACTGAATTGTGTAATTTCATAATTGATAAATTAGGTATAAGTCAGGGAGCTCTTGAATTAGGAATAAAAAGATCTTGTTTGGAAAACTCTCCACTTCCTATTGTAATGTGGAGTTATGGTTTAATTACTTTGTCTCAACTAAAGATAATACTTTTGTGGCTAAAGAATAATTAATACTTTATTAGGGTTTCTAAAAATAAATTTGAATCTAAATTTTCTCTGCCTTTAAGTTCAGTTAGCTCTACAAGAAAAGCATATCCAATTAAATTACCACCTGCTTTTTTGATCAAATTACCTGCTGCTCCTGCTGTTCCTCCTGTTGCTAGTAAATCATCAAATAAAAGAATCTTACTATCCTTTTCAATTATATTTCGCTGGATTTCTAATCTGTCTTCACCGTATTCAAGCTTATAATTAGTACCTATTACTTCTCCAGGTAATTTATTAGGTTTTCTAATAGTAATTAGACCTATCTCAAGCTTAAATGCCAATGCAGATGCAGAAATAAATCCTCTAGATTCTATGCCAGCAATATAATCAGGTTTTTTAGTAGATATCAGGTTCTGAAGAGGAAACATTAATTCTTTCCATATCTTGGGCTCTTTATATATTGGGTTTAAGTCTTTGAAGACGATTCCCTCTTTCGGGTAATCATTTATTTCTGTAATGTATTTTTTTAAGTGATCCATGCAATATAAATATTTGAGGTGTGCGATTTTATAAAACCAACATTAAAGCTAGCAAATCAGCAAACTCCTGTCATTATTGACTCTATGAAGACTTCTAATTTAGTTGCCACGCATAGTAAAGAATTCATTAATGAATCCAATAATGATAAAACCTGTGGTGAAAGTGGTTATTTAAATTGTTTTATTGCTAAGGATGCCTCTAGAAAACTTGATTTTTTAATTTTAGTTATTGAAACGCTTCAAATAAATGCAACGGACTCCCTCTTTTTGAAGGCTAATAATATTGGTTTGTCAGATGAGTTCACTAGTAGAGTTCAATTCTGGAAAATTCGATGTTCTAACCCGTTGAGGAAAAGTCACACCTTTTCATCACTCTCATCGGAGCAGATAGATTCTCTTGTTGAACTTATTTCTTCCATGGCAGAAAGCCTTTATCCTCTTATTAGGCAATTACTTTCTTCAAAAGAATCTAAGACACTGAATCAAGAGCGATGGTTTTTATTTAGTTCACGTCTTAAGTCACTTATATCCGAGAGGATGAATGTGAAGCGTAGTTATATTACCTCCTTATTAAATGATGATAAGCATGAATTTTTTAGAGAGTTATTAGTTATTCTCTCTTTGTCATGTGGAAAAGGTGGTGCATACCGACTAAAAGCTTCTTTATATCATCAATCTTAGTATATATAAATGATTAATTTATCTTATAGATTTGATCTAAACTCTTCATCTCTAGAACTTGATGGTATGCCAGATGTTTCAAATGGAGACTCTGAGAATACCATTGGTATCTTATCTTCATGGACATTGAAAATAATCGGCTCACCTACTTTAGAGGGTGAAAAGGAACATCTTGAAAACTTGATGCAAGTAATTCTTCAGTATTCACGATCGTATATCTCTGGAATTCGAAAAACATTTATATCAAAAAAAAGTATTGTAACAATCTCTCCATTCGGCAGTAGTCATAAATTACTTCTTAATAGTACAAAGAAAGATGTTAAGCCTCTCGAAATTATATTAGATGATTCTGAATTGTCTGATCTTACTCAATGTTTAGATCTACTGAGGTTTGATTCCAGATTTAACCTTAATTGGAATATCACTTTAGATAGACCTTATAGCAAGAGATATATTCAGTCTAGTGCTTATAAATCCAAGAAAATATTTACTTTATTTTATGCATTCATTTTATTTTTATCTGCCAGCTTCCTTATGTTATTGATCCCAACCAATAATAAATTTGATCTGAGGGAACCTACAAAATCTTCTCAAACTATAAATGAATAAGATTTATATTAACTAAGCAATATTATATGAATTGACTTTAGATTGATATATTGTCTATTAATTATTTATAATTCGCTATTAGATTAAAAATCTACTACTATTAACGAACTATATTGATTAGAATGAAACTCTCTACTTACGATAGGAATAAGAGTGATATTAGCGACGATGAAATCTTTTATCAACAGCCAAGATTTGTTCATCACCTTAGCGATTCATTCAGAAATAGACTTACAAGTTTATACTCAGAGTATCTGCTTAATCATCACATTATTTTAGATTTAATGAGTAGTTGGGTAAGCCATTTACCATCAAATATTAGTTATAAAAAAGTTATTGGTCATGGAATGAATGAAGCTGAGTTAAGTTCTAATGAAAGACTTGATAGGTTCTTCGTACAAAATTTAAATAAGAAACAAAATATGCCAATTGAAGATTCTTCTGTTGATGTTGGATTAATTGTTGCAGGCTGGCAATATCTTCAATATCCTGAAAAAGTTTCATTAGAACTATCAAGGGTTATCAAATCTGATTCATTATTGATAATCTCCTTCACTAATCGAGCATTCTGGACAAAAGCTCCAAACATCTGGACATATTCGTCAGAGGAAAAAAGAATTGAATATGTAACTAGTGTCCTTACTTCTAATGGATGGAGGATAGAAAAAATATTCAATGAAAAAACTCAAGATAAAAAGCTTTTTGGGTTTTACTCATCAGAGAGTGATCCTTTTTTTTCAGTGATTGCAAGAAACAATAAGTCTAATTACTGATCTACTTTTTATTAATACTTGTATTTAGTATAAGTTAATAATAGTTTTTTTTTATGTCCTGTTCTCTAATTAAATTTAGTTCTGAGGATTGTGGAACTTGTCACAGGATGAGCTTCTTTGATTCTAAAGTTGCGACCGAATTAGGTATAGAATTTATTAGCGTAAAACTACAAGATACAGTGGTTTATAGAAAATATAGACCAATATTATTAAAGCAATATCCTACAAAAGAAGGTATGGGCTGGCCTACTTATCTATTAGTTAATGATCCGGAGGGAGAATTTGAGATTATTGGTGAGCTTAAAGGTGGTATTGCTAAGGGTGATTTTAGAGAGAGACTTTCAAACCTAATAACTAATTGATCTTCAATTAATTGACTGGTTGCATCAAGCCACCACTTCCAGAGTCAGAATCATCATCGTCGTTTCCGGCATCTACAGTCAAAAGTGTATACACCCCTAAAGCTAAAAGACTTATCATTCCGCTAAAAAGGCTGAGTCCATATTGGTTTGAACTAATTTCTATTACTTCACCCAAGGTAAAAATACTCAAATTTTGGTGACTATAGCAATCTTTTACTTTTAAGGCATTTTGTTCAACCAATTGATTAATTGACCGCTTATTTTTCTGAATTGAAAATTTGATTTATTAAGCGTTTATTTCTGAATTCATAAGTTTTAGCCATTCTGTTAATTGATCTAGAAGTTTATCGCTATCCAAGATTCCGAGCCCTCGAATAGTCACCGTTGAACACCTATCCCCTTTCTTGTAAATAAATCTTCCATGAAGATGATTAGCTAAACCTTTTCTTAGTAACTTGAATGCTGGCTCATCCATCATTGTCTCAAGCTCAACATTTGGTTTGGATAACTTGATTCTTGAGAAGCCACACTTTTTAGCGATTATTTTTAATTTCATTACTTCTATTAATGATTCAACTGCTTTTGGTAATGTTCCATATCTATCAACCAAGTTGCTAGCAAATTGAACTAATGAATCATTGTTTTCGCATTGTGTGGCTAATCTATATGCATTTATTTTTTCATCTGGATCAGTTATCCAATCTCCCGGTATAAAAGCTGTAACAGGTAGATCTATTTGAGTATCGTCAACACTAGGAATGTCTTGCCCCTGTATTTCGGCAATAGTTTCCTGCAATAATTCCATATACAAATCAAATCCTATTGTTTCCATTTGTCCGCTTTGTTCAATACCTAAGATATTTCCAACGCCTCTAATTTCCATGTCCCTCATGGCTAACTGATAACCACTACCCAAATCACTAAATTCTTTTATAGCCTTTAAACGTTGCCTTGAGGTCTCATTTAATTTCTCATCGCTTGGATAAAATAACCAAGCATGTGCTTGTACTCCACTTCGGCCTACTCTGCCTCTCAATTGGTAAAGTTGAGATAAACCAAACTTGTGAGAATCTTCAATTAAAATAGTATTTACTCTAGGAATATCTAATCCACTTTCTACAATAGTTGTACAAAGCAAGATATCGGCTTCTCCTGCATTAAATGCAAGCATTGCATTCTCTAATGCTCCCTCCTCCATTTGACCATGTGCAATCAATAATTTCACATTTGGGATCATAATTTTTAATTTCTCTGCTACATCTTCTATTCCTTTTATTCGAGGAACAATATAAAATATTTGGCCACCTCTATCAATCTCTTGTGAAATTGCACTTCTTATTATTTCATTATCGAGAGGTGCTAAGTGTGTTTTAATTGGCCTTCGTAGGGGAGGCGGTGTTGTTATTAAACTCATTTCACGGACACCAGAAAGACTCATATAGAGTGTTCTTGGAATTGGAGTCGCTGAAAGGGTTAATACATCTACACTTTTTTTTAACTCCTTTATTTTCTCTTTTTGATTAACTCCAAAACGTTGTTCTTCATCTATAACTAGAAGTCCCAAGTCCTTATAAACTAATTTTTTGTTCAAGAGCTGATGTGTACCAACAACTGCATCAATTTGTCCATCTTTCAGGCCACTAACTATATGTTTTTTTTCACTATTTGTTTTAAATCGATTGAGTAATGAAACTTTTATAGGATAAGGAGCAAATCGATCAGAAATAGTTCTCCAATGTTGTTGAGATAATACAGTCGTTGGTGCTAACAAAGCTATTTGTTTTCCTGAGGTAATAGCCTTAAATATTGCTCGTATAGCAACTTCTGTTTTCCCAAATCCAACATCGCCGCAAACTAATCTATCCATTGGCTTTTCACTTTCCATATCAGATTTAACTTGAGATGTAGCTGTTGCTTGATCAGGTGTAAGTGCGTATGGAAATGAGTCTTCTAATTCGTTTTGCCAGGGCCCATCACATGGAAATTTATACCCTTTTTCTTTACTTCTTTCTGCATATAACTTAATTAAATCAATAGCAACTTTTTTAACGGATTTCTTTGCCTTTTCCTTTATTTTGTTCCAATTAGCTCCTCCTAATTTACTAATTGTAGGAGTCTTTGCATTTGAACTTCTATACCTACCTAAACTTCCAAGTTGATCTGCCGCAACACTTAGCTTTCCATCCATATATTTTATTACCAAATAATCTCTAGACTCTCCATTAATATTTAGTTTTTCAATTTTCTGAAATAAACCAATTCCATGATTTCTATGAACAACATAATCGCCTGGTTTCATCTTATTAGGATCTATCTTTTTACTTTGAGATTGTTTTCTTCTTCTTATATAACCAGTTGTAGAAATATTTTGTTGTCCGAAAAACTCCTTATCTGTTAATAGTGCAATTTTCCATGCAGGAAGATAAAATCCTTCAATTTCACCCTCATTTTTATTTTTAATAGCTACTGGAATATTGTCATCGATAATATTATTTATACCATTAAGATCGGTATTATTAGGTATAAACTTTGAGATACATTCATGTTCTTCTAACAAAGAAACTGCACGACTAGGTTGTGCTGAAATAATCCAAATAGAATATTTATTCTTAATGTAATCTTTTAAAGATAAACTTATTTTACCGTATTGATTAGGTAGCCAATTATGAACTTTGCTTGAAATACTAAAAACATTCGTTTTCTTTGTAGTGTCTTCTAAATCTGTTATATCAATACCTTTATAATTATTTAGAGAATTATATATATCATTAATGTCTTTATGAAGATTAGGTTTAAATATAGCCTTTATTGCTTCACTATCTTTTTTCGTAGTAATTACATCTGTATAATTTTCATTAACGATATTATACCAAGCTTTTCCATGAGATATACCTTGAAGCCTCTCATCAACCACAATAAATGTCTTATCATCTAAGTAATCTAATAATGATGAAGGCTTATCAAATGCAACTCCTAAATATTTTTTTGCTGAATCCAATTTATTTGAATTTACTAACTCAGAGAACTCATCATTAGTAAATAAACTCGATATATCCTTGTTGTCAGTTAATATAAGCTTATTAATGATTAGTGGATCAAAACCTGTGGGTGTTATGCATACATTGTTGATTTGATCTAATGACCTTTGTGAAATTGGATCAAATTCTTTAATCTTATCTAATAGATCACCAAATAACTCTAATCTAATGGGAAGTTCACTACTAACAGGGTAAATATCAATAATATCTCCACGTCTTGTCCATGTTCCTTCTTGATCTATATTATTAGACTTGATATATCCACTTTCACTCAATTTTAAAGATAAATCACTTAGATTTATTTCATCACCTACGTTTAATTTAATACACTTTTCTTTAATGTATTCAAATGGGGGCAGATGTGGTTGTAAAGATCTTTCGGTTGCAATTATTGCGATATTCTCATCATCTTTTAATTCCAATATATCGCTTAGTACTTGTAATTGACCCCAAATGATTTCTGAAGTAACCTGGGTAGCTTCATATGGTGAGACTTCACTTGTTGGATATAAACATGTCTTAGTCCAACCGCAGTCTTTTACGAGGGGATACCATCTAGTAGCATCTTCTAATGTTGGGACAATTACTAATAATCTTTTGGACTCATTTTTAGCAAGAGAAGTTGTTATTAATGCCTTTGCTGTCCGTGATGCTCCTGTTAATATTAATCTTTCTTCTCTATTTGTTCGTTCAATCAACTCAGTTGTTAAATGATGCTTTTCTAAATACTTTGCTATTGACTCTAAGGACACTACTCTTTTTTACTTATTTTTATCTAATTAACCATAACATTTTAATAGTCTTGTTGAGAAGGCTTAATGAGCTAGATATTCATTTCGAATCAATTTTAGCTTCTCAACAAATGATACTAATTGCGTTTCACTAAGTTCCTTTCTAGTTAAAACATTAAACTCCTTTTGTAGATATTCTCGTCCCTGTTTATGATCCCATGATAAATCCCTAAGTATACTGTCAGACTCTTCTATTAATGTATTGAGATTCCCATTTGATACTTTGAATTGATTTGGAATATCAGTCTTTTTTAATAGACTTAGATACTTCACTATATCAGCATAGCTAGTTATTTTATTTCGATTATTATAACCAAATGTTTTTTCTAGGAAATTTATTTCATCATCTCTGGACCATTTTAGCCGTTCAATTTCTGCATCTATCGCTGTTAATTCGCTACTCCAATCATTTGGCTCATGATTGATATTAATATCTACAACCTTTTCTCTTTTTGGTAATTCACCCTTTTCCCTATTAGGAAGTTCATTTCTTAATGGAGTTTTGGTTTTATGTTCATTATTAGTATTTATACTCGACACAGCTTTTGTAACTGCATTTATCCTTTCATTCAGTCTTGATATGGCTTTATCTTCTGCAACTTCTACTGTTGGCCCCTCTGCTAGAGCACTTCCTAAATTTCTGTCATTATGCCAACCATTTACTTGAACAACAGCTTTATTTTCTGATATGTGGCAAAGCTTTGATTCGATTCTCATAACCCTATTGACTTAACACTGAATTGAATAATTAGAGTTAACATATACCAAACAGACAATATTAATAGCTCTTTTTCTTTAATTTAATGGATTCAGCATCTCTCAGATCCTTAACTCCTTTACTGGATGGTATTGATAGATGGGTTGAACTAGCTCCTCTTTTGCCTGTTATTGTTTCATTAGAGCTTGTATTGTCAGCTGATAACGCAGTGGCTCTTGCTTCAATAACTAAGAATCTGAATAATATTGATCTGCAAAGAAAAGCACTAAATATTGGTATATTTAACGCTTTATTATTAAGAATACTTGTAATTCTTACGGCTCAATTTTTCTTAAACTTTTGGCCAGCTAAGCTTATTGGTGGTATTTATTTGATTTCTCTTTCAATTTCAAAGTTTTTATCTTTGAACAACAAAGGTGCTGATAAAAATTTAAATGAAAATAGTGAAAAATCTAATATTTCATTATTTAAGGTAATTCTTCTATTGTCAGTAACTGATTTAGCTTTTTCTATAGATAGTATTACCGCAGCTGTCGCAATAAGCGATCAATTCCTTTTAGTGATTACTGGAGCAATTATTGGAGTTATCGCATTACGTTTCACATCTGGACTATTTATTAAATGGCTGGAGGTATATATTAATTTAGAAAAAGCTGGTTATATTGCAGTTGGACTTATTGGATTAAAGTTAATCATTCAATTAGTATTATTCAAATTAGTTATACCTGAATATTTATTCTTCTTGGTAATGTTATTTCTTTTTATTTGGGGCTTTTCAAAGAAGAATAGTTATATTAATAATGTTTAGCTTCCAAGTTTATCATTGATGCTAAGATTTGACTGAATTGATAACGTATAACTGTCTGTTGCTTTTTTGCCTTCTAACTGTGCATATTTAATTAGAATAGGATAATCATTTGTCATTATTTTTATACCAATTTGTTTATTTATCATAATTATTTCTCCAGGTATACTATTTGTTTTTGATTGATTTTTTATATCTTGACATTCTTTAGATTGATTATTATCGAAAGATATGCTTACTTCTAAAATCTTTATTCTTTTAGCATTGTAAAATGTATAGGCATTTGGGTATAATCCTTGAATAGTTTTTATTATCTTTCTCGCATCTTGATTCCAATTAATTAAATTGTCTTCTTTTGTTATTTGTCTTGCATAACTAGGACTACCTTTTAAATTTGCTTGGTCTATTGCATTCAATTGTTTAAGTCTTGATGATTTGTTTAATCCTTTGGTTAGCTCGATTTTTTCAAGTGATCTAAGTAGAAGTTTTGATGACATTTTCGATAGTCTATTAGTAAGGATCTCAAGATTGTCTGAATCTTTTATAACTGTTGACTCTTGTTCAATAACTGGTCCTGTATCTAAGCCCTCTTCCATTGACATAATACAAATACCTGTCTTTGCATCATCATTAATTATGCTCCACTGAATTGGAGCTGCTCCTCTCCAAACAGGAAGTAGAGAAGCGTGGCTATTCCAGCATCCAAGTTTTGGCTGATCTAATATTTCTTTTGGAAGAATTTGACCAAAAGCAACAACTAGATAAACATCAGCTTTCAAATTTATGAGTGTCTCTTTCGTTTTTTGATCTTTACTTATTGAATGTGTTGCATAGACAGGTATGGATAGATCTATAGCAGCTTCTTTTACTGGGGATGGTGATAAATTGTTGCCCCTTCCGCGCTTTCTGTCTGGTTGTGTAACTACAGCTATAACTTCGTGGCCCGCCTTAACGATGGTTTTTAAGTTTTCTGCGGCATATTTAGGCGTTCCCCAAAAAACTATCTTCACGCTTCCCCAGTAATTGACATGTTCTCAACCCAAACATGTGGGCTGATACCTTGATGAGTAACTATCTGCTCATCTTCGATTTTTACAATGCTTGATAAGACTTTTAAAATATCTCCAGCAACTGTAGCGGCTTCAATTGAGGTCTTCTTACCATCATTAACTATCCAACCATCAAAGGGCAAGGAGAAGGAGCCTTGACTAGCTTTGACTCCAGAATGAATCGCAGATAGCTCATCTATCAATATGTATTCTTTAATTGTATTTTTAATGCTTAGGCTTTCATCTTTATCCAATTCAGATTCACTTTTGCTTACGACTAGCCAATCTGGAGAAACAGATACCTTAGCGCCTAAACCCGCATGCCCAGTAGGTCTAACACCAAATTTCCTTGCAGTTGCCTCTGAATGAAGTAGTTGAGTCAAAATACCGTTTGTGACCAATTGGATATTTTGTGTTGGTGTCCCTTCACCATCAAAACTAAAACCTCCAACATTTTTTGGATGAAGACCTTCGTCGCTTATGTTTAAATTTGGAACTGAAATTTGATTACCTAGTGAGTCTTCGTTCATTAAACTTAGACCATCAATAATTGATCGTGCATTAAACATTGAACTAAATGCACTTATTAGTTGAAGAAAGGCCTCAGGAGTAAAACAAACAAGATACTTGTTTGTTTCTATTGATTTATAATCTAAATGACTTATTAACTTATTAGATGTTTCACTTATACAAGAATCAATATCAAGTTCTTCTAAATCAGAGTTTATTCTTATACCTCCTGCACTTCTAGGTTTTTTATTTTCTGCCTCAGCCTTTGCATACAAATATATTGAAGATTGTGATAATTTCATATGTCTATTAGCACCTTCACTATTTATATATATTCTTTCCATATAACTTTCATTTAAACCATTATAAGGAACAGAATCTATTGCTTGATGAGTATTAATCAATTTTTTTTCAGCCTTTTTTAGAATACTAAGTAACTCATCAATTGTATGGGAATTAGAAATTTTAGGAGTAATTTCTTCTAATTCTGATTTAGCTAATGAGGAGAACTCTGGAGATTCCTTTTCATTACCAAAAAGGCTAGCTTCAATTGCTCCTTTCATTGCTTTTTTAATTCCTTCACTTGTTAGGTCTGAGGTACTAGTTATTCCTACTTGATTGTTTTTATTCCAAACTCTTAAAGTCATTGAATTTCTTTGGGAACCTTTTAATTGTTTAGCATTTCCTTGCTGAACTTGAACAGATATATCCCTACTGGAGGATGCACCTATATCCCATTTATTTATAGATGACTCTTCACTATATTTTTTTAAAAGATCATTCAATCTAATTGGATCTAACTCACTAGTTTTAGGATTAGTTTTTGTTATATTCATTTTATCTACCTCCCACTGTTATAGAATCTACTTTGATATGTGGCTGCCCTACTGTAACGTTTACACTTCCACTCACAGAACCGCAGAAGCCTGCGGCAAGATCTAAATCATTTGCACACATTGAGATTCTAGGTAGTATTTCTTTTGCTTCACCAATTAAGGTTGCTCCTTTAACTGGTATATCAAGTTGTCCATTTTTTATTAAATAGCCTTCTTCAACAGAGAAGTTAAACTGACCAGTTGGTCCTACACTCCCTCCGCCCATTGATTTACAATAAAGGCCATCATCAACACTTTTAATTAATTCTTCTGGCGAAAAATTTCCTTGCTTAATGTATGTATTTCTCATACGACTTGCAGCTGCGAAAGAGAAATTCTGCCTTCTTCCACTACCTGTTCTAGGATGACCCGTTCTTAGAGAGCCCGCTCTATCAGATAGAAACTGTTTTAATATTCCATTCTCAATTAATAAGGTGTTTTGAGGCTCCATTCCTTCATCATCCATTGAAAGTGACCCAAAAGCATGAGGTGAAAGTCCTTCATCAACTGCACTTACGGCTTCGTTAGCAATTTGCTTATTTATTGAGTCATGAAATGGAGAGGTGCCTCTTTCTAATTGAGTTGTTTCAAGAAGATGGCCACAAGCTTCATGGAATATGACTCCTCCAAATTTATTTGCAAGAACTACAGGCATTTGTCCCGCTTCAACAAACCCGGCGTAAAGCATTTTCTGAGCGCTTTCATTTAATTCAAATGCACTTTGCTCGATATTCCAGTTTCTTAAATCGTCAGGATTACCAGAACTTCCATATCTTCTAGCAGAGGTCGATCTGTGTTTATCTTTTTGTGCAATTACATTTATACCAACTGTTTGATGAAGGCGGATATCCCTTGAAAATACACCATCTGAAGCTGCAACAAGTACTTCTTGCCAATTCCTTGAATAACTAGCTCTTCTAACCTGAAGATTTTTATTTTTATTTGCCAGTGAGTTTGTGGCTTCTAGCATTTTAAGAGTGGATTCATTTAGATCTGGTGAATTACTTAACCAATCGTTCTTCGCAGATCCAAAATCCATTAAATCGTTTAACCCTTCAAACTTGTCATTATTTTTTGAACCAGTTGCAAGGCCTAACATTCCTAGGGCTTGATTTAAGGCAAAGAGTAGTCCTGTTTTTGATAAATCATTTGTGCTTACAAAACCATCTTTTTTGCCAAGAAATACCCTAATACCTGCTCCTATACCAAAAGATGGACTTACATTTGAAATATCATCCTGCTCGGCTAAGAGTGATATGTTGTCTGATTTTTCAAGAAAGACTTCTACTAGATCAGCCCCGGCAGATTTGCCTAGAGATAGTAATTCTTCAATTTGAGGTTTTAATTTTTCGTCAAAAGTATGGAATAGCAAATTTTCACTTTGTTTAGTTAGTAATGAGTTAGTCAATTTTTTTTTTTTTACATTATGGCATTTGATTGCCTTAACTGCGTATTTGAATATTAATAAGACATATTTGTTGTTATTGTTTAACAACTAATTAATAAAGAAGGAATTTTAGTTAATCAATTAATAAGATCTATTTAGTTAACACCGATCCACTTTTGACCATTTAATCGTTGAAGAACTCGTGATATTAGCAACGGTAATGTAATCTTCTTCTCGTCAATTAGAAATGATTCAACAATGCTTGGATCTGAATTTGACTCGGCTAATAATATAGTCTTATCCGAGGTTATTATATCTTTCATAAAACAAAGCCAGAACTTTCTTTCATCAGATAATTCACAAAAAACCATCCAACAATTACCTCCTACAACTGGTCTTTTACCTTCTATTAATTTAATCTCATTCACAACTGTTCCTTTATCTTCGATAGATGCCTTTAAACCAGGTATTAAATAGTTAGATATAAACTCTTTAAAAGGTTTATCCTCTAGCTTAGGAGGCTTTACTGTTTTTTTAGGGATAGCAGGTGAATCTTGATTAATTAAAGAGGAAGAAACTGGTTTGTCTAACGTATTTGAAGTTTTTTTGCCATCCGAAGCAGCTTTAGTCTTATCTAAGGAATCTGATTGAGGCTTAGTTACTTTTTCTCTTGAATTTATTTCGTTTGTGGGATTTTGATTTTCCATTTTTTTATTTTAGCAAAATAATAAAGTTGGTTGTTAAGATATTTTTGATTAAATATATTTTTTACATTTTCGTTTACCATGCTGAATAAGGTTCATCATCCCAGTCACTCCTGGCTGAGTCTGTTTGATTGATAGTCACATTTTTTACAGATTGATCTTCCAAATCCTCCTCCAATTCTAAAGAGCCTTCATATTGAGCATCATTATTATTAAACGTCTTATAATTAAAGCTACTTCTTTCGGTTCTCCCTATTACTCTAAAACTTGCATTAATTGTTGGCGATGGGTCCTTAAAGTCTCTCTCTATTAATGCATTTTGGTAAGAATGATTGCTATTCTTTAAATCTTCTTCGGGTGCATCAATATCTTCATATTTATCAAATTCTTTATATTTTAGCGCTTGTCTTTGGGTAGTTTGAATTGTCTTTCCTAGTTTTGTTGTTATAAAAAAAGATAGGATAAAACCTGTTGCAGTTGATATTGCAACATAATTACCTAAAGTAAGCGAAGGTGTACTCCAAATTAGTATTCTTATTTTTGTGTATTCCTTCTGATTATTTACACTTAGAAAGATTATTAATAATAATGTAGATAATAATGGAGTAGCTTTAATTAAATTACTAAGCTTCATTTAATAGGACCGTTCCATCTTTTAATATAATTGAAATCCTCTCCGAGCGAATCAAACAATCTAACTACAATAAAGTCTATAATATCCTCAATTGTTTTTGGATTTGTATACCAAGCTGGAATTGGGGGTACAATTGATGCCCCAGCAATGGCAAGTCGTTTTATGTTTTCTATATGAATTAAACTTAAAGGTGATTCCCTTGGAGATATAATAAGTGGCCTTTTCTCCTTTAAGTGAACATCGGCACATCTTTCTATTAAATCTAATGAAAAGCCTGAGGCAATCCTTCCCAAGGTTCCCATTGAACAAGGCACAATTACCATACCCTTTGTCCTATGACTGCCGCTTGCAATTGATGCCGAATGATCATTCCATCGATAACAAGTCAATTCACCTGATTTGACATTAAGCTTGTTTCTCCAAAACTCTCTTTGAGCGCCTG
>QCND01000007.1 GCA_003213355.1 Prochlorococcus sp. AG-424-E20
ATTAATTAGAGAGATATTTATCCAATGATTAGATCGATTGATGACTCTAATAAGTATAAATAGCCCGAACACGAGTGTGATTACCCATCCTTGATATTTTTCTTTCAAGTTATATTTTTACTGATAATTATCACATCAACAAATCCCTTTTCATGAGTCGCGAACCTGATGATTCACAAATACTTATCAGCAAGTACAGGAGTATGAATATTGAAGAATTAGAAGCAAATATCAATAACTGGGATAATGAGAATAATTTCCCCACTCAAACAAAAAGCCTTAATATTGCTAAAAACGAACTGGAAGCCAAATACAAAGACAGACAAAAACAAATAGAGCTTTTAACTAAATCTCTTACTTCTTCTTCACGAGCTGGGAGATGGCTTTCTAGTACTAAAGCAGTTATTGAACAGCTTCTAAAATTCAAGAATTAAAAGCTATAGCAGCTTTTTAGCTAACGATGGGGAAGATCGGTACTCTTAAGAACGTTATTCCTTCAACTGTCAAGATTTGGTTTATTAGCTATTCCCACGTTGAAAGATCCGTAGTTCCTTGAGATCTTTGCATCCATGAAATTTTCCATTTGCCATCAATTTTCTTAAAAATTAATGAATAAGTAGATAAATCATTATTTAGGTCACCTTTGTAGCTAAATGCTTCTTTCAAGGTAAACGCAGCAAATCCCCAGTCCGAATTAGATTCTAATCGATGAATCTTGACTAATTCGGAAAGTTCAATAATCAAATCTGCATTTTCATACATTCCTGCAAGACCCTCTGCGGTTATGGGGTTACCACTTGGTCTGATAGCCAAGAAGTTATTCGTGGTGTTGGCTGGTAAAAATGTTTTGTTTTGAGCCCTGTCTGTAAAACCTTGTATAAGAGCCACTAGCTGCTGTGAATCAGAAGACAATTTTCTAAAATATACATACTCAAAGCATCTCACAATTAACTTAATCAGGATGTGTCATTTGATGTATTTGAACAAATAGAAAGTGAATTTACGATTGAATAAAAGAACTAACAAAAGTCTCTGGCAGGAGCGACCAACCATCCATCTGTCGTTGGTAATGCTTCTCTTACTAGTTGACTCATTTTTCTAATTAAAGAAGAAAAAACTGCTCACTAGTGGCTTATTTAACGTTCGCGAAAGGGATTTGACTGGCACAAATATACTAATTAAATCTAGGTAGCCAAGTCACTTATTTTTCACATTAAAGAAGGGGTTAGATTTTGATCACCCCTTTTGAGTTCAGCGCTTTTGTATCCATCTGAACTTTCCACTCTGACTAAGCCAACATCTACTGAATCAGAAGTGCTAGAACTCCTAATTCATTTCTAACAAATCTAGATCATGTGAACATTAGAAAAACCCATGTTTCACCCACAACCCAATAATCTTTATGCTTTCTGAGGATTAGCTTGAGAAGGTCGATAATCATTCTTTTTACCTCAATATTTCAACTGAAAGTAATAAGGAACAAGGTGTGGAAGTGTTCCAAGTGAGATTAAAAGGACAGAAAACCAAAGAAAGATCGATGAAAGAGTATTCGATCCATTGGACTTGAAACTACGCGTTGCTTGCATAATTAGACCTCGCTGTTAGTTCAATGTTTTTTTAGTAGTCCATTGAGCAGTTGCCAAACTGCAAGCATTCATTCGCGTAATCGACTTCATCAAAATCAGTTTCATAATTAGAAACGAGGTCGCACCAATCGTTCCCTTGCATAGGAACTCCACAAGATTTCGAGAATGTTTCTTTTACGTCTTCGATTGCATGTTTAAAAGGATTACCGCATGACATGGTTAGACCTCCAAATAGTGCCTTGATTTATATCTACTCCTCCTAATTCAAAAAATCTATAGGACAAAAACCCTAAAGTATTAACTCTGATTACCCTGCAAAGAAAAAATCCCTGAAACTAATCAGGGATTTAGGTTGTTCCGACCATTGCAGAGACCGCACGAAAGGTGACTCTATTCACATCAGGAGGTGTGAGATGCCTTCTTAGAGTCAATGCACCTTTTCCCTTCTTTAATATCTTCGAGAGTGCTATGACTCTTGATTTATATCTACTACCGCTCATCAAAAATATCTATGCAGAGAACCCAAATGTAGAAATACCTTGGTGTTCTCACCCCTATGAATTTCCGTTTATGAGGGGTAGAACAAGATCAGGAACAAAGCACTTCAATTTCTGAGGTGATGGACTCGAAGGGGGAAAACAAATGCCCCCTTTCTTCATTCGAGGTATCTCTATGACTAGAAAAAGAGACAAAATCAGGACAGCGATCATTGCTACTCGACAATGGTTCACCAACCTTTTTACTAGTGAGGCAGATGCGTTAGTTGATGACTTCGGAAATAATCCACCACCACAGATAGGACCTCAACCTTATTCAGGAGATACTCACGAGAAAGGTGACTAATTGAACTTCTTATAAATGGCATTAAAAAAAGGGACCCCGCTGCTTCAGCGACCTTGAGTCCCTCTTTTCATTTACAGAACAAAATGTGTGAGGAGTTGAGTTGTTCTGCTTTTTACTTTCTAATCAAATACACAAAGGGTTGGCATCAGAAGAAATTCCTAAGGACCAAAAGCAGGTAAATTCTTTTGATGCCTTTATTGTTGATAGAAGCAAACAATTCTCTAATATGTATAATTTTTGGGAGAAAAGACATGAGGAAGAAGAAGGATAAGTTCAATGTGACGCAGGGTATGACCCTTTTGCTGCTTAAAAAAATTTCATTACCTTCAAACCTAGTCTTTCAAATGATTCTCTTTATTACTAATCCAGGAAATAATATCGGATACAAGGATTAATAGGTACAAAAAAACCGCCCGTTCTGAACAAGGCGGTTTCTTTGTGAGATCATGAGCAAGTGTTTCCTTGTTTCCACTGCGGAGGATCTCAACTCCTCACTATTAAATAATAAAATGATTAATACTAAATAAATCAACAAGCAGTAAAGTTTTTCAACTGTCACAGATCATAAGAATTTAGAAAGTTTCGCTTCAGCTAGGACAATAAGCTTTATGTAACACGCTGAACACCGAGAATAGTACAATAGGCTTAAAATTATTCTGTAGTAAAACTACCAAAAAACGTTCAACTCATCGAATGATGAGCCGCAGTTTGCCTCAAGCCAAGGAACGGGGACTTGAGCATATTTCGGAGAAAAAAATGTCTTTAACCTACAGAGGTCTTAAGTACAACCAGCAAAAAGTAGCTGTAGAAAAGCAGCATGTACAACTTACATATCGTGGTAAGTCTTACCAAAACTAGTAAGAATAACTACATCCAGCAAAAGCCCCCTTCAGGGGCTTTTTTAATTAATAAATTACCTAATTAATATTTGATCTTCTGTGTAAATATATATTTATCATTGCCAAGATAAATATTATTAAAAATGATATTATGAATAGAAAAAGATAATTTCCAGAAATCATATCTAATTCTCCATTTAATATTTTTTGTAAGAAATTTTTTAATCCAATATCCTTTATTTTTCTTGCAGCAAAACCACTTGCTACAAAAGGTGAATCTGAGATTACAATGCTAAAAATCAAAGCAGGCATAAACCTTTTCCATGTTATTTTTGTCAGTCCTATTGCATAGCAAACAAAATCAAAAAAACCTGACATTAAAAGAGCTGTCATAAGAAAATAATTATTTTCCAGATAATCTTTGCTAATGCTTTCAACTCTTCGCATTTGTCTTGAACCAAGCAATCTACTAATATATCTTCTTCCTAATTTTCTAGCCAATAAAAATGATATAGAACAAGAGAAAAAATCAGCAAAGAATATAATTAATAGCCCCTGCGCAAAGCCAAACTGAAAACCAGCAGCAGCGGAAAATATTGTTCCGGGCAAAACTGGTATTATTATACTAATGGATCTTAGTATAAATAATAAGAATATTAATATTAAGCTAAAAAAGTTATTTGCATTTAAACCGTTAACGCTTTCATAAAAGAAATCAGTAATGATATTAACATCGAAGGAAATAAGAGTAATACTTAAAATAAAAACGAAGAAAATTACTATTACATAACTAAAATATTTACTAATAATAAACTTGTTATTCATAAAATATTTTTATTAGAATAAAATTCTATCTTAAATTTATAGCAATGAAATCCTTAAAAATCTATAAAAGACTTACTAGTTATGTTCAAACTTTAGACTGCACATTGTATTAGCCTCTGCTAAAGGCATTTCTCCGGAGTTCCATTTCTCATATACACATGCATAAAAAGGCTCATTTAAACTACTCAAATCATTTTTTTGATCTATTAATTCTCTTAGATATTTTGCTTTCGCTCTGAGATATTCTTTTCTATATAACCAGTACATCACCTCGGCAACACCTACAAAAGCCAAAGAGAATAGAAAAACTAATAACAAATAATTAATCAATCTTTCACTTGTAAGGATTGTTATTTTAGGCCCGATATACAAAAAAAGTAACTCGTAAATAATACTCAAAGCCCTCTCTCTTCTTTTTTACTGAGAATATCGATTACTGTTTTTGACAGTTATCATTATCAATCTTATCAAGAATCAAGAAAAACACTGCGGCTGTTCAAGATACAGAAGCCAAAAGCAAAGTCAAAATACTTGCAGGACTATCTTCTATGACCTTAGCCTCAACTGATGATTTATTTTGTTAGAAGGACTGAAATTCTTAATGAACAATGTCATTAGAAAGTTTCGTACTTAATCAATTACAAGATCTAGTTCAATCTGGCAAAACAAGAAATGAGAAATGGAGAAGAGCACAGCTTAACTCCTTATCAAATTTATTAGAAAACCATCAGAAAGAAATCTTAAAAGCCTTAAGTCAAGATTTAGGAAAGCCAGCTACAGAAGCGTTCTTTGAGATTATTGCTGTCAAACAAGAAATAAAACTGGCGCAGAAAAATTTATCTAATTGGATGAAAACGAGGCGAATCAATGTGCCTTTCTCTCTTAAACCAGCACAAGCATTCGTACAGCCAGATCCGTTAGGCTGCATTTTGATAATTGGTCCATGGAATTATCCTTTTTCACTTACCCTTCAACCACTAGTAGGAGCATTAGCCGCTGGTAACACTGCGGTTTTAAAGCCATCAGAGAATGCCCCTAACGTTTCAAATTTGATAAAAGAACTTATAGAAGAATATTTTCCACCAGAGATCGTGCAAGTTTTTGAAGGAGATGGAAATATAGCTGCTGAGTTAATGAATCGACAATTTGATCACGTCTTTTTTACAGGTGGAGAAAGTATAGGCAAAAAAGTAATGGAAGCCGCCTCAAAAAACCTCACTCCAGTAACTTTAGAACTTGGTGGCAAAAGCCCTGCTGTTGTTATCGATGGTGCCAATCTAGAAGTAACTGCAAAGAGAGTTATATGGGGGAAAAGTCTGAACGCTGGTCAAACATGTATTGCTCCTGATCATTTACTAGTTGAACATAAACTTTTTGATTCATTAATTTCTAATTTAATAAATTCGATTAATGATTTTTACGGAAATACGCCTTTAGCTTCAGAACATCTGGGGAGCATTATCAATGAAAAGCAATTTAATAGACTTAATAATCTACTAACACAAGCTAAAAAGAATAACCAGATAATTTATGGAGGAGATAGCAATGAAGAAGACAAAAGAATTAGCCCTACACTGATCAAAATTGATAATAGAAATGATCCACTTATGAAGGAAGAACTTTTCGGCCCCTTGCTGCCAATTTTGAGTATTAAAAATCTCGACCAAGCAATTTCAGATTTCAAGTTATTGCCTAAACCCCTTGCTCTATATCTTTTTGGAGGGGGTGAGAGAGAACAAACGAAAGTACTCTCAATGACCTCATCAGGAGGTGTTTGTTTTAATGATGTTGTTCTACAAGCAGGGATTCCTGAACTGCCTTTTGGTGGTGTCGGAACAAGTGGCATGGGAAAATACCACGGCAAAGCAGGTTTTGATAACTTTACTCATTATAAGTCAGTCCTAAAAAGACCTTTTTGGTTAGATCTAAACTTCAGATACCCTCCATATAAGTTAGATTTGTCTTTACTTAATAAATTAATAGGTTAAAGTAACTTCAATATCTATAAAATAGATAATCAATTCAGGATTGAGATGATCATAAAGATAAAAGCACCTATAGTTTTATTTTATATAAATATCATTATCTTTATCTTACCAATATTTACCTTAAAAGTTAATTCAGAAACAAAAATTATCGCAAAAAGCGGAGATACCCTTTTAAAAATATCCAATCAATATGGAGTTTCCTTGAAACAACTAATGTATAAAAACAATTTCAATGATGCGACAAAAATAATAGAAGGTAAAGTCATAATTATACCTGATATAGATATTAATAAATACAAGAATAATGAATACCTAACTTATAAAGTTATAAAAGGAGATACTCTTTACAAGATAGCAAGGGATCACAACGTAAGTCTAAATGATATTATTTCCATAAATAACCTACAAAATGATTCTTATCTTAAACTTAATCAGATTATCTTATTGCCAAAGGGAGCTACACCTAAGGAAATAATTAGTATAGAAAATATTAAAGTAGCCAGTAAAAAAGTTTTTTATCATCAAACTGCTAAGACAGAAGATCTTTCAACCATCGCATATGTGCACAAAATCCCAATAGAACAAGTTAAGACTTTGAATAAATTAAATGACCCTATAAAAATCAAACCTAATATCAAATTAAAATTAAGAAAATATAAACCTTCAAAATGGATAAAATATGGATCATTAATAGTCGATTGGTCAGATTGGACATATTTTGATGGCAACTATATTGCTCAATCAAAAACAAAAAAAAACAAAGCTTTCTATTTAGCTCTTAGCTGCAAAAAAAGAGCATTAAACAATACATTAAACAATTCTTACTGGACAAGTTGGTATTTCCCTGAAACTGATTTTGAATTTAAATTAATTAATGATTTTTGTGACCAGGATTTTAATTTTTAAATTATTTGTTTATTTCAAGAGGTGGAGGTTCTAACCTTTCAGAGTCTTCCTCAACAAGTTGTAATCTCAACCTTTTTCCACCTGAAAGCTCTCCAAGAGAAACTCTTATTGTTGAACCAGTTAGCGTTTGAAGGGTGTCTAAAAGCTCTCTTAAATATGGTGTGCTACTTCCAGACTCGACCCATAGTCTCTCTTGCAAGCCTTCTAATCTTTTCCAAGCAGAATGAAACTTCAAAATAGAACTCTCTATAGTTTTTGCTTGTCCAAAAGCATCTGAAAGTAATCCTAAGGAATCCAACCTGAGAGCTTCTTGAGTAGCTTTATCTAAATTTAAATTCTTATTTTGAAAAGCCCTTAATGCTAAAGATGCATCTAAAGACTTGCCCATCCATTTAGCAGTATTCGTCATGTCTTTTACTGAATCTATTTCAGGATTTTCTCTTAAAGTTTCGCAGATTTCTTCCTGCTGAATAGGCGTCAACTTGGATAATTCTCTTACTAATGGCGCTACAAACTTGGCTGGCAATAAATTAGATTGTGTTTTTTCTCTAATTTCATCAGGCAAAAGATTGCTGGTTGCGGCCATGAATTGATCAGTTAAGCTTTTTACTTGTCTTCTTGTTATGTCCCTCCCTTCATTCGCAGCTTCAGAAATCATATATTGAATCTCAGGCTCAGCTTGTGCTGTTTCTATAAAAGCTCTTTTAGAAAAATTATTTACACTAGATTCTTCAAGAATTCCATCAACCACAAGATTATCGGAGGAATCAGCAAGTTGGATAAGAGAATAGGCTTTACTTTTACTAATTTCCATCTCCCTAAGCCACTGTAAAAAGCCTGTACCTCTTCCATCCCCACCTCTCTTTTCTCTATCTCTTACAACACGTAAAATTCTTCCTCGCCAAATTTCTGTTTGCAAATCAAACTGCTCACATATTGACCAAGCATTCTCTAATCTCTTGATGAAATCAATATTGCTTAAATCATCTTGATTAGGGTCAGGCAAATCAAAACTAAGAGAAGAGGGGTCTAAAGATGGCTGTGGTATCACAAAAAATAAAATCTTTAAAGGATTAACATTTCAAAGCTAATTGAAAATTCCCCCAGAAATCAATATGAATTATTTATGGCTGTAAGTAAAAAATCTTTCAAAAGGTTTCTAATTATTTAAGATGCCAGCGACAGTCTGTGACACATCTACAAATATCTCCTGTTTTGATAGATAATAGTGGTATTAAAGTCATTTAGGTTAGTCAGATGAGCTTTGCAAGAAAAGATAAGGTTCGCATCTTGCGTCAAGAATCATACTGGTTCAATCAAATTGGAGAAATAGTCTCTATAGATAAATCTCCATTAATGAGATACCCAGTAACTGTTAAATTTGAAAAATGTGATTTCAAAGCTTTTAGCGGTGTTGATGGTGGAGCTAATACCAGTCAATTTTCAGTGAAAGAATTAGAAGCTGCTGCAAGTTAGCAGTATTAATACTTTTGCCAGAATTACCAGAAGTTGAGACAGTTAGAAAAGGACTTGAAAAACTTTTAAATGATTTTTATATTGAAAGAATAGAAGTATTAAAAGAAAGATCAATAGCAAGTAACGGGGGATCAAAAACTTTCATAAATAATGTTAAAAATAGTTATTTAGGTAATTGGGAAAGAAGAGGTAAATATTTAATAGGATCACTACTTACAAAAGAAAAAATTAGCAAAGGTTTTTTAGTTGTTCACTTAAGAATGACAGGCCAATTTAAATTAGTTGCGAAAGAAGTTTTAGCATGCAAGCATACGAGAGTGAGATTTTTTGATGAGAGAGGTAGAGAACTCCGTTTTATAGACATTAGAAATTTCGGACAAATGTGGTTCGTACCCTCGTCAAAGTCAGTTCCAGAAATAGTATCTGGAATTAGAAGATTAGGCCCAGAGCCTTTTAATGCTGATTTTAATAGTGATTATTTAGAGGAATATTTGCGAAAAAAAACTCGCTCTATTAAATCTGCATTATTAGATCAAGAAACTGTTGCTGGGGTTGGAAATATATATGCTGATGAAACACTATTTGACGCAGGGATTAATCCAAAAAAAGAGAGTAGAAATTTAAAAAGTAATGAAATAAAAAGGCTTTGCAATAGTCTGGTAAAAATATTAAAAATAAGTATTGGAGAGGGAGGCACTACTTTTAGTGACTTTAGAGATTTAGAGGGAATCAATGGAAATTATGGCGGACAAGCCTTGGTGTATAGAAGAAGTGGTAAAGATTGTAAAAAATGTGGAGAAAAGATATTGCGAGAAAAGATCTGTGGAAGGAGCACACACTGGTGTCCTAATTGCCAAAAATAATTTGTCATTAAAAAAGGGTCACTAAGGACCCTTTTTTAATATTTTACCTGGCATTGAGCTATTTTCTCAGGGGGCTACCCCCCAAATATCGTCGCCGCTGATGCGTTTCACAACCGAGTTCGAGATGGATCGGAGTGGTTCCACATCGCCATGAACACCAGGATAGTGTTATTTATGAACCCTGAAGACTGCATAGCAATTATTAAAAAATAAAAGAGAAAGAATAAAGCAATAATTTGAGTAAAGCAAAAGAAGGTCAAGCCCTCGATCTATTAGTACTCCTCCGCTGCATCTGTTACCAGACTTCCACGTAGAGCCTATCAACGGGTGTTCTTCCCGTGATCTTACTGGTTTAAACCATGGGAATACTCATCTTGAGGTGGGCTTCCCACTTAGATGCTTTCAGCGGTTATCCACTCCGCACATGGCTACCCAGCGTTTACCGTTGGCACGATAACTGGTACACCAGAGGTGCGTTCCTCCCGGTCCTCTCGTACTAGGGAGAAATCCTCTCAATATTCCTGCGCATACACCGGATATGGACCGAACTGTCTCACGACGTTCTGAACCCAGCTCGCGTACCGCTTTAATGGGCGAACAGCCCAACCCTTGGGACCGACTTCAGCCCCAGGTTGCGATGAGCCGACATCGAGGTGCCAAACCTCCCCGTCGATGTGAACTCTTGGGGGAGATCAGCCTGTTATCCCTAGAGTAACTTTTATCCGTTGAGCGACGGCCCTTCCACTGAGAACCGTCGGATCACTAAAACCGACTTTCGTCCCTGTTCGACTTGTAGGTCTCACAGTCAAGCTTCCTTCTGCTTTTGCACTCGACGACTGATTTCCAACCAGCCTGAGGAAACCTTTGTGCGCCTCCGTTACCTTTTAGGAGGCGACCGCCCCAGTCAAACTGCCCAGCAGATACTGTCCATTTCCCGGATAACGGGTAAATGTTAGATCTCTAGCTCTGAAAGAGTGGTATCTCACCATTGACTCAGTAGCACCCAAAAGCACTACTTCAAAGTCTCCCACCTATCCTGCGCATTCAGAGCCCGAGAGCAATACCAACCTGCAGTAAAGCTTCATAGGGTCTTTCTGTCCTGGTGTATGTAGTCCGCATCTTCACAGACAATTCTATTTCGCCGAGCCTCTCTCCGAGACAGCGCCCAGATCGTTACACCTTTCGTGCGGGTCGGAACTTACCCGACAAGGAATTTCGCTACCTTAGGACCGTTATAGTTACGGCCGCCGTTCACCGGGGCTTCAGTCACCAGCTTCGCTTACGCTAACCAGCTTCCTTAACCTTCCGGCACTGGGCAGGTGTCAGCCCCCATACATCGTCTTGCGACTTAGCGGAGACCTGTGTTTTTGGTAAACAGTCGCCTGGGCCTCTTCACTGCGACCAGCTCGCGCTGGCATCCCTTCTCCCGAAGTTACGGGACCATTTTGCCGAGTTCCTTAGAGAGAGTTATCTCGCGCCCCTCGGTATTCTCTACCACCCCACCTGTGTCGGTTTCGGGTACTGGCAATTATGCCTTAACGGGTATAGGGATTTTCTTGGAAGCATGACATCACCAACTTCGCTGCCGTAGCAGCTCGTACTCACGCCTCAGCTCAGAACGTTTTCTCCGTTCCTCAAAGCCTTGAACGCTTGAACCAGTAACCAACATCTGGATTGGCTAGCCTTCTCCGTCCCCCTTCCCAAAACATAATTGGTACAGGAATATTGACCTGTTATCCATCGACTACGCCTTTCGGCCTGACCTTAGGACCAGACTAACCCTCCGCGGACGAGCCTGCCGGAGGAACCCTTAGGGTTTCGGGGCATGGGATTCTCACCCATGTTTTCGCTACTCAAGCCGACATTCTCACTTCTATGCAGTCCACGCCCGCTTACGCTAACGCTTCACCCCACATAGAACGCTCCCCTACCATTTATAAATAAATCCGCAGCTTCGGTACAACACTTAGCCCCGTTCATTTTCGGCGCAGGATCGCTCGACCAGTGGGCTATTACGCACTCCTTTGAGGATGGCTGCTTCTAAGCAAACCTCCTGGTTGTCTGGGCAATCCCACCTCCTTTATCACTTAGTGTTGATTTTGGGACCTTAGCTGGCGGTCTGGGCTGTTTCCCTTTCGACTATGGAGCTTATCCCCCACAGTCTGACTGCCTAGTTACACACAGGGTATTCAGAGTTCATCACGATTTGGTACCGCTCTCGCAGCCCGCACCGAAATGGTCGCTTTACCCCCCTGCTGGAGCACTAGACGCTACGCCTCAACGTATTTCGGGGAGAACCAGCTAGCTCCTGGTTCGATTGGCATTTCACCCCTAACCACAGCTCATCCGGTGACTTTTCAACGTCAGTCGGTTGGGACCTCCACTTGGTATCACCCAAGCTTCATCCTGGCCATGGTTAGATCACCAGGGTTCGGGTCTATAAACACTGACAAACGCCCTATTCAGACTCGCTTTCGCTATGGCTCCACCATTCTCGGTTTAACCCGCCAGTGCCTATAAGTCGCCGGCTCATTCTTCAACAGGCACACGGTCACCCGATAAGTCGGGCTCCCATTGCTTGTAGGCTCATGGTTTCATGTTCTATTTCACTCCCCTCCCGGGGTTCTTTTCACCTTTCCCTCACGGTACTGTTTCACTATCGGTCACACAGGAGTACTTAGCCTTACGAGGTGGTCCTCGTAGATTCACACGGAATTCCACGTGCTCCGTGCTACTCGGGATACAGATAGGCTAACTCTCCTTTCGATTACGGGGCTTTCACCCTCTGTGGCGCGCCATTCAAACGCTTCTTCTAGGTTTGTTAGTCCACGTTTCTGTCCCACAACCCCGATAGTCGAAACTATCGGTTTGGGCTATTCCCCGTTCGCTCGCCGCTACTTAGGGAGTCGTTATTTACTTTCCTTTCCTCCAGCTACTAAGATGTTTCAGTTCGCTGGGTTGGCTCGTGCCAGCCTATATATTCAGCTGGCCGTTCTAAGGGTTGCCCCATTCGGAAATTCCCGGATCAAAGCGTGTATCCAGCTCCCCGAGACATATCGCAGGTAACCACGTCCTTCATCGCCTCTGCGTGCCAAGGTATCCGCCATGAGCCCTTTGTAGCTTGACCTTAAATACAATCACAAAATCAATTGTGCTCGGCTTTTACTCAAGAATTAAACATGAATTCTAGAATTAACAATTTAGTTTTAAGGCTAAATTATAAAAACAGAATTATGCATCCATGAGATGCTTTATTCTTTCTAATCTATGCAGTTTTCAAGGTTCTACTGAAATCTCATGGAATTTATCCATGGAACCCAGCATGTTATCAACTATAAAAAGATGACAAGAAGCTAGATTCTTTTCAAATAGACAATTCTAAGCCAAATCTACAAATTTTTCTCCAAATTAGTTATCAGGATAGTTTTCAGTGGAGGTAAGCGGACTCGAACCGCTGACATCCTGCTTGCAAAGCAGGCGCTCTACCAACTGAGCTATACCCCCAACAACGAATGGGCCATCCTGGACTTGAACCAGGGACCTCACCCTTATCAGGGGTGCGCTCTAACCACCTGAGCTAATGGCCCAGGAGAAACTTTGTTGGTTGTGACCTAGACAAGTTTAGGAACTGAAATCAAAGAATCAATTTTACAACCAATTCAAAAATCTGAGGTACCGATCGACCTTAAGGTGACAGGATTGCGGCCTAAGAATAAATAACTTAGACATCACAATCAATTTATTGTCTCCCTGTTAGGAGGTGATCCAGCCGCACCTTCCGGTACGGCTACCTTGTTACGACTTCACCCCAGTCATCAGCCCCACCTTCGGCGTCCTTCTCCACAAGGGTTAAAGTAACGACTTCGGGCATGGCCAACTTCCATGGTGTGACGGGCGGTGTGTACAAGGCCCGGGAACGTATTCACCGCAGTATGCTGACCTGCGATTACTAGCGATTCCTACTTCACGTAGGCGAGTTGCAGCCTACGATCTGAACTGAGCCACGGTTTATGGGATTTGCTAGCTCTCGCGAGTTTGCTGCCCTTTGTCCGTAGCATTGTAGTACGTGTGTAGCCCAGGACGTAAGGGGCATGATGACTTGACGTCATCCACACCTTCCTCCGGTTTATCACCGGCGGTCTTTCTAGAGTGCCCAACTAAATGCTGGCAACTAAAAACGTGGGTTGCGCTCGTTGCGGGACTTAACCCAACATCTCACGACACGAGCTGACGACAGCCATGCACCACCTGTCACTGCGTTCCCGAAGGCACCCTCTAATTTCTTAAAGGTTCGCAGGATGTCAAGCCCTGGTAAGGTTCTTCGCGTTGCATCGAATTAAACCACATACTCCACCGCTTGTGCGGGCCCCCGTCAATTCCTTTGAGTTTCACACTTGCGTGCGTACTCCCCAGGCGGAACACTTAACGCGTTAGCTACGACACCGAAGGGGTCGATTCCCCCGACACCTAGTGTTCATCGTTTACGGCCAGGACTACAGGGGTATCTAATCCCTTTCGCTCCCCTGGCTTTCGTCCATGAGCGTCAGTAATGGCCCAGCAGAGCGCCTTCGCCACTGGTGTTCTTCCCGATATCTACGCATTTCACCGCTACACCGGGAATTCCCTCTGCCCCTACCATACTCAAGCCAATCAGTTTCCACTGCCATGATGGAGTTAAGCTCCACGCTTTAACAGCAGACTTGAATGGCCGCCTGCGGACGCTTTACGCCCAATAATTCCGGATAACGCTTGCCACTCCCGTATTACCGCGGCTGCTGGCACGGAATTAGCCGTGGCTTATTCCTCAAGTACCGTCATATCTTCTTCCTTGAGAAAAGAGGTTTACAGCCCAGAGGCCTTCGTCCCTCACGCGGCGTTGCTCCGTCAGGCTTTCGCCCATTGCGGAAAATTCCCCACTGCTGCCTCCCGTAGGAGTCTGGGCCGTGTCTCAGTCCCAGTGTGGCTGATCATCCTCTCAGACCAGCTACTGATCGATGCCTTGGTGAGCCATTACCTCACCAACAAGCTAATCAGACGCGGGCTCATCCTCAGGCGAAATTCATTTCACCTCTCGGCATATGGGGTATTAGCGGTCGTTTCCAACCGTTATCCCCCTCCTGAGGGCAGATTCCCACGCGTTACTCACCCGTCCGCCACTAACCCGAAGGTTCGTTCGACTTGCATGTGTTAAGCACGCCGCCAGCGTTCATCCTGAGCCAGGATCAAACTCTCCGTTGTAGTCAGGCCCTATTGTAAAAATAATTTCTACTCAGTCTGATTTGCTTCTCCCACTTAATTCAGCACTGGCGTACTGAATTGTGATTGTTGCCACCTTGGTTTTAATAAGGGTTCTAAAGAGTGCACTTAGTTTTATCTTCGTGACTTTCCCGGATCTCAGATCCGTCGTTGCTCTAACTCTGTAACACCAAAAATCAAAGTAGAGCCGTGAAACTCTAATTCGAAATAGTGACAAAATCATGCAACTAATTTCTTTTTGACGGGACCTCACACCTTTATCGCAATACATCTGATTCAAAAATGAAGCAGACGCGATAAAAGCGTCAGTTCCTAAACTTTTAAGTTGTCTAGGTACAATGTTTTTGACTTAAAAAGCCAAGAACATTTTTCGATCTTTCGACCGTTTTTCAGCTTACAGCACAGAAGGGTTTAGTCTTCAAATGTTGTAAAACTCCCACCTAACTAAAAAACTTTCGTAATTTTCGCTAACTGAGTACGCTCCAGATTAACTTTTGCGCAGAAGAATATTCTAGACCCTCGAAGTACTTACTTGCAACAAAGTTGCAAATGAAATGTTTTACCTCTTACTATAAATTTTAAATGAGCAAGCCATAACTAGCTTTTAGAGATGGCAACAGATTATCTTAATGCCCGCACGTTTTAGCCAACAGAACCAAAGGGTACGCCCCAACTCAAATGAAGACAAAGTTGTTGCAAGAGCTAAAGAACATTTTGAAAAAACTCTGATTGAAATTTCTGGAGATATTGCAGGCAGTGTCGCGGCCTTAGAGCATCCAACAAAAAATGATGCTCTCAATTACGGAGAAATCTTTTTAAGGGACAACGTTCCTGTAATGATCTATCTCTTAACTCAAAAAAGATATGACATAGTCAAAAAATTCTTGACAGTAAGTCTTGATTTGCAAAGTACCACTTATCAAACTCGCGGGGTTTTTCCAACAAGTTTTATTGAAGAAAAAGGAAAATTAATAGCAGATTATGGTCAGAGATCTATTGGAAGAATTACCTCTGCTGATGCAAGCTTATGGTGGCCAGTACTTTGTTGGCTATATGTGAGAAAAAGTGGTGATCAAAGTTTTGGGACAAGTCAACAGGTGCAAAGAGGAGTGCAACTTCTTCTTGATTTAGTTTTGCATCCAACTTTTGAGGGAAATCCAGTTTTATTCGTACCAGATTGTTCATTTATGATCGATCGACCCATGGATGTTTGGGGAGCTCCTCTTGAGGTAGAGGTTTTGTTGCATGCATGTTTAAAAAGCTGCATTCAACTAATGGAACTAAGCAGAAAGCATCAAAAAAGTCGATTACTCGATCAGAGGCTTGTTTTAACTCGTCAGTGGGTACATGATCTTCGACAATTTCTTTTGAAGCATTATTGGGTAACAAGCAAAACGATGCAAGTTCTTAGAAGACGGCCTACAGAGCAATACGGTGAAGATCAACATCAAAATGAATTCAATGTCCAACCCCAAGTAGTCCCTTCATGGCTTCAGGATTGGCTTGAAAATAGAGGTGGATACCTTATTGGAAATATAAGGACTGGTAGGCCAGATTTTCGTTTTTACAGCTTGGGAAATTCATTAGCATGTATGTTTGGAGTACTTACAGCACCTCAACAGAGAGCATTATTTCGTCTGGTTCTACATAACCGAGAACACCTCATGGCACAAATGCCAATGAGGATATGTCATCCTCCAATGGATATAGAAGAATGGCAAAACAAAACAGGTTCAGACCCAAAAAACTGGCCATGGAGTTATCACAATGGGGGGCATTGGCCTAGTCTTTTATGGTTTTTTGGTGCTTCTATATTGCTTCACGAAAAACGTTATCCAAAAGCTGATGTTTTACTCATGGGACAAATGAGGGCTCTTATTGAAGAATGTTATTGGAGTCAATTGAACCAACTACCAAGACAAAAATGGGCAGAATATTTTGATGGGCCAACTGGTACTTGGGTAGGACAACAATCTAGGACTTATCAAACTTGGACTATTGTTGGTTTTTTATTGATGCATCATTTGTTAAGAGCGGAGCCTGATGATGTATTGATGCTGGACTTAGAGATAGAGGAAAAATTCTAGAACAAACCTAAAGTAAGAGACTTATCAATTGGTAGGCATGCTCCTATACCTAGATACATTGTCAAAACAGTTCCAAATAAAAATAATGACATTGCAACTGGTCTTCTAAAAGGGTTAGCAAATTTATTTACGTTTTCGATGAAAGGTAGAATCATTAGTCCTAATGGTATCAATGTCTGAAGAGCAATACCAAGTAACTTATTAGGCACAACTCTTAAAATTTGAAAAACAGGATATAAATACCATTCAGGAAGAATTTCTAATGGAGTTGCAAAAGGGTTTGCTTTATCTCCAAGGAATGCAGGATCTAAAACTGCTAAACCGACAACACATGCAATAGTCCCAAGAATAACTACTGGGAAGATATATAAAAGGTCATTAGGCCATGCTGGTTCACCGTAATAATTGTGTCCCATACCTTTGGCAAGTTTTGCTCTTAATTTTGTATCGGTTAAATCAGGTTTCTTAAGAGTAGACATGGATTAAGAAAGGTTTAAGAAAATTAGGGATTATTTTGAATAAATAATTTTAATTATAAGGGACCTGAGATTCCTTGCTTTCTAATCATTAGAAAATGCATCAACATAAATACTGCTAGTAGCCATGGCATTACAAAAGTGTGAAGACTATAAAACCTTGTCAAAGTTGACTGCCCAACACTCTCACCACCTCTAAGAAGTTCGACCATAAAATCTCCAATAACTGGAATAGCTGCTGGGACACCAGAAACAATTTTGACTGCCCAATAACCGACTTGATCCCAAGGCAATGAATACCCTGTAACTCCAAAAGCTACTGTTATTACTGCCATAACAACTCCAGTTATCCATGTCAATTCTCTAGGTCTTTTAAATCCACCGGTCAAATAAACTCTAAAAACATGCAAAATAAGCATGAGTACCATCATTGAGGCACTCCATCTATGAACTGATCTAATCAACCAACCAAAACTCACATCTGTCATCAAATAACTAACTGAGCTATAAGCTTCAGTTACTGTAGGTTTGTAGTAAAAAGTCATCGCGAATCCAGTCGCGAATTGAATCAAAAAACAAACCAGTGTTATGCCACCAAGACAATAAAAAATGTTGACATGTGGAGGAACGTATTTTGAAGTGACATCATCAGCGATGTCCTGTATCTCAAGACGTTCCTGGAACCAGTCATAAACCGGTGAAGAGTTCGCCATCCACTTATGCACTGTACTTTCAAATATCTTACTCGATGTGCCCCTTGGTCGCCGCAAAAGATCAATCTAATGCTCTCATCTGTTAAATCTTTAACTAAGCTACTGCAAAGACTTTTTGCAGTATTAATTAGCTTTGGGATTTTATTTCAAGTCTTTACTCAGCCAGCTTATGCTCTAAATGATGGACAATTGCTTGTTATTGAGGCATGGAATCAAGTTAATGCGGGTTATTTAGATCCTAAGAAATTTGATGAAATTCAATGGAAAAAACTTCGTCAAAAAGCTCTTGAAAAGCCAATAAACAATTCTCAACAAGCTTACTCAGCTATTGAAGCAATGCTACTTCCTCTTGGAGATCCATATACACGCTTATTGAGACCAGTTGATTACGAAGCGATGAAAAAAAGCAACATAGGTAGTGAAATCAATGGAGTTGGACTTCAACTAGGAGCTAGAAAAGAAGATGGAAATATAGTTGTAATATCTCCTCTTGAAGGCTCTCCGGCATCCGATGCAGGAATTACAAGTGGAACAATTATAAAAAAAGTCAACGGGCAATCTCCCAAACAATTAGGACTTGAAGCAACAGCAGCAAAATTGAGAGGGGAAACAGGAACAGAAGTAATCGTTGAATTAGAGCTGCCTGACAACGAAATAAAAGAAATTTCTTTAGAAAGGAGAAGTGTTGATTTAAGACCAGTTAGGACTAAGAGAATAAGAAACGAATCACATACATTTGGTTATTTAAGAATTACACAATTTAGTGAGGGGGTTCCTGAGCAAGTCAAAGAAGCATTGGAAGAACTTTCTGGGAAAGAAATAGATGGTCTGATTTTGGACCTAAGAAATAACTCTGGAGGTCTCGTAAGTTCTGGACTCGCGGTTGCTGACGATTTCCTCAGCAATTTGCCGATTGTTGAAACAAAAAAAAGAGATTCCATAAATGATCCCATCAGTTCTGGACTAGAAACTATTTATGATGGCCCAATGGTTACTCTTGTAAATGAAGGGACAGCCAGTGCTAGTGAAATTCTTGCTGGTGCTCTTCAAGACAATAAAAGATCTGAACTCATAGGTAATAAAACATTTGGGAAGGGCCTAATACAATCTTTGACCAATCTTAGTGATGGTAGTGGTTTAGCTGTAACAGTTGCTAGCTATTTGACTCCTAGCGGAAGAGACATACAAAATCTTGGAATTGAGCCTGATCGCCTCTTAGAAATGCCAGAGCCACTTAATCCAGGCGCGGATGAAGATAGATGGCTTTTAGATGCAGAGTTGATCATGCAAGCCACCTTGGACAAAGAAAAAGTCTCAAAAGAGACTTTAGTAAAAGAAGAACAATTTATAAGCCAAGCAATTGAATAAGTCATGTTGTCAAGAACTTATTACGACCCTCTTCATCAATCAATCACATTAAATAGTTCCATTCCAGAGGAAAAAATGGTGATGGAATTAATAGATTCCTCCCCATTTCAAAGACTAAGAAGGATCAAACAGTTAGGTCCTGCTTACTTAACATTTCATGGTGCAGAATCAAGCAGGTTCACTCATTCTCTTGGTGTATTTCATCTGGCAAGAAGAGCAATAGATCATTTGTTAAAGGTTGATTCTGGATTAAAAGAGCATAAATTCCTTCTCTATGGTGCTGCGCTTTTACATGACCTAGGTCATGGACCACTTAGCCACACAAGTGAAGAAGCTTTCAAAATAAAACATGAATCTTGGACCGCTAAATTAATCAATTCAAGTCACGAAATAACTACGATACTTAATAAATATGGGAAAGGAAACGCAAAAGCAATTTCAGATTTAGTTCAATCGAGAAAAGCAGAAAAAAAATCAATAATTTCGTTAATCAGTAGTCAACTAGACTGCGATCGACTTGATTATTTAATGCGAGATAGTTATACAACTGGGGCAAAATATGGTCAGTTAGATATAGACCGAATAATTTCAGCAATGACAATTTCACCTGATGGAGATTTAGCAATTCACCCAAAAGGATTAATGGCAGTTGAGCATTATTTAGTTATAAGGAATCTAATGTATAGAAGCGTATACAATCATCGATTAAATGAAGTTTGCAATTGGTTATTAGAACAAATCATAAAAACGGCAAGGAATATTGGCCCAAAAAACTTATGGGCTGATAAAAGCATGTCTGAATGGCTTTGGAATCATGAAAAAATGAGCCTAAAAAGTTTTTTATCTAATGATGACATAGTAACTGGATACCATATCCATAAATGGCAAGACTGTAGTTCTAAAAATCTATCAAATCTCTGTAAGCGCTTTATACATAGAAATTTATTAAAAGCACTAAATATATCATCCTTTACTTTAGAGACAAGACTAGAGTCTCTAGCGAAAGCTAGAAAACTATCTGAAAAATATTGCATTGAGCCAGACATATCCTGTGGGTTAAGAGAACAATTAGTTAAAAGTTACCATCCTTATAAACATGGACTTCGTTTATGGGACGGAGATAAGTTACAAGCTCTAGAGAGAGTTTCACCATTAGTTGAAAGATTAATTCAGCCAAATCAATCTTCATGGTTGATTTATCCAAAAGAAATAGAAATTGAATTAAAAACAGAAATTGAGAAACTAAAAATGAAATACAATTAGAAATGAATTCAAAAAATCAAAAAATAATAATCAACATAGAGGGTAGAAACTATCCTAATTGGAAAATAGATTTGAAAA
Source organism: Prochlorococcus sp. AG-424-E20 (assembly GCA_003213355.1). Taxonomy (GTDB): domain Bacteria; phylum Cyanobacteriota; class Cyanobacteriia; order PCC-6307; family Cyanobiaceae; genus Prochlorococcus_B. Next base: position 20,568 of record QCND01000007.1, read on the forward strand.
ATAAATTAAAAACCCTTAAGTCAAATAATTTAGAAATAGATGCTAAAAATATCGATCTTTCATGTAAAGAAATATCAGAAATAATAGAAATTGCGAATCAATTTGATTGTAAGATTATTTGTTTTTGCTCATCATCTCCAAAGACGATTGTAAGCTCTCAATCACTAGGTTATAAATCCCAATTTATTATTGAAAGTTCTTCAAAAAATACTTCAGATGAACATAAGAAAAATCTAACTTTTTCAAAAACTCACTTTCATCAAGGAACTGTCAGGTCAGGCGAATATCTTGAAAGCCCTGGGGATTTGTTAATCCTTGGAGATGTTAATCCAGGGGCAAAAGTTAGCGCAGAGGGAAACATATTTATTTGGGGAAGACTACTTGGGATTGCCCATGCAGGCAGCAAAGGAAACTCTAAAGCAAAAATATCCGCACTTCAACTTAGCCCTGTTCAACTTAGAATCGCTAAAAAAGTTGCTAGAGGGCCGAAGGAGAAGCCTCAACTTGGTCTTGCAGAGCAAGCAAGAATTGATTCTGAAGAAATTATAATTTCCCCACTGGAGACCACATAATTAGAGAACTAAAACCAGTATGGTTTTGGACAAAAAACAAGAAAAAATTACTTCATAAGTCCTTAAATATGTCTTCAAAAGCAAACCCAATGCAACCGATCTAACAATAAAGCTTTTCTCTTCATCAAAATCGAACTAAAGTTTGTCGAATCCAAGGAGGTCAGTGGCTATAGATACACGTGTCATTCTTATTTGCTCAGGCAAGGGTGGAGTTGGTAAGACAACCCTTACAGCTAATCTTGGCATTTCACTAGCAAGGCAGGGCTTCACCACTGCTGTTTTAGACGCAGACTTTGGTCTCAGAAATTTGGATTTACTTTTAGGTCTTGAAAATCGAATTGTATATACCGCACAAGAAGTTCTAGAGGAGGAATGCAGACTTGATCAGGCCTTAGTGAAGCACAAGCAAGAGTCCAATCTATCTTTACTTCCTGCGGGGAATCCAAGAATGCTTGATTGGTTAAAACCCGATGATATGAAGCGAATAGTAGATATGTTAAAAGAACAGTTTAATTACGTTTTAATTGACTGCCCTGCAGGAGTTGAAGATGGATTTAAAAATGCTATGGCAGCCACTCAAGAAGCAATTGTAGTTACCAATCCTGAAGTATCAGCAGTAAGAGATGCAGACAGAGTAATTGGTTTACTTAACACAAATTCTATTAAACCAGTCCAATTAGTTCTTAATAGAGTTAGGCCAAAGATGATGGCCAACCAAGAAATGCTTTCTATCGATGATGTAACTGATATTTTAGCTTTACCTTTACTTGGCCTTGTACTAGAGGATGAACAGGTAATTGTAAGTACAAACCGAGGGGAGCCACTAACTTTAAATAGCGTTAATTCCCCAGCAGCTAAATGTTATTTAAATATTGCCAAGCGATTACAAGGAGAAGATATTCCACTTATTGACCCAGCAGAGGAGATTTCTGGATTTGGTGCGAAATTTAGAAGACTAATGCAAACAAAAATTTTCTAAAGCAATGGCAATGACACTTAGAGACATTATCAACAAGTTACTACGTAGACAACCGGCCAGCGCTAGCACCGCTAGAGAGAGGTTGCAACTTGTTCTAGCTCATGATCGATCAGATCTCAGTACAGAACTTTTAGATCAAATGAGAAAAGAAATACTTGAGGTGGTGGCAAAGTATGTAGAGATAGATGTTGACGAAGGCGCAGTAAGTCTTGAGACAGAGGATCGCATGACCGCATTAGTTGCAAACCTACCAATAAAGAGAACCATGACTGGGCAAATCAAACTTAAAGAGCCTAAGAATCAGTCAGAAGTAAATTCTCCAGGTACTGAAGACACAGATCAAAAATCATAATCAATTTCAAGATGGCATTGATTTGTTAGATGAGATCAAAAAAAAGAGATTTAAAAAAGTATTTTCAACAAATTTCTTAAATGGATTAACTTTTAGTTTACTTTTTTAGGTAGGATAAAATTAATGCCGGCTTAGCTCAGCGGTAGAGCAGCGCTTTTGTAAAGCGAAGGTCATCAGTTCAAATCTGTTAGCCGGCATTTTAAAAACCACAATTAAAATGATCTATTTAGATTGACCAGAGATTATCCAAATTAAAAAAGCTGCAATAAATAGGTTGAAAAATTTAAATTGAAAAATCCAATCAAAACTCATTATGGGGACTCTGAAAAGCCACCAAAAAATAGATTGCACTAACAAAACTATGAATAACAGATAAATCATTCGTTACTTTTATTTCAAAACAACTGAACCAGGCCTTAACAAATTCCACTCTCCATTTTTCCATTCAACAACTGTGCTTGCCATGCCAGAAGAACTTGGCCAAGGAATAGGAGCCAGTATTGGAATACCAGGGAATTGAATGGAAGCTTCCATCGCATCTTTAACAGGTGCTTCTCCAGAAATGTTTGCACTTGTAGTTGCAAGAGGACCAGTTTGCATAAGCAAATCTCTAGCAAGTCTTAGTGCGGGGACTCTAAAACCAACAGCATTTGAATTACCATTCAAATGCTTAGAAAAATTTCCTATTGTTGGCAAAACCATTGTTAATGCTCCAGGCCAATAGATTTTTGCCAATTTCAAGCTTTCCTCCAAAGCACAAGGATGAACAAATTCAAACAAATCATCCAAGCAACCTCCCATTAATATAAGTGGCTTACTTGAAGGCCTTTTCTTAATAGTCCAAATTTTTTTTGAGTATTTTGGGTATGAACAAATTGCTGGCAAAGTATCAGTAGGGAATAAAGCTAAAGAGCCTTTTTTCAACTTTAAAGCCAAGTCAAAGATTCCAAGTTGCTGAGTAATCATTTCATTTTCTACGACAAATTGCATAACGCTTGATTCCACTTAAATCTGTTTCAAAAGAAACTTCCTCCATTCCAATATTCTTCATAAAACTAGTTATCTTTTCGCTTTGATCATAATGATGTTCAAGAATCAACCAACCTCCTTTGGCAAGTCCATTTAATGCTCCAAGGATGATTTTCCTAGAAGCATTCATTCCATCCTCTCCACCATCCAAAGCAAGAAATGGCTCATGGTTTTTAACAACTGGTTCTAACTCTTCAATTAAATCGGAGGGTATATAAGGAGGATTGCTTAAAACCAAATCAAATCTTCCCCTCCATCTTTTCAAAGGTTCCCACCAATCACCCAAAGAAAATCTCACATTCGCATTTGGCACAATAGATTTTAAATTTCTTTTTGCTAGTTCTAATGCCTCATTACTAATATCAGCTGCGTGTCCATTCCAATTAGGAAGAGATTTAGCTAAAGATACTGCAATAGCTCCAGAGCCTGTACCAAGATCAGCCCATCTTCCAGAATCAAAATTAGTAATTTTTTTCAAAGCAATATCAATCAAAAATTCTGTTTCTTGCCTAGGGATCAAAGCATCTGCTGAAACCTCTAACTCAACATCTCTCCAAGGGCACTTAGAAATCAAATACTGAAGTGGGGTTTGATATTTTAAATGAGAATTCCAAATAAATTCTAATTCATCAGTTGAGATATCTAAGGAAATAAACTTCTCAGGATTCAAAATAATGCTTTGCAATTTAGCCCAAGAGACTCCAGCAGCCATATCCAAAAGCCAATCAAAATCAACTTTCCTACCGCCCATCAATATCATTTTTTTTCTCCATTTAAGAAAAGCTTCACCTGGAATGGATTTAAACATATTAGATTCTTAATTTCCTTAAACTTTTGGGCCTTCTTCTAGCTTTAATAATATATTTTTAATTTCTACTGGTAATTCTCTAACTAACTTTATAGATTCATTTGTTTTTCTTACAACAACAAGTCCTATTATTGCTTTTGCACCAATATCACCATTTGATTTTAAAAATAAAGTATTACAAGTAAGTCGTATTTTATTTTCCAGCTTAAATTGACTCGCTAAAAGAACCTTTTCGCCATGAATAAAAGATATTTTATATCTAAGTTGAATTGAAACAACTGGAATTTCGAAACCCCTTTCAGATAGTTTTGGATACGAATATCCAACTTGATCCAAAGCATCAATTCTCCCCTCTTCTAAGAAGTTTAAGTAAGAGCCATGCCAAAGTACACCTGCATGGTCAGTGTGCTGGGGAAGAACTGTTTTTTTTAATCTCCATCTATTCTCCATCTATTATTTTTTGAAACCATCCTAAATAAGAACCAATTATCTTAGTCGTTTAATTTAATATTATAACCATTGAAGCATTACCTTTACGGCAAAACCTCAATAAGTGTATTGACCTCGAGCAAATACTTGAGATCTTTAGCGTAGAAAATTCCTAAATTACTTTTTAGGCTCAGGGCTCAATCTACCTTTGCTGGTATCAGAGTAAAAGCTTGATTTCTCTCCATCACTGGTAGAAACAAATAAACCTATAAGAAAGATCGTTGGTACTCCAACAAATAAAAGACTTGCGGCAAAGCCAAAACTAGTGGTTTCCATAACCGAGGTTTTTACTCAGAACAAATTTTACTGAAACAAACTATATATCCCTTCAGCAGAAAAACTGGGTTTTGAATCAAAAGGACTGAGATTTTGTAATTTGCCGAAAAATTATGTGTTCAGGAAGTTGTTCGCTTATATGGAGTTGAAAAGCCATGAAAATAATTTTCAAGCTATCGATTTCAAGTAGTTTTAGGCTCGAATTTTTAATTTTTCAAAATTAATTTGATAATAAAACGTCTTAAAATTACAAAATCAATTGAAATTCGAAAAATTCTTCTTTTTCTTTTTTTTTTTATTTTTTCTAGTCTGAGACTGTCTATTCGCAATTTTCAGCTCCTCAAAACCAGTTAGATTTTACTCAAGAGTGTCAAAAGTCATTTCAGGTCTCTACATCCTGTGCCTTAACTCAAGCAATACCATTTACGATCATTCGAGTCTTGCTGCATTAAGCAGCTTCGTTATACGAACCTGACCCATGGGATTGCCCTGGTATCGGGTGCACACAGTCGTTATCAACGACCCTGGCCGTCTCTTGGCCGTGCACCTCATGCATACTGCTTTGTTAGCCGGCTGGGCCGGCTCAATGGCCTTATATGAATTGGCCATTTTTGATCCTTCTGATCCAGTACTTAATCCAATGTGGCGCCAAGGCATGTACGTCATGCCCTTTATGGCCCGCCTAGGAATTACAGGTAGCTGGAACGGATGGGATATAACCGGAGCAACCGGAGTTGACCCCGGCTTCTGGAGCTTCGAAGGTGTTGCTGCAGCTCATATAGTTTTCAGTGGTCTCCTTATGCTCGCTGCCGTATGGCACTGGACATATTGGGACCTTGAATTGTGGGAAGATTCCCGCACTGGAGAGCCAGCTTTAGATCTTCCAAGAATATTTGGAATTCATCTTTTCTTAGCCGGCCTGACATGCTTTGGCTTTGGCGCATTTCATTGTTCATCTGTAGGTATATGGGTTTCTGATCCATATGGATTAACTGGACATGTAGAAAAAGTTGCTCCAGTCTGGGGTGCAGAAGGATTTAATCCATTCAATGCTGGAGGAATTGTCGCCAATCACGTTGGGGCAGGACTTTTAGGAATAATTGGTGGAATATTCCATATCACCAATAGACCAGGAGAAAGGCTATATAGGGCTCTAAAACTAGGTAGCCTTGAAGGCGTTCTGGCTAGTGCTCTAGCAGCTGTTCTTTTTGTATCCTTCGTAGTTGCTGGAACAATGTGGTATGGATCAGCAACAACTCCAGTTGAATTATTTGGTCCTACTAGATATCAATGGGATTCTGGGTATTTCAAAACTGAAATCAACCGCAGAGTTCAAGAGTCTATGAATGATGGTGCTTCAAAAGCTGAAGCTTATGCAGCCATTCCTGAGCAACTTGCTTTCTATGACTATGTAGGTAATAGTCCAGCCAAAGGAGGACTATTCAGAGTTGGTGCAATGGTTAATGGAGATGGGGTTCCTAGTGGATGGCAAGGTCACATCTCATTTACTGATAGCGATGGCAATGACTTAGAAGTAAGAAGAATTCCAAATTTCTTTGAGAACTTCCCTGTCATTCTTGAAGACAAGGATGGGAACGTTAAAGCTGACATTCCTTTCCGTCGAGCCGAAGCTAAGTACTCCATTGAACAAACTGGAGTCACAGCTACTGTTTATGGTGGTGAGTTAAATGGACAAACATTTACTGATCCAGTAATTGTTAAACGTCTAGCTAGAAAATCTCAGCTTGGAGAAGCCTTCAAGTTTGACAGAGATCGCTACAAGTCAGATGGTGTATTCAGAAGCTCTCCAAGAGCCTGGTTCACTTATGCGCACTTGTGTTTTGGCTTGCTATTCCTCTTCGGGCACTGGTGGCACGCCGCTAGGACTCTATTTGGCGACAGATTCTCAGGTATCGATCCAGAGCTTGGGGATCAGGTTGAGTTTGGTCTCTTCAAAAAACTTGGAGACGAATCTACCCGCCGAGTTCCTGGTCGAGCCTAAACAGGATTCTTTACCCCCCTTATCCCGAGAACTTAGATGGAAGCTTTCTCCTACGTGCTAATACTTACTTTGGCACTTGTAACGCTCTTCTTTGCTGTCGCGTTTCGTGATCCTCCGAAATACGACAAGTAAATAACAATAAAAAAAGCCCTGAAAATTCAGGGCTTTTTTTATTGTTATTTACTTGAAATTAAAAAAATATTTTAAGTACAAAAGTAGTTTTATTTAATCTACCCCTTCTCAGAATCCAAATAAATGTTTAAAGTTAGTAAAATCGTTAAAAAGGGCTGCATGCAGTGCCCATCTTGTAAAAATACAGACAGTCGAGTTCTTGAATCTCGTTCGGCTGATTCTGGAAGAAGCGTAAGAAGAAGAAGGGAGTGCTTAAATTGCGACTTCCGATTTACTACGTACGAAAGAGTAGAAACAACACCAATTACTGTTTTAAAAAGAAGCGGCGCAAAAGAACTATTTAATCGAAGTAAAATAATTAATGGCTTAAATAGAGCCTGCGAAAAAACACTTATACATGTATCTAAAATTGAATTTATTGTTGACGAAATAGAACTAGAACTCCATCAAGGAGTTTGCAAAGAAATCAAATCAGTTGAGATTGGTGAAATGGTTCTTACACATTTAAAAGATATTAATGAAGTTGCATATATCAGATTTGCCTCTGTTTATAGGCAATTTAATGGAATCAATGATTTCTTGAAAACCCTTGAAGTACTAAAACCAATAAAAAAAGAACAATTGGCATCAGTTATTTAACTAGAAAGACCTATCAATAAAGTAGAATTTAATCTCAATTTGGTCGGCGGGCCATTTTGTATTTCTATCGAACTGTTCTAAAAAGGCAGACCGCCATTCAAGCATGTCTGAAAATCAAGCAAGCAAAATTGAAGAAAAAAATCATAGCAAAGAGACATCAATACCTGAAGAAACTGTCTCAGATGCTACGAGTGCAGAGTTTGAAGAAAATTCAATGAATGAATTAAAAGAAGACGATATTCCCAAAAATATTCCTGCTGCTGATGACTCTTCAAGCAGAATTAATAAGAGTGATCTTGAGAGTGCAGGGTTCACTCTTGATGAATTTGCATCTTTACTAAGTAAATATGACTATAACTTTAAACCTGGTGACATAGTCAATGGAACAGTTTTTGCTCTTGAATCGAAAGGAGCAATGATTGACATTGGAGCGAAAACAGCTGCTTTTATGCCTATGCAAGAAGTCTCAATAAATAGAGTCGAAGGACTGAGTGATGTTTTACAGCCTTCAGAAATTAGAGAATTTTTTATAATGACCGAAGAAAACGAGGATGGTCAATTATCCTTATCAATCAGGAGAATTGAATATCAACGAGCTTGGGAAAGAGTTAGACAATTACAAAAAGAAGATGCCACAATTTACTCAGAGGTTTTTGCTACAAATAGAGGCGGTGCACTTGTTCGAGTTGAAGGACTGAGAGGCTTTATTCCTGGATCACACATAAGCACTAGAAAGGCGAAAGAAGAACTAGTTGCTGATTTCTTGCCATTGAAATTCTTAGAGGTTGATGAAGAAAGGAATAGGCTTGTTTTAAGTCATCGCAGGGCTTTAGTTGAAAGAAAAATGAATCGCCTTGAAGTTGGAGAAGTTGTTGTAGGAGCAGTCAGAGGAATTAAACCTTATGGTGCATTTATAGACATTGGGGGCGTAAGTGGACTTCTTCACATCTCTGAAATAAGCCATGAGCATATTGAAACTCCTCACTCCGTATTAAACGTCAATGATCAAATGAAGGTCATGATTATTGATCTAGATGCTGAAAGAGGAAGAATTTCTCTTTCGACAAAGGCGCTTGAACCAGAACCTGGAGACATGCTGACTGACCCTCAAAAAGTTTTTGACAAAGCTGAAGAGATGGCAGCAAGATACAAACAAATGCTTCTTGAGCAGGCAGAAGAAGGAGAAGACCCTATTGCAGTAATGACTATTTGATTATTTACATTTCTTGAAATGGCAGAACTATTAATAAAAAATAGCTCTGTTGGTTTTATTAAGGCAGTAATATTTGATAAGGATGGGACCTTATCAAATAGTGAAGAATGCTTGCTAGAACTGGCTAAAACTAGGATCAATTTTTTTGAAGATAAATTTAAAAAATTAAAACTAAACAATATTAAAATTTGGTTGTTAAAAAAATCACTTATTGCTGTCTATGGATTAAAAAAAAATTGTCTTTCAGCTAATGCAAGCTTAGCAATAGCTTCTAGAGAGCAAAATATTATATCTACTGCGACAATTTTTACTTTATTTGGTTTCGATTGGTTTCATTCACTTTCAATAGGGAAAGAAATTTTCGATAAAGTAGATGTCTACCTTTCGAATCAAAAAGGTAATACGCAAAAACATAGAACTATAATTTCAGGAGCTTTAGATCTATTGGTTTCTCTAAAGAAAAAAGGAGTATCTATTGCATTAATGACGAATGATACAAAAGAAGGGATAGAAGAATTTATTTGCAGGAATAAATTGGAAGGGATATTTGATTATCATTGGAGTGCTGAGAATAAACCTTCTAAACCCAATCCAGAAGCAGTTATAGAACTTTGCAAAAAAATGAACTTTAATCCTTCAGATTGTGCTCTTATTTCAGATGCAGATACTGATTTAAGGATGGCAAAAGAAGCTGGGATAACTATGGTAGTTGGCTTTAATGGTGGATGGAAAAATCCCCCATCTCTAACTGAAAAAAGATTTCTTATAGAAAAATTAAATGAATTAAAAATTCATTCAAGCCACTAAAATATTGAATATTAATATTTTAAATGAGTAGATACGTTTTCACCTCTGAATCTGTCACTGAAGGGCATCCAGACAAAATCTGTGATCAAGTGAGTGACGCAGTTTTAGATGCATGCCTAAGTTCAGATCCAACAAGCAGAGTCGCATGTGAAGCAGTTGTTAATACTGGCTTGTGTTTAATAACTGGAGAAATAACTTCAAAAGCAGAGGTGGATTTTAACAAGCTTGTCAGAGAAGTTATCAAAAGCATTGGTTATAGAAGTGCTAGTGATGGTGGATTTGATGCTAATAGTTGCGCCGTTCTAGTCGCACTCGACCAACAGTCTTCAGATATAGCTCAAGGTGTAAATGAAGCTGAAGACCATTCAACAGATCCGCTCGATCAAGTTGGGGCTGGTGATCAGGGAATCATGTTTGGATTTGCTTGTGACGAGACTCCTGAACTTATGCCATTGCCAATAAGTCTCGCTCATCGATTGGCACGAAGGCTTGCATTAGTTAGGCACCAAAAATTAATGGATTATCTTTTACCTGATGGCAAAACCCAAGTAAGTGTCTCCTACGAAAACGGAGTACCATGTTCCATAGACACAATACTGATTTCTACTCAGCATAAATCTGAAGTAGATGGAATAACTCTTGAAGAGGAAATTCAAAAAAGAATTACTAAAGACCTATGGAAATTTGTTGTTGAGCCTGCCACCGAAGACCTGCCTCTAAAACCTTCTAAAGGATCAACTCGTTTCCTTGTCAACCCAACTGGAAAATTTGTTATTGGGGGGCCCCAAGGCGACGCAGGTCTAACTGGAAGAAAAATAATTGTTGATACCTATGGTGGATATGCTCGACATGGAGGAGGCGCTTTCTCAGGGAAAGACCCTACTAAGGTTGATAGATCTGCAGCGTATGCAGCAAGATTTGTGGCGAAGGCATTAGTTGCAGCGAATCTTGCAAAAAAAGTTGAAGTTCAATTAAGTTATGCAATCGGAGTCGCAAAACCTATATCGATACTTGTGGATTCATTTGGGACAGGGAAAGTTTCAGACTCTGAACTAACACAACTTGTACAAGATCAATTCGATCTAAGACCAGGCGCAATTATTAAAGCATTCGATCTTCAAAACCTACCAAGTATTAGAGGTGGACGTTTTTATAGAGATACTGCGGCATATGGTCATTTTGGCAGAACGGATATTCTTCTCCCTTGGGAGGACGTATCTCAAAAAGCAAACGAACTAAGTTTGCTCAAATAAAAAAAGATTAATAAAAAAATGTTAAACAAATCTCTTGTACTTGGTATAGATCTTGGTACATCAGGCGTAAGAATTGCAATAATTAATGCTAAAAAAAAAATACAATTCACATCATCGAAAAAATACTATAAAGGTCTTGAAATATCTGGAGACTGGATAAATAGCCTCAAAACTCTAATACAAGAAATTCCAAAAGATCTTAAAGAAAAGTTGGTTTCTTGTTCAGTAGCCGGAACATCTGGAACACTTTTAGCATGCAATAGAGACGGAGCTCCTCTTGGGAAAGCCCTACCTTATTTCTTATCCTTTTCAGAATATTCATACGAGATAGAAAATCTATTTACTAAAGAATGTGCAGGGTCAAGCATAAGTGGAAGTGTCGGAAGAGCACTAAAACTTCTAGCCTTATATGGTAATGAAATAATCTTAAGGCACCAAGCAGATTGGATTAGTGGATGGCTTATAAATAATTGGGAGTATGGGGAAGAAGGGAACAATATTAGAATGGGTTGGGAAATATCAAATAGTTCATGGCCAGAAAATTTTCAAAATCTAAAATGGTTAAAATGTCTTCCGAAAATAATTCCTTCAGGTCAAATAATGGGAAAGATATGTATTAAAAAAGCAAATGAACTAAGTTTACCAAAAAATCTTCAAGTCATAGCAGGAACTACAGATTCTAATGCTGGGGTTTTAGCCACTTTCCCTAATAAGAATGATGGGATAACAATCCTTGGTAGCACAATAGTAATTAAAAAGTTTGTCAATAAGCCCCTGGAGGGGAAAGGCATTTCAAATCATAAATTGTTGGGGAATTGGCTAACTGGTGGAGCATCTAATGCAGGGGCTGCGATACTACTAGATTTCTTTAATCTTGAATATATTGAAGAATTAAGCAAACAAATAAATCCTAATAAATCATCAGGTTTAAACCTTCTTCCATTATCAAGTCAAGGAGAAAGATTTCCAATAGATGACCCCAATTTACAACCTAAACTTGAGCCAAGACCAGTCAGTGATTCTCTTTATCTTCATGCATTATTTGAAGGGTTAGCGAAAATAGAAGCAAGAGGCTGGCAAAAACTTAATGAATTAGGAGCTGATTTACCTCGGCAAATAATTTCTATTGGAGGGGGTGCAAAAAATATTACATGGAAGAAAATAAGAGAAAGAGAAATTGGCATACCAATAAAAATATGCAACACCCCCCCAGCTGCAGGAGTAGCGAGTATTGCTTTGCAGGGATTATTATGAATAAAGAATTAAATTCTTTATAAAATTTTTACTCTGAATATCTTTAAATCTATCTAACTTATTAATTAATTTCTAAAGTCACTAACAAAAAAAATTTCATGAACTCCGAGCCAATCACCCAAACGTCAAGTACAAGAATATGTAATCACATGAACAAAGACCATGAGGATGCTGTCAATGCATATGCAAAATATTATGGAAAAATTAAAACTTTTAAATCAGCAAAAATGACAAGCCTATCTCCAGAAGCTATTCAGATTAAAATTGATGAACAGACATTAGAAATAAAATTTGATCATATTCTTCAAGACTGTTCAGATGCACATAAAACATTGGTTAGGATGATCAAAGCTATTCCTAAGTTATGAAATTTGCTTCCAACAAAATCATGAGGAAGCTAGCATTTTCATGATTTTCAAATTACCTTCCAATTAGACGAAAGAAAAATAAGGCGATTTCAATTTATTTTTCAATAAGGTACTTACGAATTGGTAGATTATTAGGGTTTAAAGCCGGGATAGCTCAGTTGGTAGAGCAGGCGACTGAAAATCGCCGTGTCCCCAGTTCAAATCTGGGTCCTGGCACCATTAATAAGCACCTAAAGGTGCTTTTTTAATGCCTATTTACTATCACTTCACTACGCTGTAACCGCTTGTCACAACAGCGTTTTAGAGAAAAATAAGAATATGCCTTCCGTGAAAAACAGGAGCATTAGAAGCAATTATGAGAGGAGCAAAACTGGTATGTAATTACCTGAAAAGTCCTGTAAACACTCACTTACATACCTATCAGGGTCAGTCCACACGCAAAAATGCATAAAAAAAGAGCACCTACCGTTACAGTTGCTCTCTACTCCAAGAGAATAGGATTCTCTGCTAACGGATAAATCTCTTTAAAAGTATTAAATACTATCAATCATTCATTAATTAATTAGCAAAAGTGATCCAACCAGTAATGATATATTTTGAACCTTCTTTTAGGATGTTACCTCTGTGTGCGTGAGTCCATTCAGCAGGCCATATTAAAGTTAGTCCTTTCCTCGGTTGTATTTCAAGATCATAATGACTGAAATACGTTGAACCACCTTCTTCAACATCATTCAAATAAGTCATAAAAGCAAAAATACGGTGAAGACTACCTATAGAAAATCGTTCGGTATGTATTTTTTTAAAATGTTGACCAGGTTTATATCTTTGTAAATTAAAAGAACTAATTTCTAATCTTTGAGATATTTCTTCTAAAAAAGTCCAGTCCTCTATATAGTTTTTATAGCATTCAAATAGTTGATCAAAATATGCTTTAAATGCCTCATTTCCTGGCAGAATAATCTCTTTAGGCTCAATGCTCATATCAACGCTATCTTTTATCTCAGTATTTAAACCACTTCCTATTACACCAATTTTCTGTTTTGTAAGATTAAGTTCAAAGTAGGAGATAAGATCGTCACAAATTGAGATTGGTTCTATAGTCCAAGAGCCAATAAAGTTTGGATTTTTCTTCCCCGAATCGATTGTTGATTTCTTCATTTAATAAATCGTTATAGAGGACTTTTTAGAATTAAAACCAATGGATCCAATAGCCTCTCTTATTTTGAGGATACCATCTGAATAATTACCTTTCTTTAAAAGTACTGTCCCTATTCCCTCTAGAGCATTTTCAAGATTTTTATCAATATCAATTAATACCTGAAAACTTAAAAGAGCTTGATCTAATTTTCCTAGATCTATCAATATCCTCCCCAGATTTAAATGAGCATTTGCGAAATCAGGTTTGATTTCAATCGCTTTGCGAGTAGATGACTCTGCGTCCTTTAATTTACCTAGTTCTTTCAATAAGACTCCCAGATTGTAATGAGCGTCTGCGTAATCAGGTTTGATTTCAATCGCTTTGCGGTAAGACAATTCTGCTTCTTTTAATTTGCCTAGATCTTTTAATATGTTTCCAAGATTTAAATGAGCATTTGCAAAATCAGGATTCAGTTGAATTGCTTTACGAGTAGAGACTTCTGCTTCTGGTAATGTGCCAAGATCTCTAAATATGCTTCCTAGATTGGAATGCGCCATTGCGAAATTAGGATTCAGTTCAATTGCTTTGCGAGTAGAAACTTCTGCATCTTTTAAGTTTCCAACATCTTTCAATATGTTTCCCAGATTTAAATGAGCATTTGCGTAATTAGGCTTCAGTTCAATTGCTTTACGAGTAGAAACTTCTGCGTCTTCTAAATTGCCCAGATTTTTTAAAATGGTTCCATAATTAGAAAAAACCCTGTGATCTTTGAAACCTTGATTTATGAAATATTTATAATATTTTACTGCTTCTGAAATATTGCCTTGTGAATGAAACTTAAATGCTTGATTGATTATTTGTTCTTTAGAGTGATTAGTTTCTTTATCCCTTTTCTTTTTAGATCTTCGCTGTTCTCCAAAACCTTTCATCTTTAAAGCTTTAAGAGTCTTGTCTTTTGATTGTATTATCTCTCCTCGAAATTTATGGGAATCTAGATTTAATAATGACTTTTTATCATAAAAGGTGATGAGTAACGGTTAATTTGCTTGTAAAAAAAAGAACTATTTTCCCAATCATCTACTTGATTGAAGTCATCCAAATTAGTTATATCCTTTAACCCATAGTCAAAGGTTTGCGAAAACTCTTCTACTGGAACTTTCTGAAGTTTTAGTGAGCTTGGGTTTTGTCCTACCCACTTTGTTTGCTTTTCTGATAAACACTCTCAGTAGAAGTGTTTTTTTTGCGTTCGCTTTTCTTCTTCTATTTTTTGTTTTAATTTCTTCAATAAAACTATTGCCTCTTTACCTGCTGCGAAAGGGTCACTTTCACCTGTCGATTCTTGTCCGTAGTACTTTCTTTTTTTCTTCTTTCCATTCTTGTCGAGTTCTACATTTCCCTTTGAATCCGTTGGTCTTCCAGCATTAGGTCTTATATCATCGTCTTTATCTAAAGGTTTCCAACGCCAATAAAGATTCTGTGTTTTCAGTCCACGGTGCTTGTAGATATAGAGATTAGTCACATCACATTTCAACCCCAAATCAGTAAAAACATTCAGGGTCGTTTTCTTTCCATTTATCCAATCTTCAGGCAGTTGCTTACCCATAGAAAATTACATATCCTAAGCACAGGTATGTAAGCGGTATGTAAGTCGTCAGTTAATTAGCAGACCAATCCTAATTATTACAAAACTGCATGAGAGTTGATACTAGAAGCTCAAAAAATAAAAGATCATTTCAATCTTGAGTTAGCATAGAATAAATTAGAAGTTTAGAGATGATGAACCTTTTAATCGGAGTTCAAAGTACATTTGATCTTTCCAAAGTAGATTTCTCATCAGGTCTAGGTATAAATTCACCTGATCTGGCTGGCATATCTTTTTTAATGGTTATTTTTGCAGGGGTTTTAGCTTTGAGACTTGGAACCACTCTTAGAGACTCGTAGTTTTCAAAAATACTACAAGTTAAATATATAAATCCTTTTACCAACGCTGATAATTTTCAAAGACTAACTGATCTGATTTTTAAACATTAAAAGATTTGATGATTTTAATTGTCATCTTCTTCTAAAGAAGTTGACAATTAAAATGAAGATAATTATAAGTAAGACTAAAAGATCGTTAATATCTGGCAAAATCAATAGCTGGTAATCAAATATATTTTAAACAATAATAATAATTTATGTTGGTTTTCATATCATTTATCTCCAAATGCATTACTTAGCATACCAAGCAAAATTTATACAGCGATAGGCTTTGTCGAGAAAAACAAATAATGATTAACTATATTACAAAGACTTAGTCATTTTTAATACCCATTAAGGAGTTAAAATTATTTAAACATTTGATTCTATTCTGATGAATTTAGAGGCATCTAGTGAAAATTTATATAACAATGCTGATAGTTTTGCAATGGCATTTGATGCAGCCTGGAATGATTGTGA